>CAYFJO010000672.1:0-4953 GCA_964343305.1 uncultured Pirellulaceae bacterium | reverse complement strand
TGGCAGGTTCCAACGGCAAGGTGGGAACTTTTGGTGGGTCGTACAATGCGTTTCTGCAATGGCGGCTGGCCCCGCTGCGGCCCCCTTCACTTGTGGCGATGGCCGCTTTCAGCATTCCCGCCCGCTATCTCGATCTGGAAGGCCCCGGCACGATTCGCCCGGGCCGGCGACTGCACTGGTGGGTAACTGGTATGTCGCCTGACATGCGACGTAAGGCAGGTCGCACAGGTATTCAATCCAAAGGCGAGATGCGGAAGCTTTGGACCGCGGGTGAGTCGAAGAAGTGGCTTCACTTCCTGCCGTACCTTGGTCTGCCGCGTGAGGCGTTCGAGGACGAAACGGAAGCGGTCCACGATTGGCTGAAGAACCCTCACACCGATCCCTGGAAGCTGCACGAAGGCGTAGAGGACATCACTGTCCCCAACCTCGACATCATCGGTTGGTATGACCACTGTAACGGCGACATGCTGTTGAACAGGACGATGATGAGCCAGGCAAAGAGCGAAGTGGCACGCATGGGTTCGCGCACGATCATCGGTCCCTGGGCTCATGTCGGTCGTGGATCAAGACGCTATGGCAATATCGACTTCGGGCCAAACGCGCAACTGGATTCCGTCGCGTTGGAAATCCGCTGGTTCGATTATTGGTTGAAGGGGAAACCGAATGGGATCGACAAGACGGCTCCCGTGCGCATCTTCGTGATGGGTGACAACCAGTGGCGCGACGAGCAGCATTGGCCGCTTGAAAGAGCCGGGGAGAAGGTCTTCCATCTGACCAGCGGCGGTCACGCCAACACACCTGCCGGCGATGGCAAACTTGTTGTCAAAAAGTCTGAGGACGCGGGGCATGATCACTTCACCTATGACCCGACAGACCCGGTTCCTTCGCTGCACGGCCCGGCGTTATTTCAGATCCCGACCGATCAGCGCCCGTTGGCCAAGCGCAAGGACATCCTCGTCTATCAAACGGGACCGCTCGACGAGCGAATTGAGGTCACTGGGAACCCGGTCGCCCAGTTGTACGCATCATCATCGGCGCCGGATACGGATTTCTTTGTGCGACTGATCGACGTCGCGCCGGATGGCATCGAGCGGGACGTGTCGCTCGGCATGGTGCGGGCAAGGTTCCGCAACGGGGTGGAAAAGCCCAGCCTGATCACACCGGGTGAAGTGGTCAAATACACAATCCGCATGAACCCCACTTCGAATGCATTCCTTCCGGGACATCGCATCCGTCTGGACATCACCAGCAGTGACTTCCCCAACTACGACCGTAATCATAACACCGCCGCCGACCAGAACGCGGACGCGACGTTGAAGACTGCCGACCAGACCATTCACCACGGCGGCACATACTCAACCAGAATCATTCTGCCGTGGATTGCGAATGAGCAAGTGAAAACCGACCAGGACTCGTCGAAGAAAGCTGTGGGCGCGTCTGAAAAACAGCGGCTGCGTGAATGGCCGCAACTCAAAGGCAACTCTGGCTTTACCGGATTGTCACCCGATGACTCAGTCAAGCCGCCACTGAAGCTTGTCTGGTCCTACCGCCTCGACGGAGACGCGTCCGGAGATGCCGGCGCCGGAGTCGTTGTGGCTGGAGGCAAGGTCTTTGCGCCCGTTGCCAACAGTCATTCGATTGTGGCACTGGATGCGAAAAATGGCCGTTTTTGCTGGGAGCATCGTAATCAATCCATCGGACAAATCGGATACCTTGGGCATGCGCCAGTGCCCGCTTATCACAACGGCCGCGTGATTCTTTGGCAACGGCGTCAGTCTTCGGGAGTGACGGCTCTCGATGCCGAAACGGGTGAGGTGCGGTGGACACAACCCCTGAGTTCAAAGGGCAGGGATATGAGCCGGGGCGGACTGCCCGTTGCAAATGGAATGGTCTATTGCAGCGAAGGTGGCCCCGAACCGGCGATTAGTACGTTCGACGTCGCGACCGGCAAGCGCGTTTGGCGGAAAGCGTTGGGTATCGATGTCGGCGAGTATGCGATAGGGCCGACCGTTGCCGGAGGTCGGGTCTTTGTGTCGACTCGTGCAAACACGCGCCGCGGTCCAAAGCCGGACGACTTCCGCGGCGCCATTACGGCGCTCGACGCAAAAACCGGCGAGATTCTCTGGCGTCGAAAGAACGTTTACTCGTGGAGTCCCATGGCTTCTGACGGCAAAGTCCTGGCGTGCCCCATGTGGTCTTCCCCTGACGAAAAACTCTACCTGCTGGACTGCTCGACGGGTGAAACGATTTGGGCCAAGACCCGCGTGGCGAACCACTACAACCCACCGATCACGTTCACAAAAGACCTGCTTCTTTATCAGCCATGGGGCCCGAAACTCCATGCGATGTCACGAGCGACCGGTGAGGCACAGTGGATCTTCCATAACGAATTCACGAGTGCCGGATGCTGTACGCCTGCCGTCTCCGGCCAATACGCCTACATCGGCACGTCCGTTCCGCAGCGGTCAGGGGATCTTGAGTCGCTACGTGGCTTTCGCCTGGCGGACACTCCAAGCAACACGGGAAAGTATGGCACGCTGAATGCCATTGACTTGTCTACCGGCAAGTCGGTTTGGCGTTTCCCGACAGCGAATACCGTGTGCGGAGACCCAGCGATTGCCTACGGACGTCTCTATTTCGCCAGTCGGGATGGGCGGGTGTACTGTTGTGCCCCCGCCGAGCCGGGTGAATCGACGACACCGGAAGCAAAAGACCAATCGCCACCGGCTAAGGAAGCGGATGTTGTGAAACTTCTATCGACTCCGCCCGATCAAGAGGCAAAACCAGGATCTAACTGGCCGATGCAGGGAGGTGGTCCGGACCGAATTGGTTTGAAAGGTGTCACGCTGAAGTCGCCCCTTAAGCTCGCCTGGAAGTTCGATATGCAGGGCCGCGTGTTGACTTCCGCGGCAATTGTTGACGGTGTTGTGTACACAGGCTCGGAGTCCGGCAGGATCGTAGCCGTGGATGCTGAGCGGGGTCAGAAAGTCTGGGAATTCGACACCAGCCAGCCGATACGGTGTTCGCCGGCCGTGGCCGGAGGCGCCGTCTATTGTGGTTCGGACAGCGGCGTTTTGAATGCACTCGATGCGCGAACAGGAAAATCCATCTGGAAGTTTGAGGCCGGTGGACCGATTCAGGCATCCCCTGCTGTTGTGAGCGGCGTAATTGTCTTCGGTGCCAACGATCACAATCTTTACGCGTTGGACCGGCGAACCGGTCGAAAACTCTGGAACTTCCGCACCGACGGCTTTTGTATCCAGGCTCCGCCGGTGATTCATAGCGATCGCGTCTTTGCGGCACAATGGGCCGATTGGGTTTGGTGCCTAGATCTGAAGTCCGGCAAGCCCCTTTGGCGGTCGTTTATCCCCGTTTCGATCGAGGCGGTTTCCCTTTACCGCGATCAACTTTGGGTTCGCAGTCCCTACTTTGTTGTAAAGCTCGATCCGGCCAAGGGCACGTGGCTCAATATCGCCGAGGCATCATACGGTTATGGCGGAATGGCATTCGCCGGTGACCGGCTATTTCAGTCGGGCGTGCAAGGCCAATATGGTACCGAGGGAGCAACCTTCGTCTCTTTGGATGGCAAGGCAGGACCACCTCCCGAACAAGTTGCTCCCACGCTCAAAGGCGTTGGCATGCTCACCCCACAGCCGCTCGAAGGAGCCGTCGAGATTGAATCGATGGCCGCTCCCTTGGCCCTTGGCGATAAGCTCTGCTTCGCGACCTTGGAGGGCAAAGTCATTTTGACCGGCCTCGATGGTACGCAACTTTGGAACTATGAACTTGGCGGCCCAAGCCACGCTCCCCCTGCCGCTGCCGACGGCCTATTGGTCGTTGGTTGCGATGACGGAAACATCTACGCCTTCCGAGAAGAGCAGCAAGCAAAGTAACGCAGTTGGAGTCCCGGCTTCAGCCGGTTTCCGCCGCCTAAAGGCGGGACTCCAACTGGAAGAATCAATGCTGACACGACGCTAACACCGAGGAACTCTTGTCATGACAAAAGCACCACGAGTCGTGAGATCTATTTTGTTTGCGATTGCTGCGATGACTCTTATTTCGATTGCTCCGACCGCGTCGGCCTGCGCTGCTGAATCACCCGCACGGTCCAACGTTGTGTTGATCATGACGGACAACCACGGCCCGTGGACGCTCGGTTGCTACGGAAACGAAGAGATTCGCACGCCTCATATTGATCGTCTGGCCAAAGAAGGGACTCTGTTTACGCGAGCCTTTGCCAACAACGCCGTTTGTTCGCCCACGCGAGCCACGTGGCTGACCGGACTGGTGCCCAGCCAACATGGCGTGCATCGCTATTTGAGCGCGGGCCGGGCGCAGATCGGTCCGAATGCATATTGCACGATCGGGGAGTTTCAGACGCTGCCGAAGGTCTTGAAGGACGCCGGCTACGTCTGCGGACTGAGCGGCAAGTGGCACTTGGGCGGCAACCTGCACCCACAGGAAGGATTCAGCTTCTGGATTACCAAACCGCACGGGCATAGCAAGGGATTCTACGATCAAGAGGTGATCGAAGACGGCCGCGTCCGCAACGAACCAAAGTACCTGACCGGACTCTGGACTGAGCGAGGGATTCAATTCATCCAGCAGAACAAAGATCACCCGTTCTTCCTGATGCTGGCCTACAATGGGCCGTATGGCCTGGGCGGTGCGATGTTTGAGCCGATCAGGAACCGGCATCGGCAATACTACTCCGGTCTGAAGATGAATACGTTTCCACGCAAAGCGCCGCATCCGTGGCTGCACAGTCAGCGAAACCTGATCAACAACGTGCAGGCGATGCGGAAGTACGCGGCTGAAACCAGTGCCATCGACGACGGCGTCGGCGAAATCATGGCGGCGCTCGAGAAGCACGGCTTGGACGACGACACGCTGGTTGTATTCACAGCCGATCAGGGGCTGGCTGGCGGCCACAGCGGCTTCTGGGGCATGGGC
>CAYFJO010000671.1:1266-4956 GCA_964343305.1 uncultured Pirellulaceae bacterium | reverse complement strand
TGCTGCCCGTCCATGACATCCAAGAGTCGACGGATTGGTACGCCGATATGTTGGGCTTCGAGACGGTTTACATCCACAGCGGCGATCGCGAAGACGAGCCGGACAATTACGCCATCTTGCAACGTGACACAGCGGTTGTTCATCTCATTCTTGATGAAGCACCGGACGATGAACGTGCCTGGGCCAAGGCCGGGACGGGATACTTGTACTTGATCGTCCGCGACGTGGAGGAAGTCTTCGCCGAAGTCCAGTCGCGAGGCATTAAGATTACGCGCGGTTTGCAACGGGAAAACTGGCCGGCAAGGGGATTCAACTTCTCGGACCCCAGCGGCAATGACATTCACTTCGAACAACCGATCGATTGACCAAATCGTCGGCCGTCGTGCGCCAGACAAATTTCCTTCTTTTTTCTCATCGTGCGCGAGCAATCTGGTGACGACTCCGTTATCTTAAACGGCGCTGCGTTGGTTCGTGTGATCTCCCGTCTCTCCCAAAGGAATCTGCGATGAACGATTTATCATTCTCTCGTTTGGCTATCCTCGCTTCTGTGTCGTTTGTGATCTCTTTGACTGTTCGCGCTCAACAGGACAAGTTGGCTCAGGAACTTGTTGATCGCGGTGGTGTCGATCGTGGCGTGTGCGCCGTGTTGGGCATCGATGGCGACGTGGCCGTAGAGCTTGCTCGTCACAGCGAGATGTTGATCCATGTTCGCGATCCTCGGCCTGACGCTGTGGATCAGTTGCGAGACAACGGAAACGCCGCCGGCTTTCAAATCGACCGGTTGGCCGTGGAACAAGGATCGCTCGACAAGCTGCCTTATGCCAACAACGTGGTCGATGTCGTGGTCGCGACGAATGCTTCCAGCGATTTGTTCGAGACGCTGCCGGCCAGCGAAGTGGTGCGTGCGTTGCGACCCGGCGGTGTGGCAATCATTGGCAAGTCGCTGCAAAGCCTCGGCCCGGATCTTGGCACGGAAAAGCTAGAACAATGGGCTGCGAAGTCGCGTGCGATCAATGTCAAGGCAGGCTTGGACAAATTTGGCGAGTGGGTCCGGTTCACCAAGGCACCGCTGGTCGGAGCGGATGATTGGAGCCATTGGGAAAAGAGTCCGGACAACAACCCGGTCTCTGACGACACGCTGATCAAAGCGCCGTACATGACACAGTTCATGGCCACGCCGTATTACATCGGCATGCCGTCGATCACAACCGCGGCGGGTGGGCGAACGTTTCTGGCCATCGGCCACATCGCCCATCACGAGCGTGAATGGGAGATGCTCAACAAACTCGTGGCTCGCAACGGTTACAACGGCACCGTGCTGTGGAAGCGCAAGTTACCGGAAGGCTACCTCGTCCACCGCAGCGCGTTCATCGCCACCAAAGACACGTTTCATATGATCGACGGAGAGCGGTGTCTGTTGCTCGACGCCATGACGGGCAAGGAAAAAGGCGAGATCCGCATCGACGGTCTGGCGGGCCAGTGGAAATGGATGGCGGCAAGCGACGGCGTGTTATACGTGCTGGGCGGCAAGTCCGACGGTGGCGTGACGACGATCAAGGGCGACCGGACGTTCGGCGGTTGGAGTTGGTCGGACCTGAGCAAGGAGTATTACGGCAATCGAATCCCCGTCGGCTTCGGCGATACGCTCGCAGCATACGACCTGAAGTCGAACAAGCGCCTGTGGCTTCACAAAGAAGAAACGCTGATCGATTCACGTGGTCTGGCCATTCGTGACGGCCAGTTTTATTTGTATTGTCCCGATCGGCATCTCCGCGGCCTCGATGCGAAGACCGGCGAAGTGATCTGGACCAACGGTCAAGAGAAAGTCTTCGGTTTGATCGAACAACCGGGCAAGGGACTCACATCGACGCCCGGCTGGCGAACCCAAACGCTGGTCGTTGCCACACCCGACGCGCTCGTCATTCAAGGACAGACGCGAATGAATGTCGTTGCGATCGCTACCGACGATGGACGCTTGCTGTGGACCAAACGCAAGTTTACCAACAATCCCAACGCGATTTTTGTCGACGACAAAATCGTGCTTGCCGTCGGTGATCGCGGCAAACATGCGGTGATCGATCCGCTGTCGGGCAAAGTCGAAGAGCAACTGGATTTCCAAAAGCGTGCCTGCACGCGGCTGACCGCCTGTTCCGATTCGTTCTTTGTTCGCGGCGAAGGCACGTTGCGTTACGACCGCGAGTCGAAGCGAGTCATGGTCGACGGCTCGGCCCGGCCGGCATGTAACGACGGAGCGATGCCGGCCAACGGTTTGCTTTATCTCGGCCCCTGGTCGTGCGATTGCAATCTGTCGCTGATCGGCAACATTGCTCGCTGTTCAGCCGGGGATTTTCAGTTCGACGTGACGGCCAACGAAGACCGGCTTCAGCGCGTCAATGACTCGGACACAAATGTGGCATTGGAATCTGACCCCAATGATTGGGCAACGTATCGCGGCAACAATCAGCGGTCGTCATCAAGCGGCGTTGAAGCGCCTCAACGTGTTCAGCAGAACTGGCTGCTCGAAGCCGGCACTAAGCGAACACCGACCGCGCCCGTTGCGGCGGGTGGATTGGTATTCGTCGCAGGTGACGATGGCAAAGTCCGTGCGATTGACGCCGCGAGCGGCGAGCAGAAATGGGAATTCGCAACGTCCGGCCCGATCAAGTACCCACCCACGATCGCCGATGGCCGCGCCTATTTCGGCAGCGGCGACGGTCATGCCTATTGCGTCGAAGCGGCCAGCGGGCGATTGTTGTGGCGATTTCGCGCGGCACCCGTCGAACGACACATCATGATTTATGGCCACTTGTCATCCACCTGGCCGGTCGCCAGTGGCGTGTTGATCCACGAAGGCGTGGCGTATTTTGCCGCCGGCGTCATCGACTACGACGGGACTTACGTCTATGCGCTCGACGCCAAGACCGGCGAAATTCGTTGGCAAAACAATTCGTCGGGACATCTGAACGAAGATCTGCGCAAGGGCGTCAGTGTCCAAGGCAACTTGTCGATTCTCGGTGGGCAACTTTTGCTCGCGGGCGGCAACCAGGTTTGTCCCGCTCAGTTCGATTTGAAAACGGGCGAGTGCAAATCACCAGCTCTGACGCAAGGTCAGCCAAAAGCCAACAGTGGACGCTTCGTCGGCGTGTTTCAAGACAAATCGGCCATTGTTGGTGGACGCGTCTTGTATTCGGCGGCCGAAAACGTTTCGACCAAGGGATCGTTCGGCGCGTTTACAGACAAGAGCGCGTTTCGCGTCGCCTACGGCGGAATCCCGCCTGCTTGGGACAACGACAGCGTCGTGCTGGTCAATTTCAAGCACGGCAAACTGACCTGTTGCGACGCCGAGAAGGTGGCCGAACGATTTGAAAAGGGTCTCGGCGAACCGAACGTCAGCGACCGCAATCGGCGCTGGATCAACTTGACCTCGGCACTCGAGAAGGACAAAGCAATTCGATGGCAATCCGACCTCGGCGGCGCGAGCGAATTCGAAGCCGTGTCGATGGTGGTCAGTCCCAACGCGGTGGTCGCCGTTGTGAAATCACAGCAACGTTTCCGCGCCCATGCTCAATGGTACGTCGTGGCGCTTGACGCGAAGACCGGCCAGACGTTTTTCCAACACGAGATCCGCGGCGATCCGCTGCCCGACGGATTGTTGGTCGATGCCCAAGGGCGTATCGTGGTGACGATGTT
>CAYFJO010000671.1:0-1166 GCA_964343305.1 uncultured Pirellulaceae bacterium | reverse complement strand
CGCTGCCCGACGGATTGTTGGTCGATGCCCAAGGGCGTATCGTGGTGACGATGTTGAATGGAAACGTGTTGTGTTTAAGCGGAGCGTAGCGAATGAGCGAAAAGACCATTTTCAAAAAGATCATCGACGGTGAAATCCCGGCGGACATCGTTTATGAGGATGACCTCTGTCTGGCATTTAACGACATTGACGCCAAGGCACCCACACATGTGCTCGTCGTCCCGAAGAAAGAGATCGTCTCGGTCGACCAAATCACGGACGAGGACAAGCCGTTGATCGGCCACATCTATTGCGTGATTCGCGATCTGGCGGCCAAGCTGGGATTGGACGATGGCTACCGTGTCGTTGTCAACTGCGGCCCTAACGGCGGCCAGTCGGTTGATCACTTGCACTACCACCTGCTCGGCGGAAGACAACTAAATTGGCCGCCCGGTTGAACACAAACACGAATGGCTGGCGGATCTTTCGTGGGCGATTGGTGTTTAGTGTCATAGAGAAATTGTCATCCGCGCGCGTGCGAACGCCCGCGATTCAAGATGGACGCTGAGTTGCTATAATGAGTAGGCTCCACCCATATCAAGAAGGACAACCATGAGCAGCAATCAAGATCAAATCTCACGGCGTCATTTCACAACTTCGCTCGCCGCCGCGGGACTCGCGGCCACCGTGCCACAAATCGCCAGCGGTGCCATCAATCTGAGAACCAAGCTTGAGCTAGGCATCGACAACTTTGCCGTGCGAGCGATGGGCTGGAAGGCGAAAGAGTTGATCGAATACGCTGCCAAGTTGGATGTCGACGCGTTGTTTATCACCGACCTCTACGCCTTCAAGAGTTTTGACAACGGCTACTTGTCGGACGTTCGAAAATTGGCGGATGACAAGGGGATCAATCTTTACCTGGGTTCATGGAGCATCTGTCCAACTTCGAAACGTTTTAAGGACGAATGGGGAACGGCCGAGGAGCATGTGGCGCTCGGCGTTCGCATGGCCAAGATACTGGGCTCGCCGGTCTTTCGCGTTATTCTAGGCGGCGGCCAAGACCGGCTGACCGAAGGAGGCATCGACGCGCGGATTAAAGACACCGTCAAAGTCCTCAAAACGTCCCGCAGTCGGTGCATGGACGAAGGGATCAAGATCGCCATGGAAAATCACGCCGGTGATATGCA
>CAYFJO010000670.1:0-4981 GCA_964343305.1 uncultured Pirellulaceae bacterium | reverse complement strand
CGATTCCTTACGTCGCCTTCGACCCCAAGGAAACGCCGACCACGCGACACGCCGAAGTAGCCTTCACGGTCGCCACCTACGGTATCAACGTACCTGGCACGGTCTATCGCATGGACGATATTCCAATTCCGTTGCGTCCGGCGTTCGAATCGCCGCACCCCAGCGACTTGGAGATTCTCCAAGGAATCGAGAAACGCGTGCGACAACTCAAGGCGGGTAGTCTACCGAATCCAATACTAAGGCCGTCACTGCGCCCCGACTAGGTATGGCGCACCCAATTTGCTGGAGTCCAGCGGACCAGTTGCTGAGATTGGCGGTCATTTGAGGGGCCGAATAAGCAAAAGATGCTCGATGGGCGGCAAACGAAATCCCCGGCCGTGGATTCATTTGTTGCGTTTCCTCGGCAGAAGTGGGAAAATAGATGCCACCTCACACATCCCGCCCATTCTCAATCTAAATCTAGGTCATGCGACTTTCAACACTTCTCGTTCTTGCGGCCATGGTGACGTTGACAGGCTCGCAATGGACGCTCGCCGACGCCGGCCTCGATGAACTTGCCGCCATTGAAGCGGTCAAGCGAAACCGCACCAATCTGCAAACCAACCGGGACGGCACCGTGCGATTGGTCCGTTTCAGCAGGGATGCTGTGACCGACGACATGATCGCGCCGATTCGCGAGTTTAAGAACATCGATTACCTGGCGATCGTTTGTCCGCAAGTTACCGACACCGGCATCGCCAACATCGCCGGCCTGACAAATTTGGACACGCTGCTGCTGTCGCAAACGAAAGTCACCGACGCGGGGTTGTCGAACTTGAAGGACCTTTCAAGACTCGAACGCCTCTACCTCGACGAGACCGGCATCACCGACGCTGGACTCACCTATCTCAAGCCATTGTCAGCGCTGCGAATCCTATCTTTGCGAAAAACCAAAATCACGGACGCCGGTCTCGTCCAGCTCAGCGGCCTGAAGACACTTGAAACGCTTTTCCTCTGCGACACCGCGATCACCGACGATGGTTTGCGGCATCTCGCCGGTCTTGAAAACCTCAAGACGCTTTATCTCGTGCGAACGAAAGTCGCGGGCGAGAGCCTGTCTGCCCTTGCCGGCGTCAAGTCGCTCACTCGCATAAGTCTGTCCGGCACAGCCGTTACCGCGGAGTCGCTCAAGCATTTCGCTGGTTGCGAATCGTTGAAAGATGTTCTGCTCTACGCAACCACGGTTACGCGCGCTAACGTCAGCGACCTCAAACTGGCGATGCCCAAAACCAATTGGCACATGGACCAGCCGCAGTACAGCGGAAAGACCGCACTCGACGCGGCACTTCCGACGGCGTCGAATCCGCGCACCGAAGTTGCAGGCGAAAACATCCAGGAGCCCGCAGCAGATCGCTTCGCTAGTTCCGACACGGGCGAAGTTCCCGATTTCCAACGTCACGTCACTCCGTTGCTCGGTCGCCTCGGCTGCAACAGCCGCGCCTGCCACGGTTCCTTTCAAGGTAAAGGCGGCTTTCGTTTGTCGATGTTTGGCTACGATTTTGAAATGGACCTGGAGAATCTCGCCAAGGGCGAACAACCTCGCGTCAACACACAGTCGCCCGACGATAGCTTGATCCTCAACAAACCCACGTCGGAAGACGACCACGAAGGCGGCCAGCGGTTTCAAAAAAACGGTTGGGAATATCTCCTCTTGCGAAGCTGGATCGCGGCCGGGGCAAAGGGTCGCGTCGAAGATCCAGCCGAGTTTGTCCGTCTCGAAATCACTCCGCCGGAAATCGTTTTCAAAACCGAAGGCGAAGAAGTCCAACTCACGGCGACCGCCATCTGGCCCGATGGTTCACGCGAAGATGTCACGTGCTTGACCCGCTTCGAAAGCAACGACGACGGGGTGGCCGAAGTCACTCCCGGTGGACTGGTCCGAGCGGCAGGCAAAGGCGACACGCACATCATCTCGTTCTACGACAACGGCATCACTCCGACACCGATCATGATGCCTGTGTCCGACCGCACGAACGACAACTTTCCCGATGTCCCGACTCCAACGAAGATTGACGAATTGGTTGTCGAAAAACTGTCTAAGCTCGGCATCGTCCCCTCCAATCTGTCCACCGACAACGAATTCTTGCGACGGGTGAGTCTCGACATCATCGGCACGTTGCCGACACCGAAAGAGATCGAAGAATTCGTGGCGGACATTGCGCCGGGCAAACGAGCCAAGAAAATCGACGAACTTCTCGAACGGCCCGCGTATGTCGAATGGTGGTCAACGCGGCTCTGTGATCTGACTGGCAGCAACGCCGGCCATCTTGGCAACACCGACATGGCTCAACCCGCGGCGTCGCTGTGGCGAAAGTGGTTGCGACGGCGGGTTGAAGACAACATTGGCTGGGACGAAATCGCCAAAGGCATCTTGCTGGCCAAGAGCCGCAAACCGGGTGAAACTTACGAAGCCTTCATCGCCCGACACAGCCGCTACACTGCGCGTGAAGAGCAGGCTGATTATTCAGCACTGGACAACTCGATGCCGATGTACTGGTTTCGCGACAACATCCGCTTGCCTGAAGAAAAGGCCCTAGCCTTTGGCTACTCATTTCTCGGCATTCGCCTCCAGTGCGCCCAATGTCACAAGCACCCATTCGATCAATGGTCGAAACAGGAGTTCGAGCAGTTCCGCGAATTCTTCACACGAATCGCCACCGGCCATCAACCCGATGCACTTGAACCGCACGATCGCCTACGCGAAATGCTAGGCGTCCCGGTCAAACTGAACTCCGCCGCCTTGCGCCGGCAAAGCTACCTGCGCATCGCCGCCGAAGGCCGCCCCATTCCTTGGAAAGAAGTCTACATCACGCCACGCGACGAGGAACCTCAGATCGGAAAACTGCTTGGCTCCGCGGAACTGGATTTGAGTGCCTTCGACGATCCGCGCGAACCGCTGGTCCAATGGTTGCTCGACAAAAACAATCACTATTTCGCCCGCTCGTTCGTCAATCGCATCTGGGCAAACTATTTCAATGTCGGAATCATCAATCCGCCCGACGATTTGAACCTTGCAAACCCGCCCAGTAACGCCCCGCTGCTGGATTGGCTGTCCGATCAGTTCATCGCCAATGGCTATGACATGAAATGGCTGCACCGCACGATCACTAACAGCCGGACGTATCAACTCACTTGGCGTCCCAACGACACCAACCGGAATGATCAACACAACTTCAGCCACGCCATCGTCCGCCGCTTGCCCGCCGAAGTGGCCATCGACGCGATGATTCAATCCACGGCAAACGAAGCCAAACTCGCTCTGTCAACGGCCAACCTCACAGGTCGAAAAATCGGCCAGCATCCCAAGTCCTATCAAGCCCGCGCGATCGATTTCTCGCTTTTGATTTTTGGCAAGCCACTGCGGACAACCAATTGTGACTGCGAGCGATCGCTCAACCCGACTTTGCTCCAGGCACTCTACACACGCAACGACAGCGAACTGTTATCATCCCTCCAACGCCCCGACGGCTGGCTGGTCCAATTGTCCCGCGAACTTCGACAGCCGCTCAAATCCGAAGTGACGGGGCAAAAGGATCTTGTTCAAAAACCGAATCCGGACGAAAGCCCCGCCGACCAAACGGTGATCGACGAGTTGATCCAGACCGCGTACTTAAGAACCGTGAGCCGCCATCCACGCGCGGATGAATTAGCCGCCTGTCGCAAGCAAGTCGTGAACGCAGAAAACACCGTCGAAGCCCTACGCGACGTAATGTGGGCGCTGCTAAACACGCGCGAATTTATTACCAATCACTAACTGGTCTCACACATGTCGACACCCGACGGACTTGGCTCATCTGATCTTCGCCTGCCTGACGCATTACGCGAGCCGTTGCTCCAGCACCTTGCCGAGTTGAAAGACAAGTACTTACAGCGAGGTTGGGGACAGCGTTGCGGATTTGGCGCGAGGCCCGCGCTGATCGTCATTGACTTGGCGCGATACTGGACGGAACCGGATCGTCAAATCGGCACGAATCTGGATTCGGTGATCGAGGCGACGTGCAGTGTTCTCGCAGCGGCTCGTGCCGCGGGAATTCCCATTTTCTTCACCAGCTTTGCCTACGATGCAGCCGATCCGCCCAGTCCGCAGAACATCAAACTCCAGATGAAGATCAAGCCGGGCGACGAGGCGTTGTTCGATCTCGATCCACGGCTCGATCGTCGAGCGAACGAAAAACTGCTCCGCAAACGCTACGCATCTTGCTTCAAAGGCACCAACCTGCACGAGATGCTCACATCGCTCGGCATCGACACGCTAATCGTGACGGGAGCGAGCACAAGCCACTGCGTCTACGCAACCTGCCGCGACGCGATCGACAGTTTCCGAGTGATCGTACCACAGGAAGCCGTCGGCGAACGCTGCGAGTTGATGCACGAAGTCAATCTCCTCGACATTGACATCGACATTGGCGACGTGACGCCCTTGGAAGAGGTGAATGGTTATCTTCAAAAGCTCGTTTCGTAGACGAAGCCGCCTTTTGCGCCAACACTTAAATTGCCCAGCGCGACTCTGAATCAATGCCGTTTGCTTTATTTATGCAAGCGGTGTTTGTCTTTAGCCCTAGCATGGTATCTGAGGATTGCAACAGGCCACCTCAAACGACTCTTGTCTGCCGGCACATTGATCCAAGAATACTTAAATCCACGAGTTTCCGAGATTATGTTTTACAAGACGAGAATGTAGCGACAACAACTTCGGTGAATGTAGCCAACCAATTGTTTGGCAAGGGACTACGGCAAAAAACGAACGTATTCCAGCGGCATGCAGCTTCTGCACCCTGACGGGACCTTGGTCACGAACGGGTACGGTCTTCAGTGCAAAAACCAGACGATCTCGCGCCATCAATCTGATTCACCAATCGGCCGATCCTGGTTGCGTGAACTCAACCAGGGCCAGGTGGCCCTGGGTGATTGCTCACCCAGGGCTCCCACAGACCCGTACGTG
>CAYFJO010000669.1:0-4984 GCA_964343305.1 uncultured Pirellulaceae bacterium | reverse complement strand
GACTCAGTATTCGATCATATCAACCTCTGTTCTGTTTGTCTGTTTGAGTGTAACGGAAGTAAGTGAACAGAACGTAACAGAGCCTTTATCCATACATTTTCCAATACGTTCCATAAACCACCGTTTGCCGGTTCGCGATTCAAATCGTTAACGTACCGAGGTCGCGCAGACCGATTGCACTTCATTGTCTCTGAAACTCGCGTCGGATGCATCGACCGCTCCCGCGAAGAAAGTTTCCTAACTCGCAGAGGTGTGTCCTCGAAAAAGACACCGCTGCGAGTTGGCGTTGAACGCTATCCGCCGAGGCTGTCCAACCTCAGCGTTGAACAAAACGGCGTAAATTACTTCGGTGTACGCCACCGAGGCGAGTTAACGGTCGCTCGTTCTTGATTGTGGCCACCGTTTTTCGAGCGGTGACGGGCCGACGACGGTGTAGCGCTCGCGTGCCACTTAATTAGTTTTCGGCGTTTTGATTTACGAGATGAGTTGTCGGGACTGAATTGAAAGAAAAGTTACGTGTGGAGAACGTTTTTGGGTGTATCGCGTCGTCAATCCAACCAATTTGAGTTCAGAATTTCTTTCGTTCCTGACGAGTTGATACCATTCGCTGGATGAGAAATTATGAGCAGCGGAATCTGTGGTAGTGGGTGATTTTGCGTTTTAGAAGCCCGGCTTTTTCGGAAAAGCCGGGCTTCTTTTCTTCAAAGTCACCCACTACCGAATCTGTGTGAGCGTAGGTGAATGTAATGTCTTATGGGTTATAATGTGGGGTTTCATCGCGATTCTGGCTTGATGGCACAAACAACAGCAAGGAAGCACTTTCGTGAAATTAATCGCCTCTCGTTGCCGTAATTGCTTCGATGAGACGACGATTGCGCGGGGCAAGCAGTATTTTCAAAAAGGCGCAGTGACGCTGTTGCGGACGGACGAAGATTCGATCACGGCCCTGGTCGAAGGTTCACAGCCGCATAAATATCGCGTCGAAATCGACTGGTCTCGTGCACTCGATGGCGATATCTCAGCGTTTTGCGACTGTCGGCGCTACGCGGATGGCCACCTATGCAAGCATGTGTGGGCGACGTTGTTGCAAGTTGATTCGGAAGGGATCACGAAAGTGATTCCTGACCAAGGAGAGGGGTCGGCGGAAGATCGAGTTGACCACCAGATCGACGACGAACCGTTAGATCCTGACGACGAGGCGACGACTCTCGACAAAGGACCAATCAATGCGGTCTGGCACCGGCAATTTCGCGCCGTTAATGTCGCGACTCCCGAACCTCATGATGCCCTTCAGGTTGCGACTGATGCCCAGAAAGGCCGTAAAGTTTGGTATGTCATCAATGTCGAATCGAGCCTTGAAAATGGACATCTGATTGTCGAGTTTCATGTGGCCGAAACGAAAAAAAGTGGCGAGCCCGGAAAGATCAAACGGCTTGCGGTCGAGCGCGAGAAACTATCGGCGTTGATCGATGCACGCGATCACGATCTGCTCGGCATGTTGCTCAGCGACAGCCTTGGTTCTGACTCGGCCAGCATGGCGTATCGGACAAACGAGGCGAGTAGTTACAGCCACTGCACACCCAGCGCGTCGACCTATGATTTGTTGCTGCCCCGAATGGCGGCCACCGGGCGTCTCGTGTCGATGTTGGAGAATCGGTTGCCAATCGAAGAAGCAAAAGCAGTGAAGTGGGACGATGGTCCAGCTTGGCAATTCCGAATCGACGCGACAGCAGACAATAAGCGGAAGAAGTGGACTTTGTGCGGGATGTTGCACCGCGACGGAGTCGTGAAGCCATTGGCGGAGACACGGTTGGTCCTGAGTGACGGCGTGGTTTTGTTCGACGACAGCGTGGCGCGGTTTGACGGGCAAAAGGCGTCGCCTTGGATCAGAGCTTTCCGCCAGAATTCCGAGATCAAAGTCCCCTACAAAGATCGCGAGACTTTTTTGCAATGGCTGTGGGATTCTCCACACATCCCCGACATCACGTGGCCCGAGAATTTAGGTCCCACGCAACTCGAACAGACTCCACGAGGCCGCATTGTGATCAAGTCCGACCGGCGTAGTCATCGGTCGGATCAGTTATTCGGAGACGTCGCTTTCGCGTACGGCGAGACAATCATCGATTTGCGCGACGAGCGGGGAGGTTGGTACGACGCCGAACTGGACCAGGCAGTCCAGCGTGACCAGAACGCGGAACAAGCGTTGCTTGGGCAACTCACAGCTCTGGGGATTCGTCCACAAACCACGTCTTCGTTTTTTCGGGCCGATGTTCAGTTCCATCAAAAGCACATCACTCCCATCGTCCACGCGTTGACGGCCGCCGGTTGGATTGTTGAGTCGCGTGGGCAACTTATCCGCCAGCCGGGCTCGTTCGACTTGAGCGTTTCGACCAACATGGATTGGTTTGAACTGAAGGGCCAAGTCGACTTCGATGGCGTGACCGCGTCGTTGCCTAGCTTGTTGGCGGCATTGCGTCACGGCGAGCGATTTATTCAGCTCGACGATGGCTCGCAAGGCATGCTGCCTGACGAGTGGTTAGAAAAGTACGACGGATTGGCGCGACTCGCCAGCAGCGAAGGCGAATCGCTACGTTTCGCGTCATCACAAACTTTACTGCTCGACGCATTGCTGTCGGAACACAACAACGTACAACTCGACACGGGCTTCCTTCAATTTCGCGACAAGCTGCGTGAAATCAACGGCGTCAAACCCGCCGTGGAGCCCAGCGGATTCTGTGGCGAGCTGCGCGAGTATCAACGCGAAGGGCTTGGCTGGTTGCAGTTTCTGCGCGAGTTCAATTTGGGCGTTTGTCTGGCAGACGACATGGGGCTGGGAAAAACGGTTCAAGTCCTAGCGCTGCTTCAGGCACGACGTCTCGCCAAGCAAGAGCCGCGCAAACCATCGCTAGTGGTCGTTCCCAAGAGCTTGATCTTCAACTGGATCGAAGAAGCTGAACGGTTTACGCCACAGCTCCGCATTGTCAATTACACGGGCAGTGACCGGGGCATTCAACTCGAGCAATTGGACGCGTGCGACATCTTGTTGACGACGTATGGAACATTGCGTCGCGACATCGTTCAGCTCAAGGACATTGAATTTGACTTCGCGATTCTCGACGAGTCGCAGGCGATCAAGAACCACAATTCGCAGTCCGCGAAAGCGTGTCGTTTGCTCAAAGCCGAGCAACGGCTCGCGATGACGGGGACGCCGGTCGAAAACCATCTGGGCGAGTTGTGGTCGTTGTTTGAGTTTCTGAACCCTGGCATGCTCGGCCAGTCAGGCGCGTTTGAATCGTTTGCCAAAACGAAACAGAACGGCGACGAAGCGAACGTCAAACTGCTGGCTCGCGCGATTAGCCCCTTCATCCTCAGGCGAACCAAAAAAGAAGTTCTCTCCGAGTTACCGGACAAAACCGAGCAAACGCTGTATTGTGAGTTTTCGCCGCAGGAACGCGAAGAATACGACGAATTGCGAGATTACTTTCGTGCTCAGCTCACGACCAAGGTCAATGAAGTCGGGCTGAACAAATCAAAGATCCACGTGCTCGAAGCGCTGCTACGTTTGCGTCAGGCCGCTTGCCATCCAGGGCTGCTCGACAAGGACAAACAGATGCAGCCCAGCGCCAAGTTGGAAGCCTTGTTAGAAAACCTGGACGAGATCCGAGCCGAAGGGCACAAGGCGCTCGTTTTTTCTCAATTCACAAGTCTACTGTCGATTGTTCGCCAACATCTGGACGAGCACGATGTTACCTACGAGTATCTCGACGGCCGAACTCGCAAGCGGGGCAAACGAGTCAAACGTTTCCAAGAGGACCCAGACTGTCCGCTCTTCCTGATCAGCCTCAAAGCCGGTGGGCACGGTCTCAATCTGACCGCTGCCGACTACGTCTTCATCCTCGACCCCTGGTGGAATCCAGCCGTCGAAGCCCAAGCCATCGATCGCGCTCACCGCATCGGCCAAACGCGCCCCGTCTTCGCCTACCGCCTGATCGCTCGCAACACCGTCGAGGAAAAGATTCTCGAACTCCAGAAATCCAAACGCGAACTCGCCGACGCGATCATCACCGGCAACAACAGTCTCATCCGCAACCTAACCGCTGAAGATCTTCAGTTGCTCTTGAGTTAGAGAGACGAATTCGGTGCGTCTCTCGATACAATAAATCTGCGATTACTTGTGCAGGCGGTAATCTTGACCGCTGCGAGTTCCTCAGGCTGTTTCACCGCAGCGGTTGCATCGGCCGCGGTAGATAGCGGTCCGTGCTAACTCGCAGCGGTGTGTCGTCCTGGCAGACACCGCTGCGGCTTGGCGTTGACCGTAAGTTGCGGAAGTTTGTCCAACCGCCGTCAGTTCGAAAAGTCGTGAGCTGACAGAGGTGTGCTTCACCGACGCAGGTTTCGCGAAATCCAAAACTTCAGCGGGGTGTCGGACAAATGGCACTAGCGATTGCGTTGACCGAGGGGTAGTCAGATTGCATCTGACCCGCAGCGCTCTTCAGATATGTCGTCCCTTCCTTCTCTATGAGGCTATTTTAGTCACCTGGAACACGCTTTGGGCGCGTCTGAATCGGGCCGATGTACGCCCTCGCCACAACGAGGTTGTCGACCGAGAACCGAGCCGGGCCAGTGAATCGCCTACTGTCAATCCGACATTGGTCATGAACCGAGCGGATCTGGACCGAGTCGGCCTTACGGATTGGCAATTGCGTGTGGCGAAACACCTCTGCGCCGTCTTGCCAGACACGAATCTCCCCGTTGCGCCGGCCGGGGGTGTTGAGCTTGACCATCATTTCCAAGCAAAACCAGCGATCCACTGGCAGGACGTTTTTGGTTCCCGAGAGGACGAACTGATAGTCGGTCCTCTTGAGCATCAGGCGGAGATGCCGATTCTGAATCTTGCCGTCCCTTTCATGGTTGTACAGGCCCAACACGACCCAGAACGGGTCCCGCCCGGTAGACGTTTCGGCGCCGTAGGTCTGATAAGTCG
>CAYFJO010000668.1:0-4997 GCA_964343305.1 uncultured Pirellulaceae bacterium | reverse complement strand
TGGCCAAAAACAACACTGGTGATGTGGGTGCCGTGACTTGCCGCGAGGGGACGATTACTTTTGATCGGTTCGCCATTGAAACGCAACTCGACGAGTTGTGCACCATCAAAGCAAGAATGCTCTAAGTCCACCGGCCCATCGAGGATGGCGACTCGGATTTCCGGACTTCCGTTGGTTTGCTGCCAAAGCTCATCAATCCCAGCGATCGCGCATTCATCCGCTTGGGCAGCGCAGAGCGAGCGTCCGGCGGGCCGACAGAGTAGTTCGGTAAACGACACATACTCTAATTCGTTTTGGATCGGGGTGTTCGACATTGGCCCAGGCAAGGATCAGTAGGTTTTCTTCAGACCATCCCTGAGTCTCATATATCTACCCCAAATTACGTAGACTCACTATAATTACAAGCCGGTGCACCAGCGAGTGAAATCACGGAAAAACGTTTAGAAAGTCGTGATATCTGTATCGATTATGCGTATTTCTTAGATTGTGCATCCCGACCCGCTAATCGACGATTCCCAGTGCCAGCCGGACCTCGGAGATGAGATCCAACAATTGCCAATTCCCTTGATTGTCCGCAAAGAAATCGGTCGCCAGAGCCTTGGTCAAGTGCTCCCTGGCTTTGTCGGCATCGTCAGACGCATGATAGGCGAGTGCCAGCCAAACCAAGTCAAAGCAGTTCTCTTCATCCCTCTTTCGGCGGGCCGTTTCGATCACCATCACGCACCGCTCTGCATCGCCTGCACGCAGCAACGCACCACCGTACAACATCCCAAATCGAGGGTTGCCCGGCACCTGGTCCGAAAGCCGCTTGCCAATCGCCACCGCTTTCTTGACGTCGCACACCTCTTCGACTCGGCAGTTCATCAACAACCACGCCAAATTGAATTGGTGCTCGGCATCTTCGGGCAGGAGTTCCCAGTTGTCCCGCGCTGCGTCATACGCGGCTCGAGCTTCCTTTGCTTGACCGACCAGGTAGTGCGCGTCTCCCAGGTAATAATGTGCCCATGCCAAACCTTCGATCGAATAGATGTCCTTAGACGATGCTTGGCCCATGTCCATCGCCTTGTTGAAAAATGAAATTGCTTCCTTCAGCTTTTTGATGGCGTTGGCGGGTTCGTTCAAACCCAACCATGCACGGCCGACATTCATGTGAACGTATCCCACGCCCCGCACATATCGTGGCTCTTCGCTAACGGGCAGCAGTTGTTTATTGTAGATGGACAGAGCAACCTGCAGTTGACCGTCGACCTCGTCGTACTCGCCGCGATTCAACAGCGCCGCAACCAGCGTCATCGTACCGTACACCGCGTTTTCATAGTATTGCGGCAACGGACGAAAATTCGTCAACAGATAATTCATCTCGCGTTGCAGTGTCAGATTAGCGGTCGTCTGGGCCTCTTCGTTGTTTCCTTGTTTGATCTGCAAATGTGCCAACCGCAGTTTGGCGTTGGCCAGGTTCTGGTAGTAGTGCGGGATGTGCGGCTGTTCGGCCTTGAGAATCTCATAATCTCTCACCGCTTCCTCGAACGATTGCGATGCGTTGTCGAAGTCGCCCAGGGAGGATAGATCCCAGATTCATATAGGCGATCGCACGCCCTTCAAAAAAGTCTGGGTGATCCGCATCTTCGGCCAGCAGCCCATCAAACATCGCAATCGCACTATTAAACTCGCCCATCGCATCGGCGCTGCGCCCAAGCGTCATCAGCAGCTCCCCGCGCAGCACGCGCGCATTGGCGAGCCCATGACGATTCACTCGCGCCGCATGGTCTGCCATCAGCGATTGAAATACCGCGGACGCTTGTTCCGCCAACTCTAAGGCCTGGTCGGCGTCGCCCAACGCTTTCACCAAGCGCGCATGAAGCATCAGACACTCCGCGCGATAACGCAGCGCATCCACTTTCAGATCTTTCACCTCGCTCAACGCTTCGAACGACTTCCTGGCTGCTTCCAACGCGGACGCCGCCTTTTCGTTTTCGCCCAGGGATCGAAGGACTCCGCCAAGTTCCATGCGAGCACGCGCCACCTCCAGCTTGACTGCCGACGTCGAGGCCAGCTCGTCCAGCACGGCCGTCGCATCTTCAAATGCCTTGATCGCTTCCTCCGGCTTGCCCATGCGACGCAGGACGTCTCCCAATCGTAGAAACGCTCGCCCCGACTCCAAACGTAAATTCGGGTCGTCGCTCCGCTCGCTGGCAAATCGCCGATATTCCGCGGCAGCTTCCCGCAGCAGGATCTCTCGCGACTTGTCCATTCCTTTTTGATACGCCAGCCAGCCGGCAACCTGAGTCAGCATCGTATCCACCGTCTCGCGCGAACCTCGCAACAGTCGCGTGGCCTGTTCCTTCAATTCTTGCTGTGCGTCACGGGCCACGACCGCTTCCCCTTTGGCGATCTCTTCCTTTCGTAAGGCTTCCTTCGTTTCTTGATGAGCGGCACCAATCAGGACGGCTGCCAACGTCGAAGCCACCGTGATCACCAGCAGCGTCGTGGCGACCGACAAAGCCAAAGTGCGATGCCGGCGGATCCAACGACCCGCACGTTTCATGAACGGCTCCGGATAAGCACTCACCGGTTCATCCACCAGCCATCGCTGGATGTCGTCGGCCAAATCCTGTGCCGACTGGTATCGATCTGACCGGACTCTCTGCATCGCTTTGGAACAGATCGCGTCAAGAGCCGGCGGCACCGACGAATCCACATCACGCGGACTCGGAATCGCCCCTTTGACGATCCCCTGCAACGTTTCGATCGTCGTCTTGCCTTTGTGCGGCGTATCATCGGTCAGAATGTTGAACAGCGTCGCGCCCAATCCATAAATGTCACTTCGCGAGTCGATGTGGTCGAGTCTTCCCTCGGCTTGTTCCGGCGCCATAAAGGCCGGCGTTCCCATCGCCTGCCCCATTTGTGTGCGACTATTATGTTCGCCTTCACTCACGCGAATCGATGGAAACACTTGCGTCTCTTCTTCCGGCTGGTCCATCATCTTGGCCAGGCCCCAGTCCAGCACAACGACTTCGCCGAACGCGCCCAACATGACATTCGCGGGCTTCAGATCGCGATGGACCACCCCTTTGGAATGCGCAAACGCCAACGCGTTGCACATGCCGACAAACGAGTTCAGCAACCGTTGCAAATCCATCGGCGAGTCACCACCCTTTTTGCGTTTGCGATGGTATTCTTTGACGGCATCGCGCAACGTTTGTCCGCGCATAAAGCGCATCGTATAGAAAGGCGGCTTGCCCTCTTCCTGGCGGCCGAGTTCATAAATGGGAATAATGTTCGGATGGTCCAGTTGCCCCGTGATCTGAGCTTCGGTGACGAACCGGTTCATCTCAGCGCCGTCCACCTTGACATCGGGGCGGATTTCCTTCAACGCAACTTCGCGGTTCAGATTCTTGTCGCGCGCCAGCCAGACACGTCCCAAGCCGCCTTGGCCGTAAACCCGGGTCAGCGTGTAATGCGAACGTTCGTCGATACTAACGTCGACTTCACGAACCTGAACGAAACTGGGGCTTGGCGACAGGCGGGCCATCGCCTGGTTGACTTCATCGTCCTCAACGTTCCGCATCATGTCCCGCACGCAAGCGTCCGCCACGACGCTCAGCGTGTGCATGATATCTCCGTCGTTCTTATCCAGTTTTCGTTTGACAGTTTCTTCCAACGTTTTTCGATCCGCTTCGGTGAGCCAACCACGATCTTCGAGGATTTCGCCCAGCGACTTGGATTTGTCGGTCGACCAAAAGGCGCAGCCCTGTGCGAACTGGTCGGAGTCAATGAAGTCCAATTGCATGGCAATCACGCCGAACAGCAGATTCACGTCGGTCGTCACGATTCACATCTCCTGGAAAGACCATGGATTCAACATTGCCCCACGATACGATTCAGTCACCGCCAATCTATCAAAAAACCCGGCGGACCTGAATCGTCGACATCCAAGTAACGGACTGCGTTTCACGGGCATGACCCTTGCGACTGAAAGCCGATCGACGATAATGCAAGAGGCGTTTCGCCCCAAACCAACCCACGCGAGAGTGGCGGAATTGGCAGACGCGCTAGATTTAGGATCTAGTGTCCCTAGGACGTGCAGGTTCAAGTCCTGTCTCTCGCACTTTGATCTCTATAATTCAAAAGTCCCGGGTCTGATGCAATTTCGAACTCGCCCAGACCCGGGACGCTCTTACTCATCCGTGAGTCAGCCGGACTTCCTGTCAGGAAACTTGTCAGGAAACTCTGTTGAAAGGTTGACTCATGTCTCGCCCCGCTACTTGTTTCTATTGGAAAGCTCGTGGTTGCTTTGCCACCGACCTCGGTGGCAAACGAACTGTCCTCGTCAAAGGCCCGAAAACCAAAGCCAACCGTGAACTCGCCCTGCAACGCCTGGGCGAATTGTTGGCGAACCGTCCCGACAAAGAGCTGATCACACCGGACAAAGTGACGGTGACGCAGTTGATTGATTGGTTTTTGGCCCATTCTGCTGCACGTGTTGCTGCCGCTGAAATCAAGGCCAGCACACTCGACCAGTTCTATAAGCCGTATGGCCGGCTCATCAAAAAAGAGTGCGGCCATTGGTTGGCAAACCGCATTACTGAAGATCAACTGCTCGCTTATCGTGCTGATCTCAACTGTCGTGATCTCTCCCCCGCCACCGTCAAGAATCGACTCGTGACGCTGCGGGTCATCATGCGATGGGCTCAAGGCAAGTACATCAACAACTCTGTCCGCATCGCCACTGGCCCTGGTCGACGTCGCGAGCACATCCCCACCGCCGACGAAATGGCTCAACTGCTCGTTGCAGCTCGCCCAGATGTGGCCGACGTCTTGACGATGTTGCTCAACTGTCCAGTTCGCCCCGACGATATTTTTTCGTTGCGTCGAACTTGGGTTGATGTCGACGCTGGCCTGTTTCGTCTGCCTGACTCGAAACGTGGCCAGCGTTTGGTGCCTATTGGCCAAGTCCCCAACGTTGTTGAGGTGCTGCAACGACGCCTCAGCACGCC
>CAYFJO010000667.1:0-5001 GCA_964343305.1 uncultured Pirellulaceae bacterium | reverse complement strand
CAAAGGGCGAGCAACAGGCCTATGTGAAAGAGTATCGCGCCAAAGTGATCACCGCCGAGGAAGAAACGATGTGGCAGCGCGGCGCATCCAACGCTGGCTATCACTATCTCGGTTGCGCCAAAACCATGGCCCTGATCGGCAAAGCCTTCGCCAATGCTATGTTGGAAATGGAGAAGAAGTGAACCAGCAGATACTGCGTGTACTGCTAATTACCTTAATTTCTGGTCTTCTTGGATTGGTCTGGCGAAAATCCCCAAACGTCTGTCTTGTGAGTTGAAGAAACCTCGGGAACTGCTGGCCCAGTAACTCATCGAATCGTCGGACTCGATCGAGCGCTCACTCTACACGAGGGAACTACAATTACTTGAATGACGCGAGAGTGGACGCACGTTGCCCACCGCTTCGCAAAACCTGGGAAAATTCATGAACTCAAGACGCACTAACCAATCCAAGTTGACTTCGGCAATGATGATGACAACGATTCTCGTTTTGTCGGCCACCTTTACATTGCTTCCCACAATCGCTGCAGAGACGCTCGACAAATCGGCGTCCGATGATCAGGCGTCGACAGTTCCTATTCCCACCCTAGATACCAAAGGCGATGTCTACAAAACCGAAGGCGCGAATGATCCACTGATTTACGACAGCACAGTCGGGCTCAAGAAAGTCATCATGCTTTACGTTGATTTTCCTGATGCCGAAATGGAGATCGATACGCGAGAGCGGGCCAAGCGCGTTCTCGGCAATGGAGAATTCCAAAAACTGTTTCGTGTGCAGTCCTATGGGAAAGTTGCGTTTGAATTTAAGCATATCAATGGGTGGCGCCGTTTGCCGAAATCACACAAAGAGTACAGCAGTAAGACAACCGAATCGCACCGTGAAATTTTTGTTGAAATATTCAAACTGTATCCGAAAGTCGATTTCTTGGACTTTGACTACATCATGGTCAACATGCCGCGAATCGGTAACACCGCTTTTGGCGAGCGAGACGACGAAGCCATTCCCTATCGAGGCAAGAAGATCAATGTTGCGCTCAACATTTCAAGTGCAAGCCCATATGTTCTGGCTCATGAAACGGGACATCTGATGGGCCTGCCCGATTTGTATTCTTACGGCGATGCGAAAGGCCCAAAGAATCCAGCGAGTGTTTGGGACATCATGTCGTCGGCCGGAAAGGCCAGCGGTTTTCTGGGTTGGCACCGCCACAAATTGAATTGGCTCGATGCCGACCGAAAGACGTATGTCGTCGAGGGTAAGCATCAATTCAAACTAATGCCCTTAAACGCAACTTCCGGCATTTCGATGATCGCCATACCGGACGATGATCCGGTGAAGCCGAGCAAGATTCTCGTGATCGAGGTTTCTCAACCAGTCCAAGGCAAGGGTGAAGAATCTGTCGGTGTTCTAGTTTACAGTGTTGATGGCAAACTCGCTTCAGGACAGAACTCGGTCGTCATCTATCCACCGACGAATCCAGTGAATGCCCCGCTACAACCAGGAGAGGAATTCCAGCACAAAGACGCGCCCATGAGCGTGAAAGTTCTGAAGAAAAATGAGGACGGGAGATCCTACATCATTGAAGTGGAAGTTAAGTAGCAGTTACTCTTTTCCAAACGACTAGCCATACGATCGTACGACATGCGATCGATAAGGCGAGACGCTGGAGAATTGGCTTCGACATCGTCATCACACCCACCGCTGATTCATCCCTAGCCTACGCTACGTGTTACCATTAACAACAGGAAGACAACAAGCGATGAGAACTTCTACAATATTTCTGATTCTGATGCTCGGTGTCACCGCGATCGCGGCCGACAAGCCCAACATCATCATCTACATGGTCGATGACCTGGGTTGGAATCACATCGGTGTCGAGCAGGCGACTATGGGGACGCACGGCAAACATTATGTGACGCCCAACCTGGCCCGGCTGGCCAAGGAAGGGGTTAGCTTCACGCACGCTTACGCTCAGCCGAACTGCGCGCCGACGCGAGCAGCCATGTTGACCGGGCAATACCCTGCGCGAATTCACAACGACGTGTACGTTGTGGGCAATCTCAATCGCAACGGCAAGGGTGGGATCAGCAAAGAAAAGGCGAAGTTCATCGGGCCCAAGCAAAGCCAGGATGTAGCTGCGAAGGCGATCACGATCGCGGAAGCGCTGAAGAAGAACGGCTACACAACCGCGCACATCGGCAAGTATCACGTGGGCGGTCACCAAGGTGAAGCGACCATGCCGGAGAACGTCGGCTTCGACATAAATATCGGCGGTCACGCCCAAGGACATCAGCCGACCTGCTTCGCCACGAAAAAGGACGGCGTCTCGAAGTTTAAGGGCGTCGGTCTCGGACACTTCGATCAATTCGCCCAACCGTACAGCGAGGCTTATGTGAAAAGGCGCGGCCTCTCGACCGAGCTGGTCGGCACACCCAAACACATCAGTGATGCAGTTGGCGATGCGCTGGAAGAAACCGTTGGCAAACTTCACGCCACCGGCAAGCCATTTTACCTTCAGTTTCACACCTATGCGGTTCACGGACCTGTTCGAGCTCGGCCGGACTTGAAGAAGGCGTTTCAGGCCAACGGCAGCAAACAGGCTGAATACCTGGGATTCATCGCTGGCGTCGACGAGAACTTGAAGCGAATGCTCGATCTGCTGGACGATCCGAACAACGACGGAGACAAATCGGACAGCATTGCAAAAAACACCGTGGTGTTCTTCACTTCCGACAACGGCGGCACGCATGCGGACAATCTACCGCTCAAGGGCAAGAAAGGTATGTTGACCGAAGGCGGAATCCGGGTTCCGCTCATCGCGCGATGGCCGGGTAAGATTCCAGCCGGAACAGTTAGCCATCGCAAGGTCCACTGCCTCGACTATTACTCCACCTGTCTTCAACTTGCCGGGAACGAATGGCGGCCACCACAAGACGCACACCCTTTAGATGGTGACTCGTTCGCCCACGTTTTACGCAATCCCGACACAACGGAAACACGCGACCCGATATTCTATTTGTTCCCGGGCTACATGGATTCGCGCGCTCAGCCAACGGTTGTCGCCATCGATGACACGACAACCAAACGCTACAAGATTTACTATTACTACGAAACCGACGCCTGGGAGCTGTATTGCCTAAGCGACGACGCGGGCGAGGCCAACAACCTGATCGAAAAACAGCCAGAGATTGCGTCCGAGTTGTCAAAGAAGTTGCGCGCCTGGCTCTCGCAGAAACATCCCACTTGGAAACCGAAATACCCAATCGTAAAGTCGAGCGGCAAGTCTGCCGGGCCGCCGCCGGCGCTTTGAACAATCGCTTCGTCCTAAATGTCAACTTCTCCGCAAAATAAACGCAACGAGTCCTGCCTCGAGGGTAAGACAAGTTCGAGTTGCGTATTCCCGACCACAACGGCCGCCCACAATTTCCATTCACCTATCAGGATGTGTGTATGATTCCGCGCACTAATTTGCTCACTTTGTTGATTTTATTCCCTTGCCTTTTATGTATTGGCAGTTCCGAAACTGTTGGCGCGGAGAAGGAAACTCTCAACTTTCTGTTCATTGGCAACAGTTACACAGCGCGGCACAAACTTGCGAACGTCGTGAAGGCAATGGCGGAAGCTGGCAATCCAGATCTGACGTTTAATCCAACTACGGTGATTTACGGTGGCCGCAGACTGGTCGATCATTGGGCACTCGGTACGCAGAACATTGTTAAGCTTCATTCGCTCACTGCGACCGAACAAAAGGCAACCATCGCGTCGCTTGAGAACGCTGCGAAAGATTCCAGCAATCGGTACGCGAAGGCCGCACTTTCTCGTCATCGCAAACTACTCACCGAACTCGAATCGCAGCGAACCAAGTGGGATGTGGTCGTTTTGCAATCATATCGTGACGATTTGGAAGGCGATGAGTCGTTGTACGCACAATTTGCACCGAAATTCGCCGCGTTGGCCAAGGAACAAGGAGCCCGCGTAATCCTCTATGAGACGACACCAACAACTCAAAACGCCAAGCCCTTGACGTCCGCGCCCGATCCGACGCCAGTCATGAAGAAAGCGCGAGTGATCGCGAGTCTAGCCAACCGGATCGACGCGTCGGTTGCTCCGATGTCGCTGGTCGGTTTGCGTTGTCAAACCCAGCGTCCTGATTTGACACTACGGTTTATCAACGACGCTCATCTAAACAAGACGATGGCCTATCTCACTGCCTGCTCGCTTTACGCCGCTTTGTTCGATCGGACTCCGGAAGGCTTACCAGTCGACTCCATCACCGATATTCGATTTTTCAACAACAAAGATCGCACGAAGGACCGCGATGGTAATCCCATCACGCAAACGTTCTCCGAAAAGGACCGTGCGGATCTCCAACGCATTGCGTGGGAGAGCATCACCGAATTCAACAAGCTTCGTGCCGAGTTAAGGCAGAAGTGAACTATGAATGCCCTCGATTACGCACAACATGGGCCGCCAAGCCGCAAGGCCCTGACGCACGCGTGCAACGAATGATGAAAAACGTGTTCGACCGGTTCATCAAGTAACTCAAACAACACTGAGAGAAGATGAAGACTATGAGGACTTCGGTATTCCTACTAGCACTCATGCTTGCCCCAATTGCCATCTCCAGGGCGGAAACGCATCGCGGTCGCGCGGAGCGTTTGCCCAACATTCTGTTCATCGTTTCCGACGATCATGGTTGGGGCGATTTGCCATCGAATTGGGACAAAACCGAGGTCCGGCTTCCAACGTTGAAAGCTCTGGCCGCTAAAGGGGTGCGGTTTCCGAACTACCATACCGTCCCGCTCTGCGGACCGTCTCGCGCGTGCATGTTTACCGGTCAATACTCGACGGAAAACGGCATGTGGCGCGGCCCCGGCAACCAGCCGCTCGGATCGCCGGGATATCGCGGTATCAAACGTGACGTGAAAATGCTCTCGGAGCATCTCGCTGAAGCCGGCTACAAAACCGGCGCCTTCGGCAAATGGCACATGGGCTCGCTTGAAG
>CAYFJO010000666.1:0-5003 GCA_964343305.1 uncultured Pirellulaceae bacterium | reverse complement strand
ACGACTAACCTCTTGCAGACCACCGGATGACTAAGGTGCGCTGTACAATTAGAAAAACAAAACGATTTCGCCGACATCGAGTTAGCGAACACTCAGTACGAATTAGGCGAGGTGCTGAGACTTCAGGCGAAAACAAGAGATGCTGAGTGCCAATACAAATCCGCATTACGAACTCTCCAAATGTCTAACAAGACCGACATTCCACTGTACGGATTGACAATTGACCGACTTGTGGATGCGGCCTCAGGCCGCCGAGATTACAAAGAGGTAGGCAAGCGTTTGGCTGAGAGGTTTATCAATGTTTTCAAGATTCATTTCCGCACGCTTGTTGTGGTACCTACGGTCTCGGTATTCGTTGCCTTCCTTGTGGTTCGAATTCTGCTTGGCCAAGAATTCATCGTTAAAGCCCAAACTATATTTGTGGAGGGCGCAGTCCGCACATGCCTGACCGAGGCAGAGCCGAAACTGAGAGAGAATCCTGTGCTGCTCCACTCACTTTTAGGTTGTGGTTGGTTCATGATGAGCATGCTGTTTAGCCAATTCCTTTGTTTTTGTATCTCGTTATTGCGCAGTGCACCTTTTCCCCGAAGTCTTACATCCCGGATCGTGAGTCGTCTTGTAGCGATTAGTTCGGGAATACTCAGTTGGTTGTGCATGTGGGGATGGCCGACAGAGTTGCAGTGGGCTATCGCGATTGCGGTGTCGGTCATTTGTCCTCTATTTGTAGCGAGGCTTAGAATTCCGATTTTGGATCACGACATTAGACAACTTTTAGATGATGTGATTGACAGCCCCAAAGTAGGTATCAAAGCGTTTGGCATGAAAAAACACCAATTGGAAATTCATAGGTTTGCTGTAGAGCGGCGATTCAATGCAATACCCAAATTGGCGTTGGTGTTGATGTCCGGTACATCGACAGTATTCGTTCGATGCGAGCACATTCGACACACGCTGTACAACTACGATTTAACTATCGACGACTTTCAGTCTCTTTGTCATGCGCTTCGAGAGTTGGGCTATTTCGGCGAGACACTCCGTCCACAGGGATTCGCAAGGTGTTTTTAGAGCGTTCGAAAAGGACGATTCTAATTCGACAAACTGATCCACTGCGCTATGCGTGGTGAGGCGAACGGGTGTTCAGAAAAGCCACAGGACAATTGCGGCAATAACGAATGCCATCGATGTAGAAACAAAGACGTTCGATAAGTCGGGAATAGCGTCTCTAAGAGATTTCGTAAAACCGTACTGAGACGACGATGCGAAATCGCTAGAAAAACTAACTGCCGCCCAATGAAAACAAATTGCCCCGCAAACGAACAAAAGGGAAGTCTGCCAAACTCCAAGTGTTGAGCGCAAAAAGTACCCTCCAACCGCAAATAGGACAACCAGCACGAAGAGTAATGGAAATGTTGTCAGCCAGCGCGCGATTGACATCTTCCTTGGCGAGAACAAGACCAAATGGTCTCCAGAATTGACACCCGTTTCCAAAATGTTTTCCTTAATTGGTAGTCTCGCGCCGCTCTCTTTGTGATCCAACGCGTAAAACATGGGGCTGCCATCAGGTTTGGTCCGCGGAAGGTCCAATCTAGTAATCATGTCCGAAAGTAAGTCTTGAACGGTGTGTGACTCCTTCACATTTACCTCTATGGATGTGAAACCGATGTGGACGGTCACTTGTGTATCGCTCATTGATATGGCTCCCTGACGGACATCGCCTCAATGTTGAGTTAATTATCGCGAGTTGTGCGTGGCGATCAATGATCAATGTGGAGCTTTCTCGAAAAATTGGAATTGTGAACGGCTGCGTGGTATTCTGGGTCTGAAATTCGACTTCGGAGATCCTGAACAATATCGATGATTGTACGACTTGCAACATGGTGGATTGTATTGGCCATCGTTTTGGCCAAACCATCGTTCGCGGAACTAACTCAGCCAAATGCGCCTTTTGTGATCGGGTAGGCCAGTCGGTTGAGCTGTGTTGCTGGTGAGGAGATTTCGTTTCATCTTTCGTCAAGCGGCAAGACTGTCAGCGTGGCGGTTGATCGGGTGGGGGCGAGTGGGTTCGGGTGTTTGGGAAAGAGAAATTGCCTGCCCGATGCATCCGATACCTGATCGGGACCGGAATAAGGGGACATTCTACTTTTTGGCTATCGACGATCTTGACCAGCACTTTTCTCCTGCGCTCGGTGGACGGTTCGTGCGGATTGGGCGGCTCATTTTTCGTTGCCATTTGATTCGTCGAATCCTCCAAATGAAATTCGAATCTCGAAATTCGAAACAAATCCAAAACTCAAAATCGCAAAAAACTCAAAGCGATGAAGCCGTTCGAAGGCGATCACGACCAGTATTGTTGAATGCTATCCTTTCGGTGGATGCCAGCCTGCTTCTACCCAGTAGCGCCGCACGGTGACGGCGACGATGTTGTTCAATTGCATGGCGATGACCGTGGCTCGGCCGCATGGCGTTTTGCCAAGGATTCGTGTTCCGTCATCGCTCCATGTAAAATGTTCCGACCAGCCTTGTTCGCGTGGATTGAAGATTGGTAATCGCTCGCCCGAATCGGGATCGATTGCGCGGGTTTGGTCGGCCTTAAAGTTATTGCACAGGCGACATGCGAGCCAAAGATTGGCTTCCTCGCTCGCGCCGCCGCGGCCGCGTGGTTGGATGTGCTCGATTTCAAGCGTTCCGAGGACTAGATGTTGCGGGCTTAAGCAGTAGCCGCATCGATTGCCGGCTGCTTCGCGGACGCGCTGCCGGAGTTCGTCGGAAATGTATTGGCTCACGACGCAAGCGGCTCCCGCAATCCGCGCCGGACAGCTTCACGTGTCGACATCGCCTTGCGGAGTAGCCCTTCCTGGTAAATGAACATCAGCCGCCGAAGGTCTTTGGCCTCGGAATCAGTGAGCTGCGACTCCCGTTGCTTTTCAAGCAACTCAGAGAGAATTTGGTCGTCGGTATCGGCCATTCGCGCCACGCAACCAGAAAGCACTTCGTCATCCGTCCACGATTCGACCGGCTTCGGTGCCGCACCCAAAGGCGACAACGAAAGCTCGATGGCTTCGGCCAGGAATTCGTCGACAGGTCGGTCTGAATGTTGTGCCCAAAGTTGCGCACGCTTGAAAAGTGAATCGGTTAACGTAACCGTGACTTCTGCGCTCATGATTTGTAATCCTGAGTCTTGATTGACGCCGCAATCAATTCTACAACGCCTGCGAACATCTTTCCAGCGAACATGACCGGTGGTCTCTTCAGAAGCCAGTGGTGAAGCTGCTAAAGCTCGTCGGACCGACGACCGGAGTGCGGCGAAACATCACGATCCCGACCGTCGATTTCTCTGACCAAACGAAGCGTCAGTCGAACGATGCATAGAAAACGACTTCAACACGATCACTCTCCAGCAAAAAAGTGCGCCGTCCCTTGCGACGCGATGGCTTCGCCGATGCGGTTCAGTGCCAGGACGTAGGCGGCGGTGCGCATGTCGATTTGCTTTCGTTCCATGAGATTGAAGACGGCGTTGAATTCGCGAGACATGGTTTCGTGCAGTCGACGGTACACGTCGTCGATCGTCCAATAGTAACCGCCCTTGTTCTGTACCCACTCAAAATAGCTGACCGTAACTCCACCGGCGTTGGCCAGGATGTCGGGGACGACCAGCTTGTCCTTTTGGTTGAGGATCGAATCGGCGTCGCCCGTGATGGGACCGTTGGCGACTTCGACGACCACCGGTGCTTGAATGCGATCGGCGTTGTCGCTGGTGATTTGATTTTCAAGTGCGGCGGGAATCAGAAGATCGACGTCCAGTTCCAGGAGTTGTTCGTTGGTGATCGTGTCGGACTCCACAACTTCGCACACAGACCCGTCGCAATAGACCGCCTGCAATTTTCGCGACTCATTTTTTGTGTGGATCAGGCTCGGTATGTCGAAGCCGTCCGTTCTGTAGATTCCGCCGCGTGAATCGCTGACGGCAACAACACGGTAGCCATCGGCATGCAGCAAGTGCGCAACGTGTTGTCCCGCGTTGCCAAACCCTTGAACCGCGACGCGGATCTCTTCGGGTTTCCAGCCGCGTTTCTGCTCCAGCTCTTTGATGCAGTGATAGGCCCCGCGGCCGGTGGCGTCGTCACGGCCGAGGCTGCCACCAAGCGGGATTGGTTTGCCGGTGATAACCGCCGGAGTGCGACGGCGATGGATCTTGGAATATTCGTCCATCATCCAGCCCATAATCATCGCGTTGGTGTAGACGTCCGGTGCGGGTACGTCGATTTCCGGGCCAATAAAGTCGGCGATTTGTTCGATGAAGCCGCGCGTCAGGCGTTCCAATTCCATTCGCGACAGCTCTTTGGGGTTGACGATGACGCCCCCTTTGCCGCCGCCATACGGCAAGCCGGCCACAGCGCATTTGCACGTCATCCAAAAGGCGAGCGCTTTCACTTCGGCCAGGTCAACGTCCGGATGGTAACGAATGCCCCCCTTGGTCGGACCGCGTGTGTCGTCATGCCGCACTCGATAACCGGTGAACACCCGCAGCGATCCGTCGTCCATGCGAACGGGAATCGACACTTCCAGGATTTGCTTGGGGTGCTTCAGCCGCTCGACCGCTTCCTGGTCAATTTCCGCGAACTCCATCGCGCGATCGAGTCGTCGAATGGCATCATCGAAAATGTCGTTGCTGTTTTGGGACATGGTTGTCCTTTCAGGCTGGCAATGGTTTCTGATCACCGATCGTGGCTGGAATCAGCATGGCTTCTGAAGAGATCAACATAACGCACTTCCGAATTTGCAGCCATTGATTCACCTATTGCCGCACGTAAATTGCCGAGTTTCTCCGCCGTTGGTACGGTCTGTCCGTCCATCGACGGCTGATCGATCGTCACGGCGGTCAAATCTGGATAGAATCTAAGGATCAAAAGACCAATTAGTGTCGTAGCTTGCACTCTCCGAGCCGATTGTCTGGTGGAAGTGCTCGACTCGGAAAGTCCAACTACAGAATGAGTTTCATGTTT
>CAYFJO010000665.1:0-5015 GCA_964343305.1 uncultured Pirellulaceae bacterium | reverse complement strand
GATCTTGAATTCGCCGCGGTCGCGGAACAGATCAATGCGAATTGCGCCAAAGAAGTGCGCTATCTTGTCTTGTGCGAAGCCTTCGCCCGCCGTATCGGACCAGCCGCCCGAAAACAGCGCCGTCAGCACTTCGACAAACATCGCCAGGCCGAAACCTTTGTGAGCGCCCAATTCTCGCGTGCTTCCCAGCGGCAAATAGATCTTCGCCGCAGCCGGATCCATCGTCGGCTTTCCATGAGCGTCGAGACACCAGCCGAGCGGAATTGGCCGGCCGTCTTCTTGTGCCTTAATGACACGATTGACTGGCACGACGGCCGTCGCCATATCGAGCACGTATGTTGGTTCGTCGCCGCAAGGAATGGCAATGCTCAGCGGGTTGGTGCCAAACATCGGTTGCAAGCTGAACACCGGCGGCATGCCGCGATCCGTGCCACCAGCGTAGAGATGCCCCGACATGCAAAGACCGATCATGTCGTGCTCGACCGCCATTTCCGAGAAGAAACCAAGTGCGCCGAGATGGTTTGAATTTCGCACACTGACCAGGCCGATGCCGTTCGACACCGCCTTTTCGATCGCCAGCCGCATGCCCCAGCATCCGGCGGCCAATCCGAGCCCGTTGTCGCCGTCGGCTCGCGCGGACATCGGCGTTTCGAATTCGATCTCAAAATGCGGACGGGGTTTGATCCGCTCATCGACCACCGTGTCGACATAGTACGACTTGAGATTGCGAACACCGTGGGTATCGACGCCGCGTAAACTTGCCCAGACAAGCGGTTCGACCGTGTCAACGGCCTGTTCGTCCGAAACACCGACGTTTCGAAGCACCTCGGTGGCAAACGTCCTGAATGCCTGGGAGTCGATTGTCGCGAGAATCGTCATGAACTCAGCTCAAAACGCCAGCACGCGCCGCGGGTTGTCGACAAGGATTTGGCGAATGTCGGATATCTTCCCGCCAAGTTTGCCGAGCGACTCGACGAGCGCCGTCGTCACGGTCGTGTAGTCGGGATCGAGTTCCTTCCAATCCTCGGCGCGTTTCTTCTTCGTAGCAAATTCTGGGAAGTAATACGGAGCGTGGTCGTGGCTGACGAGCACCTGGTCGGCAAAACCGCCTTCGAGCAGCTTGACGATTTGCCTTGCCTGTTTGTCGACTTCATATTTCTCGTGGTCGATGCGATCGAATTGCACGTAGCATCCCAGCTTGGCGATCAAACGATGATAGTCGTCGGCCTCGTCGTTCTTACGATCGTCCTGGTTGCCTTGATGGCCGATGATGATTTTCTCGGGTGCCGCGCCGCTCTTGATCAACAGCTCGGCTTCTTCCAGCCCGCCGCCGTTGGTCGTGTGCGTGGTGATCGGGCAACCTGTCTTTTTGCTGGCCAGCGCGGCGGCGACGTGACAGACCCGTTCGGTCGGTCGCAAATATGTGCTCGTGCCGATCTTGATGATGCCGGCGCGAACATCGGTGAACCGTTCGCCCCATTCTCCTGATGGATCTTCCATCCCTTCGGTGATCTCGCGTATGAATAACCCGGCCATCTGTTCGAGGCCGCCCTCAATCACACTCAGTCGCGTTGCCCAAGGATGCTGTGGCGCGAGAGCTTCGCACCAGAAACCGGTCGAGGCGATGATGTGGACCTTGGTCCGCCTGGCGAGGTCGACAAACAACCGCGGGTAACGTCCCACTCGAATCGGTGTCGTCTCGACGATTGCACCAGGGCCGTCGCCTTCGCTGAGTGTCGCGTGAAAGCCGTCGAGCAATTTCGCGGTCTTGGCGATCATCTTTTCACGAACCGGCGCAACCGGAGCCGGCGGCGTTTCACAAAGTTCCGACCAATCGACAATCGGTGCGTGTTCGTGCATCAGCGTGACGCCCAGTTTGTCGGGCGATACCGGACCCAGCACGGTTTGCACCATCGGCCGATCGGCATTGTCGGCACAAGCTCGATCGATCGCGGTCAGACCCAGTGCGGCACCGGCCGATGCTTTGAGTATCGCCCGTCGCGAAAGCCGTTCTTCAATGTGTGACATGTCAACCTCCGAAAGATCTCACATTTGGTTCGACAACGTGCGCGAAGCAGCCTTATAATCTAATCGCTTGAAGAGCACAGATCGAGCAACGAGTAGAAATTACCACGGAGCTAATTCTACGGTGAACACAATCACTCGCCGACTCGCGTATAACCGTCTCGATGAGGCAACTTGAGACTGACTCCGCCGAACTCCGCGCGAGTCTAAATGAGGCCGTCCAGCGAAAGGGCGGCACGATATCATGAAAGGAGACGGGCCGCCCAAAAACTACGCTTCTCGAAGTCGAACTTGGCAACTTCAAAGCAAACCAAGGTGCCCACAGTGGTGCTGAGCAAAAAAATGGTGCCCACTATGGTGCCATTCGCCTCGCCGCAATCTATCAAAAACTGGGGCAAGGCGGCCGACCAAATTGGCAATTCTTCGGCCGACACGGTACAAAGAGGTTTAGAGAGGGATTACGCCGCCAGCGTGAAACGTTGTCGCGTTATCTATGTCGTGGGCTGATTGCCCTGGAATATAGATTAATCACGTCTCGTCCGAAGCGATCAGATACAGGAGAACTCAAAATGAACCGCAACACCCGTCGTGAGTTTCTCGCCAACGTTGGTAAAGGGATGCTGATCGGCAGCGTCGGATCGGCATTGGCGTTTGATCTCGGTCTGGCTCCGGTCTTCGCCGACGATGACGATGGCGAACTTTCTTTCGGCAAGTTGGAGCCTCTGGTCACACTGATGCAAGAGACACCGCCGGACAAGTTGCAGCCGCGGCTGGTCGAGAAACTGAAATCCGGCACTGACTTGCGAACGTTGACCGCCGCAGGGGCGTTGGCTAATGCTCGGACGTTCGGCGGTCAAGACTACGTGGGCTTTCACACGATTATGGCGCTTGCGCCCGCCTATGAGATGGCTCGCGAGCTGCCCGAATCGTTGCGTCCGCTTCCCGTGCTGAAAGTCCTGTATCGCAACACCCATCGAATTCAGGAATTCGGCGGCCGGAAAAAGGAGGTTTTACATCCCGTCGAGCCAGCAACGCTGGAAAAAGGAACCGGCGGTGGAGAACTATTGCGCGCGGCCACTCGTTCGGGGAACTACGATCAAGCCGAAAAGACTTTTGCCGCGTTGGCCAAGCAGCCCGTGAGAGAAGCCTTCAATCATCTGCAGTATGTCGTTCAGGATGAGGTCAACGTTCACCGAGTCGTTTTGGCTTGGCGTGCGTGGGCCTTGCTGGATTTCACCGGAGAGAAACACGCGCACACGCTGTTTCGCCAGTCGGTTCGATTTTGCGTCACGCACCAACAAGGCGGTCGCCCGAAACCCGGCATCCAAACTGTACTGCCGAAAATGCTGGACCAATATCGCTTGCTGAGCCGCAAGCTGGGGAAACGAGAGGCGGACGACGCCTGGGTTGACGAACTCAGCCGAACGATCTTTGCCGGCACAAGAGATCAGGCGGCCGATGCCGTTGCCGCTGCCTTGGCGGAAGGTTTTGATCCCGAGGTCGTCGGCGAAGCCATGTCGGTGGCGGCGAATCTGCTCCTGCTTCACGATCCCGGCCGCGACCAAGCGATAATGAATAATGGCAAGAAGCCGTTGGGCAGTGTGCACGGCGATTCCGTGGGCGTGCATGCCTCGGACGCCATCAATGCCTGGCGAAACATCGCCCGAGTCTGCAATCATCGCAACGCCGTGGCCAGTCTGATTGTCGGAGCATACCACACAGCGGGACAGGCGGGCCGCGCCACCAAGCAGCCCTATCCGCTTCCCGAGCATCTCGAACAGATCCGCAGCAAGGATGCGAAGAAGCTGCTGGAAGGCGCCGACAGTGCGATCCGCGAAAATAACCAATTCCGCGCCTGCGCGATCATCCAACGCTATGGCGAACTGGGCTTAGCCCCTCGCCCGGTGTTCGACCTGCTGTTGCGTTATGCCACCAGTGAATTTGGCGCACTACACGCCGAGAAATACTATCGCACGGTGAGCGAGGAGTTTGTGAAAACTCGCGATGCATTTCGATGGAGGCAGCTAGTGGCGCTGGCGCGAGTAACCGCCAGCGAATTCGGTAACCCAGCCGCCGGATATCAGGAAGCACGCGAATTGCTTGGTCTGACGTGATTCGCTGATGTAGTTGCACATGACGCAGCAAGCAAATCGGCATCGCCTTTTTCGCGCCGTACGAGGAGCGATGCAACCAACTGATTAACGGTTAGGTACATGGCGAGGTCGAACGACCGCGAAACGGCGTATCTGACGTCCAAAAGAGCCGGTACCACAGTGGTGCCGAGCAATCGGAAAATGGTCGCGAAAGGTAAACCTGTGGATGAATCGTTGATAAACGGACCTAGGATTGAGCTTTCGAGCAGATTTTCTCTCCAATCCTTCTGCCATTTCGGAATCGCGGATGGCGGTAACAATTCTGAACAGCGCTGATCACCATGACAATGCTGTGTTTTGGCCGCGTTGTGCCCTGCCCGTTAGAATTCCCCCGCGTACGCCTCAAGTGCGTGGGGAGTGTTCAATCGCTTAGCGGATTCCATCATGATTGGGTCATCGGAGTCGGTCAGACAAATCGTCAAGGATCTTTCGTCGGATCGCGGGCCAAAGAGACCATCGGACTCCAGTTCGCACATTACGTCCAGACACAGGCGAAGAATCGCCTCGCGCTTTTCCGAAAAGTCAACGGTCTTATCTTGCCGTACTGCTCGCCGCAATCAAACAAGCTGCTATAACACATTTCCGGTGCTGATTTCGAAAGGTCGTTGCGAACGGTCGTAAATTATCTGCGCTGGATTGAGACCCATGCAATGATAAATGGTGGCTTGGATATCCGACGGTTGGACAGACTGAGAGTTTGGATACGCTGCTTGTTTGTCTGACGAACCCAATGTAGCTGTCCCTTCTATGAATTCGCATGTCCGGAGGTTGTTATTTTTGCTATTAGTTGTACAGCGCACCTTAGTCATCCGGTGGTCTGCAAGAGGTTAGTCGTTG
>CAYFJO010000664.1:0-5033 GCA_964343305.1 uncultured Pirellulaceae bacterium | reverse complement strand
TTAGCTGCCATGACGCGATTGAACGCTGAAGGTGTTCCACAAAACCGGCGCGAGATTGTACAACGCCTTCAGCGTTGCGGACGGTTCATTGATCATGACCCCAGGGTGGCGGCAAGGCTCGTAGAACTCGCCTTACCTTACCCTGGGCTTCGATGTTAGACGCTTTCAGCGTGCTTCTGTGCGACAGCTTCGGCATGTTCTCGCCTGCGATGTTCTCACCAGCGATGTTGAGCGGAGAGGCGTCATTAGCGGCTACTTTTTTTCCGCCGCTTCGGCTTCTTTGCGTTCGATGAAACCGTCGCCATTGGTGTCGAGCTTCTTGAATTGTTCTTCCGTGCCGAGGAATTCTTTGAGCGTCACATCGCCGTCGCCGTTGCGGTCCATTCGGGTGAACCACTCAGGACCGGCTGTTGTGGCAGGTTGATTGGGAGTGCGTGTGCCGCGGGCTTGAATGGTGCGGACGTATTGATATCCGTAGGCACCCTGAGAGAAATTGACCGACAAAGTTACCGGAATCTCATCGACCGTGATTTGTCCGTCGGTGTTTTTGTCGAACGTCTTGAGTTGCTCGTGGGCGGTGCGCATTTCTCGCAGACTTAGGCGGCCGTCGCCCGTTTCGTCCAGGGCCAAAAACATCGAGTTGCCTTGCTCGGCGACCTGTGCACGGACCTGGCTCATTTGCGGGGCTCGCATGCGGGTGTACATTTCCGTGATCTCTTTGGCGTACACCCTGCCGTCGTTGTCGGCGTCCCACATTTTGAACTGGCGAGCAAGATTGCCGGCCATTTCTTTTTCGTCGAGATACTTGTTATTGTCTTTGTCGTACCGCTGCATGTAGCGCTCGGCCGTGGTGGCGAAGTTGTAGTTGACGTTGCGTGATTGAGGGACTGCCAAGCCGAGGTTCAAGCCGGGGCGCTTGAGTGAGATGGTGCGATCTTTGACTTCGCCGGATTTCTCGACCGACGGGTCGAGCGACACGAGCGAAATCGGTTTGGCATCTTCGTTCTTGCCAAGATTGACGGCGATTTGGATGTGCGGCTTGACCTTGTTCAACTCCAGGACTTCATTCTGTTGCAATTGGCCGTCCTTGTTTTCGTCCAGTTGCTTGAACAATCCGGGCAATGTGCCGAAACTGTCGGCAGTGACTTTGTTGTCCTTGTTTTTGTATTTCTGTCGGAGTGCACTGAAGACGGCCGACGCTTGGACCGCGGGCCCGAGCAAGATGCCGGTTTGTTGATAAGTTGCCGTTCCCCGACGAATGACTTGAACATTGCGGCCGCCTTGTTGAGCACTGCCGGCAATTTCGTTGGCGTACAGCAAATCGTTGTCGTCGGCGTCGCGACTCTTCAATCGTTCGCCTGCGGCTGCAATTTCTTCGGCGGAAAGCACACCGTCTTTATCGCTGTCGAGCAACCCCTTGACATCGGCGCGGACATTTCCGCTTTGATACAACCGGCCGTTTGCCTGGAAGGCCACGGCACGGGAATAGCCGTAGCCGCGTGTCACCGTGAACGCGGGGCCGCCGGAATATTGCGCGAGAAACTTGCGTGCTTCGGGAGCGTCAACCAACGTGTCTTTGTTGGTGTCGAAGGTCTTGATGTAGTTTTGGATAGCTTGCTGGTTGGGGGCGCTGAAACGGCCAAAAGTAAACCGCGGACTCTTGACAGCTTCTTCCCAGGTGGCCTTGCCGTCTTTGTCGACATCGGCGTTGACGAGCATTTCATCGACCAGCTTCTCTCGCAGGTGACGGAACGGTTTGCCATCGACCGTGACAGTTGCCTCGACGATGAGCGGAGCACGGGGCGTGAGCAAGAGAAATCGTTCGACGGGATCGTTGCGGTCGACATCCGTTCTTACGTTGGTGCTATAGCCGTCCGCCCGTGCACCGACGACGATTGCCGCTCCGCCAGCGGCTGGTACGGCGACAACTTTGACCTTTTTCGTTACTTTCGTTTCTTTCTTGGCTTGCGTTTCGATGACGACGACACCATCGGCCTGGACGACGCGTTTGACTTTGATTGTTTTTGTCTCGGACTCGTCAGCGGCGAAAAGAGGCGATGCGACTGCGAGAATGAACGCGAACACGATAGCTTGGCGAGCGAACATGGTGGGCTCCGTTTGGGAGGAGTTGGGCTTTGTGAAGTTGTTTTGTAGGACGGATTTTCAATCCGTCTCGGACGGAATGAAATTCCGTCCTACGTTCGAAAAACGAATTCTTATGACAACACGTCTTGGATCGGTGTGCCTTCTGCGATCGGAATGGGACGGCCGAGTTCGGAGATGTTTTGATCTTCGGGATCGACGCCCAACGCACGGCATAGCGTCGCGAAGACGTCAGGCACATCGACTTGTTTGTCTTCGACGGTCGTGCCGTCGGCGCTCGTCTTGCCGTACGCTTGGCCTCCTTTGATGCCGCCGCCGGCCAGGACGCAACTCCAGGCTTTCGGGTAATGATCGCGGCCAGCGTTGCGGTTGATCACCGGCGTTCGGCCGAATTCGCCGAGCCAGATGAGTGTTGTCGATTCGAGCAAACCACGGTCAGCCAATTCCGACATCAATGTTGCCCAACCGGCATCGAGTTCGCCTGAGAGTGTCTTGACACGGTTGAAATTCTGATTGTGGGTGTCCCAACCAAATGCACCTTGGCCGCTGCCTCGCAGAGCGATTTCGATGAACGGCACGCCAAGTTCGATCAGGCGGCGAGCCATCAAGCAACCTTGGCCGAATCGGCCACGGCCGTAAGCGTCACGCACTTTGTCAGGTTCTTCGGACAAGTCGAATGCTTTGGCTGCTTCGCTGCGCATCATGCGTATCGCACGTTGATAAACCGTGTTCTGGGCGCTGGGCGATGGCAGCGGGTGCGTCTTCAAGAAACTTGATTGGAGCGAATTCCAGAGTTCGAGCCGAGCGTCTTCTTGCTCTCGTGTGACGCCCGGATTCTTCAAATCGTCGACGCCCAGTTGTGCATAACCGTCTTGCTGGCCTTGAACGGGTTGCTGGAAAACGGTCGTCGCGCCGACGGTCAGCGGTGCATAGCGCGGACCGAGAAAACCCGGCCCGAACGCTGCGTTGTTGAACGCCGTGTACGGTGAAATACTAATAAAGTTTGGCAACTCCACTTCTTCGTTGCCCAAGGCCTTCGAGAGTGACGACCCAATTGTGGGGAAACTGATCGGACCGCCGGGACGATGGCCCGTGTGCATCAGGTAGGTGCCACGATTGTGGTCGCCTTCGGCAGTGCTCAGACTGCGGATGATCGCCATGTGTTCCATCTGCTTGGCGAGGCCGGGCAAGTGCTCGCTGATTCGAACGCCTTCGACACTGGTGTCGATCGGTTTGAACTCGCCGCCGTTTTTGTGTTCCGGCTTCATGTCGAACGTGTCGGTTTGGCTGGGGCCGCCAGGCATCCAAAGCAGAATACAACGACGCTGTTGTTTCGCTTCGGCCGCGACCACTTGGGCCAGTGACGACATCCAACCGCTCATGCTGAAGCCAGCGATGCTCAAGCCGCACGCTCGAAACACGTTTCGACGATTCATTTGTGACATGGTGGTACCTTTTGTATGTCGCCTTTCAGTTAATGATTCAAAATAAACTCGGCACTGTTGAGCAAAGCCCACAGCACATCGCCCAGCGCCTGTTCTTTGTTCTTGTCCGGTCCGCCGGACTCGACGTATGGGATGAACTTCGCTCGCTCTTCGTCGCTGGGAAATCTGGACAACGTCGAGAGAAACAAAGTCTCAACGCGGCCTTCGTCAGTAAAGAACGGAGCTTGCAGGCTGACCAAGATGTCGCTTTGACGCAAGTCGGTCGCTTGTCGCACCATCGTTCCATTCATCAGCGTCAATGCTTGGGGAATACCGGACTCAAACTCGGTGGCACCTTGCGTCGGTGCACGGAACTTCAACAGAAACACTTGACGATTTTGGTCGAATCCGCGAAAGCCAATGCCCGTTTGCTGAGTCGTCGCACTGGCCGACTTGCGCATTCCTTCGGCCAGGCAATCATAAAGTTGCTCCGCCGTCAGGCTCTTGATCGCCATGTGGGCGAATAGCTCGGCGGGCACTTCTTCACCCGTCGTTTGGCTGGATCTTTGATAGGCACGTGTGAAGGCAAGCGTGCGGATCAGCCGATCGAGATCGAACCCGGTCTCGACGAAATACTCCGCCATTTCGTTGAGCAATTCGGGATGGCTCGGTTCGTTGTGAGCGCCAATGTCGTCCGCCGGATCAACGATGCCTCGACCAAACAACAACGACCACGCGCGATTGACCGTAGCACGTGCAAAGAACGGATTGTCGGGCGACGTCAGCCAATCGGCCAAACGCTGGCGGCGTGTTTGATCGTTTTCCGGACTGACTTGGCCGCCAAGATATTGTGGACGGACGACTTCTTCGGTATCGGGTATTTTCACTTCGCCTTCTGTGGCGTCGCTGACTTGATTGAAAAACTGTTGGTTGTTCGCCGGGCGTTGCAGTCGCGCGAAGAATGCGGCGTATCCCCAGAAGTCTTTGCGCGTCCAATGATCGAACGGATGGTCGTGGCACTGGGCGCATTGAATTTGTGTGCCCAGAAAAATGCGCGACGTGCTGGCGGCCAGCTCTTCGGGCTTCAACTGCAACGACGTGTAGAACAACGCCGGCCCAGTCTGAGTGGACTGACCCGCGGCCAACAGCAACTCGCGAACCATTTCGTCGTAGGGCACGTTGTCTTGGAACTTGCCATACAGCCAGTTGCGAAATCCCGCGTCGCCGCCCAATCGTTGCACGTTGCCGTCTTCGGGCAGCATGACGTTTTTCCAGATATTAGAGAAATGATTGGCGTGCGTCGTCTTGGACAGCAAGAAGTTGATCAACCGCTCGCGCTTGTCCGGCCGCTGGTCTTTCAGAAAGCCGCGAACGCCATAGAACTCATCGTCTTGGTTGTCGTCATCGGTATCGACGCCTTCGTTGATGGGTGGAATGATGCCCGTCAAATCGAGCCATGCGCGACGCAAGAATTCCGCATCACTGGCCCGCGGCGACGGCAACACA
>CAYFJO010000663.1:0-5042 GCA_964343305.1 uncultured Pirellulaceae bacterium | reverse complement strand
CGAAGTCTCCCTCTTCGGCCCGCGACAGAGTGACCCAATCGAACGCCGCATCGAGTGCCCGTTCGATTTTGGGAAACCGCTGTGGATCGCGCGAGGTAAAGGGAGAGGGCAGCCCGGCCCGACACGAGAAACCAGGATCGGCCAGCACGAATGGCCGGTCCTGCAACAATGCCATCTTCTGCGGATTCGTCAGGTGAACGCGATTGGGATCATCAAACCAGAACAACATCTCATGGCTCTTGGCGCATCCTCTGGGAGAAATATAGTCATGGTCACGCTGATGGCCGGCCACGAATGTGTTCACGTCCCACTTCGCTTTGTCCGCCGGCTTGCTCACTGCCTTGACCGCAACCGCTTCAGGTGCCAGGTTCATCAACCGACCCTGAGGCCAGACGTCAACGAACAATCGACCCTGAGGATCGACCTGGAGTCCTTTGTTGTGGTTCTGCCAAATGTCGGCGATACCGGCGAAGATGTTGACGCGGGCAGTCGTGGCGGCGATCCAACCGTCCAATTGCCGGCCCTTGCTGTTCGAGTTGTCCGAGTGGATCTCGGCCCGATTCCAATCGCTCTGAAGACAGCGCAGGGGCGCGGCACCCTGACGGCTGCGACCGTCCATGCTCGTGGTGATCCGGCTGATTCGATCTGCAAGGGGCGGAAGACAGACCCGACAGTTTTGCAACTGTCGGCTGGCATCGGTCGTCCAGATCAACGTGTGGGAGACCTGGACAAAACTGGATTGGTTGAAAAACCTGAATCTCACTCGAAACCGGCACAAGCGATCTTCGTCTGCGTTGATGTACGAACCCGTGGCGAGCACCACGGCCTTCACCGGTCCGACGCTCTCGACCTTCAATGTGTCCGCTTGGCCGACGTACCTGGTGCCTTTGTCGTCGGTTAGTTCCAGCAAGTTCGGTTGCCCAGCGAAGATTGGTGTCTTGCTGTCGGTCAACAGGGCCGTGGTGAAACGAAGATTGGGATCCGCCTGAAGAGCAAGCTGCATCAAGCCGGTGGAAACGCGGATTCTCCCTGGTCCGGCCTGTTCTGCGACCAGTGATGTGACCGAGGCTTGGCGTTTCGAACTCAAATCAAGACGGTAGTCCTTCCCCTTCCGCGCCACAAAGTCCGCCAGCAGCCAGCGAACGCTCTTGTGTTGGGCATCCCACCATGCTGCCGGCTTCACTTCGCAGGCGATCTGGTGCCCATCGACCATCACTCGCACAGAATCGGCGCCGGCAAGCTCTCCTCGCGGAAAGGGAACTCCAACCGTAACAGGATAACTCGTCCCCGTCGGCACCGCGTCAGGAAAGCCGATCTGGAGCGGCACCACGTCTCGATCGGTCTTTGCCCCCGCCGCAGGCCCAGGAATCGCCAACCATGCGAACACCATTAGCAACACGATCACCGCCACCAAACGGCTGCACGAAACGTAGTGAGTTTCTCCAATCATTTCATCCTTTCGCTGCCACACGAATATAAGCGATCAAGTCGGCGAAGTCCTGTTGAGCCATGTCTTTTTCAACGCCGTCCGGCATCAGCGACTTGCCCGTGCTCTGTAGTTTTTCCAGCTCGGAGCGAAGAATCACCTGCCGCTTGTTGTCTTGGCCGGCGAGGGTGATGCTCGTACCTGTTTCCGCCACCAATATGCCGGTATAGGTGCGGCCTTCGTCGGTTAGTGCAATGTAGGTGACATACCTTGCATCGACGGCCGCGCTGGGGTCGAGGATGGATGTGAGCAGTGAACTCGGCTTGCGATCGGTGATCGACGCAAGGTTCGGCCCAACCTCATGGCCGATGCCGTCCAAACGGTGACAGGCAGCGCACCGCTTGCCGAAAACGGTTTTTCCACGGTTCGCGTCGCCGGCCAACGCCAGGACGGGCTGATGCTGGTCGAGCGCCTTGCGGCGGTCGGCAGTTCCGGACGATGCGAGCAACCAGTCCACACGTTCGCGAATCGTCTTGTCCCGATAGACGCGCAATGTTTGTCGGGCCAGTGGGTTGATGTCTGCCGAGGGAATCCGTCCCTTTTCAATGTCGTCCAGCACAATTCGAACCCACTCGCGCCGCGTGAGCAACACGCTGAGGATCTCCGCGCGCAGTGTCGGTCCGTGGCTGCGCCAACCGCTGAGCAGGATCTGGGCAACACCGGATTCAGACAGCGATCCCAGTCGCGCCACGGCTGCGTTTTGAATCTCCGGCGACGTCTGTGGGACGAGCAGCGATCCCAACGTGTTGATGTCGGCAGCGCGTTGGCCGGCTTGACGCGCCAACAAACGAGTTGCCGCAACGCGCAACTCCGAACCCGCCTGATCATTCATCACCGCTGCGCGGGCTTGCTCGATCATCGCGGTGACTTGCTTCAACAGCCCGTCTCCGCGGGCGCGATCCACACGGGCCAATTCGTCGAGCGATGTCCCGCGCCGCTCCAACGCGTCGAACAAACCGGCGAGGGTTTCGTACTGCCAAGGGACATCATTGGTTTTGTCATGGCTGACGATTGACTCCAGGCCATTCAGCGTGGCCTGGCGATTGCCAAAAGCGACCGACAACGCCAGCAACCTGCCAACTAATTGGCCGGCTGCCGGATTTTGCCGCTCGGCCAAAGCGAAGGCCAGGATGTCGTCGAGATTCTGTTTGTTGATCGAGCTGGTCACTGCCGCCACAAGGTGCGGATCGTCGGCGTCCCGAATGGCCAGCCGCGCCAGTGCTTGGGCGCTTTCCCGCCCCGGCCATTCTCCCAGCGAACATGCCAATTGCAGGCGGACCTTGGCGTCGGGATCGGCGGCGAGTTTTACGGCGGCGGCGAGCAAACGTGGATGGCGGCCGGCCAACGGTTCGGCCAGCCGGACCGCGTGCCGTCTGACCCCAGCGTGGTCATCACTCAACGCGTTTTCGAGGAGCACGGGCGAAATCGCACCGAGGCCTTCGAGCGTCGCCAGAGCGTGGAGACGGCCGAGCGGATTTCGGCATTCAGTGGCCATCTGTTGGAGTTCTTTCGCGGCTGACTTTTCGGCTCGCCAAAGGAGAAGCTGTTGCGCGAGGTCGCGTTGCGGTCCGTTGTGGCTATCCAATGCCGCGACAAGCTCGGCTGAATTCAACGAGTCGAGCTGTCGAATGTCGCGAGGCCGTTTGCCTTTTGGGAACACGCGATAGATTCGGCCGCGGTCGTCGCCTGCACGATAGAAGGATTGCAGTTCGCGACGGCCTTCGGGCGTGAGGAATTGCGGGTGCTCGATCATGTAGCGGTACATGTCGACGATCCACAGCGCCCCGTCCGGGCCGGTGCGGACCATTACCGGACGGCACCAGCGGTCTTTCGAAGCGAAAAAGTCGATCTCCGTTTCGGCCGGATCGCGCCGCGACGTAAAGCTCACGCCCTCGCCGACGATTATGTTGTGCTGGACGAGGTTGTGAAACGGTTCACAGGTGAAGGCGTGCTGAGTACCGTCACGCTGAAACAACAATTCATCGCGATAGACCATCGGCGAGCAGGCTGAGGTGAAGCGCCCGGACTGTTCAAAGCTGTGGAAACGTTTCTGCGGGCTCTTTGCCGGATAAACTTTGGGGTTGCGCGGCAGAACAAGTTGCTTGCGCGGATCGGGCGGTGCGACGTGCGGATTGCGGCGCAGGTAATGATCCTCTAGCACGAAATGCCACAGCGGATGACTGTTCATGCAGCCGAACCAGTTGCCCCAGTCGTCGCGGTTGCGGCCAAACTGTGTGGGGCCGGACTGCGGATCGATTTGACCCGTGTCGGCGCGAAACCGGAAGTCGCGGCTGCCGAGATCGACGGACGTCTGCGTCTTGACCGAACGGATCCGGCTGTCAGCACCGTAGTTGGCGCGGTGACTCCCACTGGCGCAGTAAACCCAGCCGTCCAGTCCCCAACGCAGCCCGTTGACGCGCAATTGCTGATTACCTTGCTGGAAGCCCGTCAACAACACTTCACGCTTGTCGGCCTTTCCGTCGTTGTCGGTGTCTTCGGCGTAAAAAACTTCCGGCGCAGCAGTCACCAGCACGCCGTCGCGCCAGGGCATGACGCCGTTGGGAAAACCGATGCCGTCCAGGAACACGGTCGAGCGATCATATTCGCCGTCGTTGTCGGAGTCTTCGAGAAACCGAATCCGCCCGCCAGGCTTGCCTTTGCCATCCATTCCCAGCGGATAGTCGGCCATCTCGGCCACCCACAAGCGGCCGTCCGGTCCCCAAGCAATGGCGACGGGGTCTTTCACCAGCGGTTCGGCAGCCACCAATTCGATCTCGTAGCCTTCGCGCACGTGAGTTGCCGCCAACGATTCAGCGGGTGACATTGGCGGCGGATCGAGACGAGGCAAGCTGCCGGCATTCTTGTTGAGATTTCCGTCACGACCGGCAGCTTGGTAATGCGCCGCAATCTCATCCGGCGAGAGGGCGCGGTCGTACAGTGCGGCCTCGTCGAGTTTGCCTTCGAACGGCGCGAACGCGTCATTGCGTCCGCCCAAGAAAACAAACTCCGCGGCGTCTGGCCGCGAAACTTCCGCTTCGCCGGCGATTTCAGGTGTGCGGATTCCGTTCAAGTGAACGGCGACTTTCTTCCCGTCTCGAACGAGCACCACATGGATCCAGCTTTGTCGAGGAATCGTGGTTCGACCGGCGAGCAGTTGGTCATGTTTGTTGCCGTTGAAGAAAATCAGCTTTCCCGCATTGGCCGAGTTCATGTGTGTGCCGCCGATCGCCAAGTGGTCTCCACCCGCGTCTTCGTCGCCGCGCGCGCCGCGGGAGAAGAAGTAGCCTGTGACCAAGCGTGTGTCCACAGGCAGTCCATTCCAGAACCACAGTTCTACGGTGTACGTGTCGCCGAGGTCCTTGACCGCCGCTTGCATGCGGCCACCTGCGAAATGGGCCGCCCGATTACCGCGCAGTCCGGACGATAATCCGGTTCCTGCCGGCCCCGACAGATAGAGCGCAACGCCGTCTTCGTACTCCGCCTCATACTTTCCAACCGAGTCGATGGCGCGGCGCCCAGACATCTCGCCCAGCCGCCAATAAGCCACCGGTCGCGA
>CAYFJO010000662.1:0-5044 GCA_964343305.1 uncultured Pirellulaceae bacterium | reverse complement strand
ACGCTAGAACAATCTTCGTAAACTAGGAATTCTCAAAACGGTCCCGCTATAACATACGGTCCAACACCAACGAACAAGCGCCGTTGAGCGGAGTAAATCAAATGATTCGGAGTATCGCTTTCGTCTCTGCATTGTGTATTGCCATTTCGGCACACACATACGGTGAACCATCAAAACGAACGCTCAAGCCGCGCGTACGAGTCACCGATTTGAATATCGGCGAAGTGACGGAACTCACCTTGTGCGATGATTCGGTCGCCAAGGTCAAGGTCATTGATTTGCAGGAAACCCGTGATAATGTTTGCTTCGCCGTTCGACGAGCTGAGGTGACGGTTGAAGTCAACGGCGAACGAGTCAAACTTGTTTCCGCCACCTATCATCGCCCCGTAACGGTGGGCAGCGTTCAGATCGACTGCCCGATCACCAAGGGCTACAACTCAAATGGCGAGCCAGGGTTCTGGAGTCTTGACAAAGACGTGCGGCTCAGATTGTGGCCGGCCAACTCCCCATTGGTCGCGCCGGATACCTTTGTCTATCCGGTCCGTCAGCGCTGGTTTGCCTCGTACACACAAATGGCGAACGTCCCGGTCTTTGTCGACGGAGGAGAACGACCTGGAAAAAGACGCATCTATTATCATAGCGGCCTCGACATTGGTGGCTCGGAGGGAATGGTCGAAGTCGTCGCCGCCACAGACGCCTTGGTCGTATCGGCGGGCTCGGTCGTGCTTGAGGGGCACAAAAAAGATACGCCCTTGAACCCGCGCTACGATGTCGTGTACTTGCTCGACTCGCGTGGATGGTACTATCGCTACAGTCACCTCAAGGAGATTGACAAAACCATCGTACCGGGACGCACCATCAAAATGGGCGATCGCGTTGGGTGGCTTGGCAAAGAAGGCGGCAGTGGTGGCTGGTCGCACTTGCATTTTGAAATCAAATCTCGCCAACCATCCGGCCGATGGGGCACGCAAGAAGGCTATGCGTTCTTATGGGAGGCCTATCAGCGCCAACACAAACGCAGAATCCTCGCCGTTGCACGGCCGCACCATCTAATTTGGGCCGGTGACACCGTTGTCTTAGACGCGAGCAATTCGTGGTCCACGACTGGCCGAATCGACAAGTACAGTTGGCATTTCCATGACGATACGCATGCCGAGGGGATAAGAGTCAAACGACGATACGACAAGCCAGGTGTGTATAGTGAAGTGCTCAAGATTACCGGCAACGACCGCCTCGTCGACTACGACTTTGCTGTGGTCCAAGTCCTTGACCCCAAACATCCAGATCGATTACCGCCGACGATTCATCCGAACTACTTTCCGACCTTTGGTATTAAGCCAGGTGACGAGGTCACCTTTAAGGTACGCACTTTTCGCACAACGGACGGACAGGAGACATGGGATTTCGGTGACGGTAGTCCGCCGGTCAAAGTCCAGTCTGATGGCAACGCCGTCAAGCTCGCGCCGGATGGCTATGCTGTCACAACGCATCGGTATCGAAAACCGGGCCATTACATCGTTCGTGTGGAGCGATCAAATCGCATTGGACAAACCGCTATCGGGCACCTATACGTTCATGTCGTGAATCCCGCACTCGTTGATCCATGAAAATCACTCAAGTCCACACTCAACTTTATGAGTACGATCTAGCGCGGCCGTTGGGAGATGTGAATTCGCCCGGTGGCCGTACACGCGCGTGTGACCTCGCTCTGTTCATCGAAAGCGACGAAGGACTGACCGGCGTTGCGATTGGTAATCCTGGTGCCCGGTGGCAGATTCATTCGCTCGAATCGGCAATCATCGGCAAAGACCCGCGGGGAGTCCGTGGGCTTTGGAAACAAATGGTCGATCGGGTTTTCAAAGGCGGCAATGAAGGATCGGCAAACGATGCCATCTCTAGCCTTGATGTGGCGTTGTGGGATTTGAAGGCCAAGGCCGCCGGCGAACCGCTATGGAGTAAGTTATTACCAGTTTACCCTGTGCCCTGTTTCGCCCCTATCAGCGGCTCGGAGCCTTGGTGGGGTTTGTGTACCAAACAGGAGCCACCAGTTCGACAGAACGGCGGCAAACGCCCCGGAAAACGGCTCTTGGTTAGTACACCGACAATAGGTTTACAGGGGGCTAGGGTCTGCAGCCCGAACCGCGGAATTCCCTGCCGCTTGCCCCACTGTTTTACTTTGGGATCGTCGAAGGGAGACGATCATGAAGAAACGAGTATCAGCACGAAGATGGTTGGCAGCCGGAAAGGCCAGCGACTACTTCAGCCACGACAACATCAAACCCGGAGACTTGGTCGTGCTGGCGTGCCGCGTGTCGTACTGCGTGCAGGACCATGCTGGAAATCTCCGTCGGCAAGTCGCCCACCTCAAGAAACTGGTCAAAGCTCGCGGCGGCAAAATAATTGCCATCTTCAAGTTCGTTGGTTCGGGCCAGGACCCGTATTGGCTTGGGAACGCTGCCGATGAAGCCTTGGAGAATGGAGCGAAGATCGTCGTCGAGTGTGTGAATCGTGCGATCCGACATCCCGCCTACCACAGCGAAACGAACTTTACCGCACAAGCACGAACCTCCGACCTTGAGGACATGAAGTGGTGGGCCAAAGGCGTTGAGATGGTGTCGATCCTGGACCCAGACGCAACACCGCAGGAAGAACGAAGCTTCCAGACAAGCCGAGGGCAATCCGAATCTGGCAACAAGGGTGGGCGACCACGGAAGCGAACGCGAAGGCGCTGGCCAGATGCGACAAAGCGACTGGCCATCGACCTGCACTTGCAGGAGATGAGCTACCGGAAAATCGAAGCGGAAACCGGAGTGCCGGTATCAACGATGCAGCGATGGTTTGCGGACATTGAGCTGGTGTACGCAAGCGGCCAGTCGTAAACGCTCTGACAATCGCGAAACCCCGGAAATCACAGGGCCATAGGTCTGTTGGCCGCTGCGGGCGCCGGAGCCAAAACCGTTAGGTAGGAAACCACAGGTTCCTGTGGTGGCGCTAACGTCCCTTGATGAGTTGGGAGGCCTGTTCGATATAATCGTCGATAGTTAGCTCGGCCTCCCGATACAACTTGGCGGCACGCTCGACTCTGGTTGACACGTCCTGCCTTACATCCAACATCGCGGTAGGAATAGGGAGCGCAAGCAACACCGTGGAATCGAAGCGCGGATGATGCCCTCCTTCTTGTGAAGCGGCAAGAACTTGCTGCACGCTTTCCGTCAGAAGGAAGGGGACAAGAAACGCGATCGACTCACGATTGATACTGCGAAGAACGAAGAACTCCGTGGAACAAAGGATCTGTGCGTTGCTCGAGTTTGGTATCGCCTCGTCAACCAGGGCAACTTGTCGCAAATATGGACGAAGCCGAGAAATGATTACATCACCTGGCTGTGTTGTCTTTTTTGTACTGCCAATATCAGTCGTAGGTTGCTTGCGTGCGATCACAAAACCTTCGCGTGCATCAGATGTGTCTAGCACGAGTGCGGGTTTGATCGCGTCCTTGGTCTGAACCGTTTGCTTTACGATCTCGACGATCTCATTTAGCGGAGCCGACGACACTTTTGACGACAACTCACGCCTCGGGTCGTATCGCTCGGGGGCCAGCACGGTTGGTGCCGCTAGACGATCGGCAGAACGAGATGAGATTATCGCCATGACTATACCTCCAATCCCTCAGTCTTACAGAAGTTGTCGAATCCGCTGGCGATCTCTACGAGATCATGGTCGACACGATCCCACAACAAACCCTCGTCTTCCTTGAAAAGGAACTGCCCTTTTGATGTCTTACCGTCACGCTCGCTGATGGCAAAAAAGATCTCGTAGTCGTTCTTGTTTTCAGATACTTCGGACAGATTGCGTTGGAGGAACAGCACACTTGCCTTTTGATGGGTGTGTGGAAGGAATGTATTGCGACCAAGCCCAACAACGGCGAGCACCCTCGCCTTACCCATCAGCCACTCGCGCATGTAACCAAATGACGATGCGGCAAACTTGTTATGCGGCAAGACAATCGCCAAGCGACCACCTGGGCGCAGCAGATTGACGCATCGCTCCACAAACAGAACATCACGCTCAACACGCGCCTTCTTTCTGGCTACGGCATAGCCGTCTAGAAGTTGCCTCTCGCGCACCTCACCCGCGAATGGTGGATTAGTTAGAATTACGTCAAATCCCTTGTGCCGTCGCAGTCTACTGCGTGCAACATCCTCGATTGTGAGCGATGAACCGTTTTCATCATCGAACAAGCTGGCCATTGCTGGCTGAAGCAAGCTGTTTAGCCGAATGATGTTGGCTGATCCGTCGCCTGCCAGGACCATCAGCGCCTTTGCGACGCGAATGGCGCGGCCGTCCATATCAAACCCCCAGAGACGTTTGCTGCAATAGTTGCGAAGGCTAGTCGTCCCTAGCTGCGGGCGGACATAGTTCAATGCATGAATGAGAAATCCACCAGAGCCGCATGCTGGATCCAAAACTGTCTCCGACCGTTTGGGCTTCAGCATCCTCACACAAAGCTCGACCACGTGACGCGGAGTGAAATATTGCCCCTTTGAACCCTTGGCGGCCTTGGCAACCATGAATTCAAAGAATCCATCCATGACCTCCAGGCCCTCGTTTGACAGTGTGTGGGCTTGAAGCGCATCAACACACACCTCAAGATGTTCCGGAAGCAGTCTAGAATCTGTCTCCTCTAGGATGCCTGGCCAGCCCTTTGCGGCCTGACGAAGCAAACGCCCAACGGCATCTTTCGTGTCGCGGTCGTTCGAATGCACGTGGAAATCGTTGCTGGCAGCCTGCTCATCCCAGAGCTTGGCGATCATGAGTTTGAAAACCTCCTCAAACTCATCCTCGCCGGAGTTCGCCAGGACCAACTCCTCAAGTCGGAGGAATAGGGACTCAAGGTTGCCGACCTCGTTTGCGTGTCGTTTTGCCATATCAACTCCTTTGCGGGGCATCCTAGCTGGCCTAGGGCATCGCGTCAAGACGACCGTCACGTGATGTGAAATATGCGAATTTGGGTTTTTTGTGGCGTATCTCGATGATTGTTTCGGTG
>CAYFJO010000661.1:0-5047 GCA_964343305.1 uncultured Pirellulaceae bacterium | reverse complement strand
GAAATAACTTCAGCAACTTCGTTTAACGCCGAGCCGGCAGGCGACGGCTGTTCAGATGCCGTCGCCTGCCGGCTCGGTGTTAAACGAGGAAACTATTACCTGGACGATCCTAAGAGCTGTCGAATCGAGTTTCACCGCGAATGCGTTACACATCAACCCTGATAGTGTCTTTGCTCATTGCGCTCCAGATCGGATGCGGACCGCAGCATGTAACGGATGTCGAGCTGAGTTTTCGTGAGCAAGTTCAACTCGTGCGCGTAGGCAAATAGGACTCCATTCGTGTGACGACGCTAGCTGAAAACGCTCAGTTTCTTTTTCGATCTTGACTCGCCTTCGGCATCTTGTTAATTAAGTCCCCCCTAATCGGAATTCTCTTCTCCCAATTCCACAAACTCAACGTCTCATCACCGTGGCGAATCGCAGTGTTATCGTAGTCGGCGTCTTGTTTGCCGTGTCTGTGTGCGTGGTGCAAGTCTCGCGCGCTCAGCCGCTTGTTCAGGCACCTCTAGGAAGTGGGACAACGAATGTTGCACCCGGCACGCTTGCGCCGGGGACGATTTCACCCGCACCGCCGCTCAATTCCGCGCCATCAGGTGCCGGTGCCCTCACGCCGATCACTCCTGTCGTGCCACCGGGCGGAGTCGCTCCACCGACTGGAACCGCCGGTGCATCGCTTGGCATGCCGGCATTTCAGTTTGACCCGTTTTCATCGCAGCCCAACGCGGCCAACGCGGCCCCCACGTTGCAATCAGCTCCAGGTGCGTTTCCCTCGAGCGGCTCGACCGTTTATCCGCCCCCGCCAACACAAACCACAATCCCGCCCGGCTATCCCGGGTATCCCGCTCAACCGCCTTATCAATATTCGGGTGGCGGATTGTCTGGCAGCGGCGGGGTTGGCCAAAGCGGCGGATTGTTCAGCGGTTTGTTCGGCGGAGGCTCGAACATTGGCACGCCGCTGGAAGGTCCCTACACGAAATTGCTCGACGATCTGCGTTTACGATACACGTGGATTGCAGGCAGCGGTCCCCGTGAAGTCGAAGTCAGCGACGTCGATGCTTCCGTGACGTTGAACTGGCCTAATTTTCTGCACAGTGGTCAACCACTGAGCATTTCACCGGGATTCAGTTTTCACTTTTGGGATGGGCCATCGCTGGCAACGAGCAACGCCGATTTGCCTGGCCGCGCCTACAGCGCGTTTCTCGATCTCTCCTGGACTTCGAACACGCAAGTTCGATCGGGCGTCGAGGCAAATTTTGTCGGCGGAGTGTACAGCGATTTTACTCGCACGTTGACCTCGGATAGTCTACGGTTCATGGGCACAGGGCTTGGCTGGATGCGTTTGTCCGAGTCACTGTGGGTCAAGGGCGGCGTAACGTACATCGACCGCAACGACATCAAGCTGCTCCCGGCCGCGGGAGTTTTTTACTATCCAAGCGAAGACATTCGTTTCGAATTCTACTTCCCCAGGCCCAAGTTCGCACAACGGATGTGGACCGTGGGCAACACCGACATTTGGGGCTACCTGGGAGGCGAATACGGCGGAGGCTCGTGGACGGTCGTGCGGGCCCGCGGCACGTTGGCCGGGACAAGCGAACAGGTCGACATCAATGAGTTACGCGTGTTCATGGGATTGGAATGGCTCAGCGGCTATGTGGGCGTGAATGGATTTCTCGAAGTCGGCTATGTGTTTGACCGGGAACTTGTTTACAAGCGAGCTGATCCGAGAAGCTTGCCGCTCAAAGACGCGATGATGCTGCGGGCTGGAATTTCATTCTAAATTCACTTGACCCAACTTTCCGATGAAAGAAGATCGTCCATTTTTGCGCGCCGATGTCGGCCTAAGGCGAGCGGCAGATGAGAATTTATCGTAGTGGGATTCGCCAGAATTCCCTTTCAGAGGGAAGGAACTCTGGCGAGTTCCACTACGGAAGGCAAGAACTCATCTGCCGCTCGCCTAAGCTATCCCTAACTCCACTTTAGACGCGAAAAAATGGTGATCCGTAGCTGCCCGACATTAGCCGTTTTCATCTTCGCCTGCTTGTGGTTGATGGGTGGCAGCTTCTCGCGTGGTTATGAGCCTATCTTGCGACTTCCTGCAATTGATGCCACGCAGCCGCGCTTGGTTGCGTCTCAATTATCGACGTCCCAAGCGGCGTTTCGGATTGATCCTTGGCCGGCGACCGGCCCGGATTGGAATCTCTTCACGCCGCGCCTTCCGCAGCAGTTTCCCGGCAGTCAGGTTTTCGATCCAAACGGATCGTTTGAATTGAACAGCCCCGATCCGGCTCACACAATCGTGCCGTTGGCGACAATCTCACCGCATAAAAACGGATTCTTTCAGAAGCTAGAATACTCTGGCACATGGCTGAACGGCGACGCAGCGAACAGCATCGGCATCACGGAATTGATCACTGGTTTGACGGTGGCGGTTCCGTTGCCAACGGTCGACTATCCGATGTTGATTACCACCGGCTTCGAAACGCGCTTCTTCAACGGACCTCGGATGCCCGATCTGCCGGGTCAGGTTTACAGTGCCTATGTCAAGTTTATCTGGGTTCCCAAGATGGGCGATCGGTGGCGCGGGATGTTTGGCATCGAACCTGGATTCTATGGCGATTTTGAAAACAGCAACGAACGGATCGTGCGATGGCTGGGCCGTGCACTGGTGCGTTATGAGTGGATTCCCGGCAAGTTGCAACTGGTTGGCGGAATCGTTTATCTCGACCGTGAGGACTACAAACTGCTGCCGGGCGGCGGAGTAATCTGGATTCCCAATGAGGAATGGCTATTTCAACTCATCGCTCCTATCCCTAAAATTGCACGACGCGTTTCGTGGGATGGCGAGGCGGAGCATTGGATCTACATCGCGGGGGAAGTCGGCGGCGACACATGGGGTGTGGAACGTGCCAGCGGCGCGGTGGACCGGCTGACGATGATCGACTTTCGAGCGTTAGCCGGCATCGAGCGAAAGCTGGACGGCGGCGCGGGAGCGCGACTGGAGTTTGGCTATGTGTTTGGACGCAACCTTCAGTTCGCGTCGTCCACAGCCGATTTTGAGCTGGACGATACATTCTTGATCCGTGGTGTGTTTGCGTTCTAGACGCATCTGTCGGCGGCATGTCCCCCAATGGCACAATCCGCACGAAAGTATTAGGCTTTGTCCCATAGCACGTAGCACAGCCAGCTTGGCTGTATCGATTTTCGGGAAAGACAGGCTGGCAGCCTGTGCTACGTGGTGTTCTGGGACAAAGCCTGATGTAGAGGGCAACAAAGCGAGGTAAAAATGTCAGTGGAATTCTTGAAAGACATGTTCGGGCTCGATGGTCAAACGGCGGTTGTCGTCGGCGGCACAGGCGTTTTAGGCGGCGCGATTGCCGAAGGACTGGCCAAGGCGGGTGCCTACGTTGTTGTCGCCGGACGATCCGAGGAACGCGGCTATAAGTGTGTCGACATCATCCGTGGGTGCGGCGGCGAAGCGGGATTCCTGCCGGTTGATGTTTTTTCCAAAGAATCCGTCCAGGAATTGCTCGACAAGACGCTGGGCGAGCGCGGCCAGGTCGATATGCTGGTCAACTGTGCGGGCATCAATTCGGCGACGCCTTTTGAAGAGATCACGCTTGAAGAATTTCACCGCATCCTTGACGGCAATCTGACCGCGACGCTGTACGGTTGCCAGGTCTTTGCCGCTCATATGACAAAACAAGACCATGGCGGCTCGATCCTGAACATCGGCAGCGTGACATCTCATTTGCCGCTTTCCAAAGTTTTCACGTATTCCGCGTCCAAGGCGGCCGTCGTTAACCTTACAAAAAACGTGGCACGAGAGTACGGCGAACAAGGTGTCCGAGTGAACGCTCTTTGTCCAGGCTTCTTTCCCGCGGAACAGAACAAAGAGCTGCTAAAGTCCGGCGGGCGAGAAGAGAAAATCAAAGGGCAAACGCCCATGAACCGCTATGGCGAACCACACGAGCTGGTTGGTGCGGCAATCCTGTTGCTTTCACGCAACGCGGGAAGTTTTATCACCGCAGCGGATCTGTATGTCGACGGAGGATTTACGGGCATGCGGTTTTGAGCAGCTACTGGCTTACGTCGACACACACCAAATTGCCTGCTGCGTTGCGACAATAAATACGGCCATTGGCCAAAACCGGCACTGTCCAGCAACGTCCGTCGAGCACTCGCACTCTGCCAATTTCTTTGAATTCCGCTGGATTCAATTCCGCCAACACCAGTTCTCCGCTTCCGCTCAAGATGAGCAACTTCTCGTCCGCGATCATCACCGATCCACAACCAAACCCGCGGTGCCCCCACAACTGCTCACCGGTTTCAAAATTCATGCACACGATTTGACAGACGCGCGGGTTGTGCGAATTGCCGTCGACGCCGTAGAGATACCCCTTCCACAGCACAGAATTATTGAAGTGGTTCCGCATCTTGCGATTCTCGTAAATGGATTCTAGCGTGTTGCCGTCCAGTCTCAACAACGTACATCCACGGTGATAGCCGGTCGAAATATAAATCGTGTTGTCGACGACAATCGGCGTTGTGGAATTCGTGGCAAAGCTCGTTTCCCATTCGTAGAACGCGACTTCGCCGCCGTCGGCGAGTCGCACGACCAGCACGCCGTCGTTGTTCAACACCGCGATTAACTGTTGGCCGTGGTGATCGAAAACCACGGGCGATCCATAACCGGGACGATAACCGGTTTTTGATTTCCAAATCGTTTTGCCCGTCTTTTTGTTGATCGCCACGACGCGCCCTGCCTCGATGATCAACTTCTCGTCGAGCACCAGCGGCGAACATGTGAAACCCCATTCCGGATGGTCGGTGCCGGTGATCTTTTGAAGATGTCCCGACCACAAAACGTCGCCCTTCAAGGCGTCGCAACAAAACAAATGCCCTTCCTTGCTGACCGCAAAGACGCGATCTTCATCAATCGTTGGCGTCGCACTTGGACCGCCTTCGTGCAGATTGTCGACCAGGCCGCAGTCGTACGAATGTTTCCAAGCGATCTCGCCGTTGACCACCAGCAGGCAATAAACAAAGT
>CAYFJO010000660.1:0-5103 GCA_964343305.1 uncultured Pirellulaceae bacterium | reverse complement strand
CGGCAACAGACTCGCCGGACTAATCGTGTGTGGACCCGTACCAGGGATGTTGAAGTCGATTGTCTGAACACCGGCAGTAGCATTGGAACAATTGATCGCTTCCCGAAGCGATCCGACGCCACTGTCGTTGGTGTTTGCCACGGTCGTCGAACAGACGAGGTTCAGGATGTAGAGCGCACCTTCAGAGGAATCACTCCCTGCGTCGTTTTCGTCACTATACGCCCCGACGGCCAACTCAGTAATTCCATCCCCATCCAAATCGCCGAGATTCGCCACAGCGCGGCCAAACCGATCGTCACTTTCCAGCCCACTTAAACCAGACAGTCCGTCGCTGATCTTGATGTTCTTCTTGACAGTGCCATTGCTATTCATGAAAAGCAGATAAATTGCTCCTTCTGAAAGGTCTCCGTTTTCGTCGGTACTCGCCCCGACTGCAAGATCGCTCACACCGTCGCCATCGAGATCACCAACGAGCGCCAGCGAGCGCCCAAAACGGTCGCTGGAATCCAATCCAGTTGGATTGAAGCCAGACTCTCCATCACTGATTCTGACATGGCTCTTCACCGTACCATCGCTATCCATGAACAACACGTAGACTGCCCCCTTGTTGTTGTCATCATACATCGCCCCGACTGCTAGATCGTTGATTCCATCGCCATCGAGATCGCCGAGACTGGCCACGGCGCTGCCAAATGCCTCATGGTCCGTCAAGCCACTCGGCGAAAAGCCGCCCAAACCATCGCTGATTTTCACGTGGCTTTTTACTGTCCCGCCGCCGTTCATAAACAGCACATAGACTGCCCCTTCGCCCGACTGTGTATTTTCGTCGTCTTCTGCCCCAACCGCGAGATCATTGATCCCGTCGCCATCCAAATCGCCCAGGTTTGCCACCGCCGAGCCGAAGTGATCGGCTTGATCCAACAGTCCGACTGGACCAAAGCCACTCAAGCCGTCACTGATTTTCACATGGCTGTTTACCGAGCCGTTGCTGTTCATCAACAGAACGTACACGGCTCCTTCGCCTGAAAATGGTTCGGCTTCGTCATTGAATGCACCAACGGCTAAATCGTTGACTCCATCGCCGTTCAAATCACCAAGATTGGCCAGTGAAAATCCAAACCGGTCGCTCGCGCCAAGTTCAGTTGGAGAGAAGCCTCCCAAACCGTCGCTGATCTTTGTGTGGCTTTTCACCGAGCCGTTGCTGTTCATCAACAACACGTACACGGCTCCTTCGTACCCCTCCAGATTCTCGTCCTGAAAGGCGCCGACCGCCAAATCATGGATCCCGTCTCCATCCAGGTCTCCCATGTTTGCCACAGCTACGCCGAAACTGTCGAAACTATCCAGATTCGTGGGGTTGAAGTTGGCCAAACCGTCGCTGATCTTGGTCTGGCTTACGACCGAACCGCCACTTGGATCGGTGATCGAGAAAACATAGTCTTCCACTTCGCCGTCATTGGCCGCGCCTGTGGGATTGGCCGATGCCGCGTCCGTACTCAGCCGGAACCGGGCATAGGTCTGGCCAGCCGAACCATTGGGAATGGCTGGGAACGTAAGCGTAAACCGACCATCGGTTGTGCCATTTGCCACTGCTGTTTGTGATTGTTCCGTTGCGTTGTCGAACACACCGTCGTTGTTGTAGTCGATCCAGCCATAAAGCGTCGCCGCGTTGCCTGTGGTATTGGTCGCCAGGATTGTCACGGCTGGCTGAACTCCCACCGTCCCTAGCAATTCCTGCTGCGCATAAAGCACACCATCCTCGTCATCGGGAAGCGCCCCGTCCACATCGTCCGCATTCGCCGTGGAGTTTTGCAGCGTGCCGTCATCGCCGTCCGCCGTGTCGCCGAGGAACAATCCAGCAACAATAGCGTGACTCGGCCCTCCATTCGAACCAAGCGTTTCATAATTGCCGGAACCAGTGCCAGCTCCTGTGTCCGGAGCGTCACCAAAGTCCGATCCCTGATTCTCGTACCAGGCAATCTCGTCGTCGCCTGTGGATGTGCTGAGCACGTCTAGGTCGCCATCACTGTCCATGTCTGCGACAAAGACGGTTCTTGGTCGATCGGCGGCCGTGCTGATTGTGTGTGCCGAGAAGTTCTGACTTCCATCGTTTTCGTACCAAGCAATCTTGTCATCATTTTCAGACGCGCTGAGAACGTCGATGTCCCCGTCACCGTCGACATCCGCCGCAAATACGCTGAGTGGCATATCGGCGTCGCCGTTAGTTAGATTAAATGGATTGCTATCCGGGTCTGGAGTATTAACATTGTGGGGCGTGAAATTCTGACTCCCGTCGTTTTCGTACCAAGCAATCTTGTCATCAAACTGCGATGCACTAAGTACATCCATGTCTCCATCGCCGTCGACATCCGCCGCGAATACGCTGTAGGCGGCGTCGGCAGCCGTGCTAATCGTCCGTTCGGTAAAGTTCTGGTTGCCGTCGTTCTCGTACCAGGCAATCTTGTCGTCGTAAGTTGACGCGCTGAGTACATCCATGTCACCGTCTCCGTTCACGTCCGCCGCGAAAACACTATAGGCCCAGTCCGCAACACTACTAATCGTGTGCTCTGTGAAGTTCTGATTGCCGTCGTTCTCGTACCAGGCGATCTTGTCGTCATCACGCGATGCGCTGAGTACATCGATGTCGCCGTCGCCATCCACATCCGCGGCAAATACACTTCGCGCGCCGTCTGCTGCGGTACTAATTGTGTGAAGTGTAAAGTTCTGGTTTCCGTCGTTTGCGTACCAAGCGATCTTGTCGTCAATCCGAGAAGCACTGAGTACGTCGAGGTCTCCGTCGCCATCCACATCCGCAGCAAACACACTGATTGCCGGTATAGCTGTTGTGCTTATCGTATGAACGGAAAAGTTCTGGTTTCCGTCGTTCTCGTACCAAGCGATCTTGCTGTCGGTTGATGACGCGCTAACGACATCCATATCACCGTCGCCATCCAGATCGGCAGCGAACACATCGAATGGACCATCCGCCGTTGTGGTAATGATGTTTTGAGGTGCAAAGATACCGGAAGTCGTAGCCGGATCGATGACAGCCACCTGGTAGTCTTCAACTTCGCCGTCGACCGCTTGACCTCTGACCCCTAGATTGCCGGCTGTGCTGAGGCGGAACCTGGCATAGGTCGCTCCCGCTTTGGCCCAACTTGGCACGTCAATCGTCAGGTTGTTGTCGCCCGTGCTGACATTGAACGAATCAAAAATCTGTTCGCCCGGTCCGCCCCAGCTTCCGTCGCCGTTGAAGTCGATCCAGGCGTCCAACTTGCCCGCCGCACCTTGCACGTTGACCGTGACCGTGGCATCCAGCGCGCCGACTTGAATCGTGCCGAAGGTGACACCGTCTTCGTCATCCGGCGAGCCGGTCGTGTCGTCGGCGTCGGCATTGGCGGAGTGTGCTCCGTCCGCATCTACGTCTCGATTGGTGCCAAGTGTCAATCCTGTCGCGGCATGACGGGCACCATCCTCGGCCAAAGTGGTTGGATAGGGAGTTGGAGCATCGCCAAAGTCCGATCCGAAATTCTCGTACCAGGCGATTTTCGAATCATTCTGCGATGCGCTGAGCACATCCATGTCGCCGTCACCGTCCACGTCCGCCGCAAACACGCTTCTTGCTGAATCGGCGGCAGTGCTGATCGTGCGTGTCGTGAAGTTTTCACTGCCGTCATTTTCGTACCAGGCAATCTTGTCGTCGGACGACGAAGCGCTGAGCACGTCCAAGTCATTGTCCCCATCGATGTCCGCCGCGAAGACGCTTCTCGCAGAATTGGCGCTGTTGCTGATGGTGCGTGTGAAGAAGACTTCACTGCCGTTGTTCTCGTACCAAGCGATCTTGTTGTCATAAAGAGACGCGCTGAGCACGTCGGTGTCGCCGTCGCCATCCACATCCGCCGCGAAAACGCTGAAGGCTCCATTCGCGACCGTACTGATGGTGCGAGTCGTGAAGCTTTCATTTCCATCGTTCTCGTACCAGGCGATTTTGTCATCCGTCTGCGACGCGCTCAGCAAGTCCATGTCTCCGTCGCTATCGACATCCGCCGCGAATATACTGCGAGCCAAAGAGGCCATGGTGCTGACAATGCGTTCGGTGAAGCTCTGACTCCCGTCGTTCTCATACCAGGCGATCTTGTTGTCAATGTTGGACGCGCTAAGTACGTCGATGTCGCCGTCGTCATCGACATCCACCGCAAACACGCTTTGGGCACCGTCGGCGTTTGCGCTAATAACGTGCGTCGTGAAGTTTTGACTGCCGTCGTTCTCATACCAGACGATTCTGTCGTCACCATAAGACGCGCTGAGCACGTCGGTGTCGCCATCGCCGTCCACGTCCGCCGCAAACACACTGTAAGCTCCATTGGCGGCCACGGTGGTGATTGTATGCGTCGCGAAGCTTTCACTGCCATCGTTCTCGTACCAGGCGATTTTGTTGTCATCGTACGACGCGCTGAGCAGATCCATGTCTCCGTCACCGTCCACGTCCGCCGCAAATACACTTTTTGCGGAAAGCGCGGCGGTGTTCACCGCGTTCTGACTGCCGAAGGTGCCGCTGGCGGCAGCCGGCGAGGCAATCGTGACCTGATAATCTTCGACTTCGCCATCGGCCGCCTGGCCGCCGATGCCCAAGTCGCCCATCGTGCTCAGTCGGAACCGTGCATAGGTCGTGCCCGCTAACGCATAACTGGGGACATCAAACGTCAAATGATTGTCCCCCGTGCCCACATTGCGCGCGTCAAATATCTGTTCTCCAGGACCATCCCAACTGCCGTCGCCGTTAAAGTCAATCCAGGCATCGAGTTTGCCCGCCGCTCCTTGCACGTTGACCGTCACCGTTGTGTCCAACGTGCCAACTTGGATTGTGCCGAATGTTACACCGTCTTCATCGTCCGGCGAACCGGTCGTGTCGTCGGCATCGGCACTGGCCGAATGCGTGCCGTCGTTTTCGTCGTCGCGACTGGTGCCCAGCGTCAAGCCAATGGACGTGTGTCGAGCGCCGTCTTCGGCGATCGTCACAGGATAGGGCGACGGTGCATCGCCGAAATCGAATCCCAGGTTCTCGTACCAGGCGATCTTGTCGTCATTGGTTGACGCACTGAC
>CAYFJO010000659.1:0-5108 GCA_964343305.1 uncultured Pirellulaceae bacterium | reverse complement strand
GGTACAAGCTGACGCATCGCGACATGGGACCCGTTTCGCGATTGCTTGGTCCTGACGTACCGAAGTCGCAACTGTGGCAAGCTCCAGTCCCTGCTGTCGATCACGAGTTGGTTGGAGTGCAGGAAATCGCGAAGCTCAAAGCTCGAATTCTCGAGTCAGAGCTCTCTGTTTCCCAACTGGTTTCGACCGCCTGGGCCTCTGCTTCGACATTCCGTGGAAGCGACAAACGCGGTGGTGCAAACGGAGCAAGAATTCGTCTTGCGCCTCAGAAGGATTGGGCGGTAAACGAGCCCGCCGAACTTACTAAGGTGCTGCAAGTGCTTGAGATAATCCAGCGCGAATTCAACGAGTCGAATACCGATGGCAAGAAAGTCTCCATGGCAGACCTGATCGTTCTGGGCGGATGTGCGGCGATAGAGAAAGCAGCGAAGAAGGCTAGATACGACGTAGTCGTTCCGTTCTCGCCTGGACGAACGGATGCCTCGCAGGAAATGACGGACGTAGATTCCTTCGCCGTGCTCGAACCAAAGTCGGACGCGTTCCGCAACTTTCACGCTCACGAAATTGATCGGCCGGCTGAGGAACTACTCGTTGATCGAGCGCACCTTTTGACGCTAACCGCTCCAGAGATGACCGTCCTGATCGGCGGAATGCGGGTTCTGGATACCAATTCCGGAGATGGCCCGCTTGCACAACTTGGTGTCTTCACCAAACGACCAGAGACGTTGACGAATGACTTTTTCGTAAACCTGTTGGACATGAGCACCGAGTGGAAAACGTCACCCGTCTGCGATCACTTTTTCGAAGGCCGTGACCGCAGGTCAGGTGAAGTCAAATGGACAGCCAGCCGTGTCGATCTTGTGTTTGGTTCCAACTCACAACTTCGAGCCATCGCGGAAGTGTACGCCTCTGCCGACAGCCAGCAGAAGTTCATCCACGACTTCGTCGCGGCATGGACCAAGGTCATGAATCTTGATCGGTTTGATCTCGATCCAGCTCAGCGAAATGGTTCAATGCCCTAACGTCTGCTCAATTCCAGGCCAGCGTCTGGCAAGCTTGTCTGGCGGGCCGGCGCCAAAATAGGACAAGCATGAACAATTGTCACAGCAGCTACTTCAACGTCACTGGCGCGGTGAGGGTTAGATCAAGGGGGAAGTTCTTCCTGATCTGGAAGTAGCTGCCCTTGGGGGCTGCCCTGTCCTGAGGGAAAAGGACTTTCGGGTCGCGGCCGTAAAGAGCGAAGAACTTGGTATTCACTTTCACTGTCAGCAGTCCGTCCTTGTAGCTGACGAACTCGACCCCGTCTTTGAACGACGAGACCGGCGTCCGCGGGCGTATATCCCAACCTGGCACCGCCAACCCTGGTGTGGGAACGCGGTTGAGGGCAACGTACTTGAACTTTGCCTTCAGTGTTTCGAGGGGCGTTGTCTTTTCGACTTTGCCGGCGAAGCCAAGGTTGACATACCAACCTTCTTGACTGAGCACGTACATGTAGCTTTCCCTTCCGACAATCTTCTGACCCACAAAGCCGTTACCTTCGACGGTTTGCTCGATCACCAGTCCCTTCATGCCCAAACCGTCGAGCCACTTATTCGTGGCCAACTCAGCCTTTTCAGCGCTCGCGGGAACCGGATCGGCGGCAAGACAGGGATTTACGAGAAATGGGCAACATACAAGAAGCAAGCACAACGGTGTTCGTTTCATGCCGACGTTCCTTATTCGAGCGCTTCATTGAAAGCTGAGTGCAGAGATTCGTTGACGTGCAAGTTTGGAACGAACTTAATCGCAAAAGCGATTGGGATCTATCCCCTTACCAAGAAGAATGAGTCGGAAGCTAAACCAGCATTCACCATCCTACCAGCGGTTGGACGACGGCTCTCTGCATGCCGATCGCCTGTTTCGCGGTCAATCTGAACGGAGATCGTCCCTGCAGAAGCATGCAAAGGAAAGTGGTGCATCCAGCGAGGATCAGTTGGGTAGCAGGCTAGAGCCTGGACTCCAGCGTACTTGGCGGATGATTCTGAATGCGAATGGCGTCCACCGAAAAGCGAAGTTCTGAACCTGGAGCGACGGTCATCTCCCACCCAAGCATGTTGCCATCCTTTTGCTCGTCGCGGCGGAGTCGCAGTGGTTCTCCGTTTCTCAGCGTGTTCCAAATCGAACGCTTGCCGTCGGAAATGGATGCTCGCCAGCGCCGCTGTTGTGGATGTACTTCGATTAAGAAGCGATAGGTCTGACCTTGGACCAGCGGCAGCGAATCGAATGTGCTCGTGTCGCTACGCGGATGATAAACTTGCCAGCGAAGATCTTCGGCGCGATTTGGCCTGGCAGCACGGATCTGCCAGACAGCCCGATCATCCTGCCGGTCGGCGGGTATTTGAACTCCATAAGCTCGAATCTGGCGGAGCGTGGCCGACTCGCTTTCCAGCCGAAACAGGAACTCCACGGTGTAAGGCAGAGTCGCATCGAACTGGTCGAACGAATCAAAGCCCCGACGCAATTCAAGGCTGCCTGTCCCATCGTTTGAGCTGCTACCGACGACCGTGAGATAATTACTCGTTCCAGCGGCAAGCGGCTTGTCCGCATGAATTCCCGTGGCCTCTTTATCAATCGCGAGATTCGACGTAACGAGCGACCACGAATCGGTCCAGCCATTCCGCGCCTCGCCTGGGAAGAGGTCGTCGCTGCGAAACGGCTCACGAATTACCTGTCGTTTCCGAATAATCGAACGTGCTTTTTCAAAACTTGATTGGCTGAATTCTTCCTGACGAGTCGTGCCATCACGATCGACACGATAGGCCAATCCCGCGACAACGCGTTGCCGAGTGGGTTGCGGTGCGTTCTTCGGAGCGAGTTCCACTTCGCCATCGAATACGATCACGTCCGAACTGCCATCCTGGCGAGCCGTGACGCCAAACTCCGTTCCGAGATCCACAACATCCGCGCTCTCCGTCGAGACCTGAAACCCCTCTGCCCCGTCCGGCACGTAAGCCACGAGTTGGCCTTCATGCAGAATAGCATGATCTTTCGTCTGCAACTCGAAATCAGCCGGACCTTCGATGGTCACAACAACTCCATGTTTGTATGTCAGAAGAATTGTTCCTGATGCAATCACCAATCGCCGAGCTGACACATCATCGCCAAGGTTGATCTCTGGTTGCCCTTCCGGCCATTCGACATCGATCAGGTCTGTGACGGTAGCAATCATCGTGGTTTGTGTCGTGTTGTTCTCACCACGAAACGCCTGGTATCCGATCAGTGATGCGACAACGAGAACGCTGGCTGCGAGGGAAAGTTGAAGTCCACGCTTTAGCGTATCTCTTTTGTGCGCGTCTTTTGTGAGTGTCTCTTCCGCGTGCGGCTTGCTCGCGGAACAGCCTAAAGGCTGGACTCCAGCGATCTCGCATGATTCGAGATCGCGATGCAGTGCAACGGTCAAATGGTAAAGCTCACGGGCTTGCTTGTGCTGCTTCAGTGTCGCTTCAAGTTCGGCAAGATCTTCCTCGCCGCTCTCCTGGTCGCAAAGCTGCCCGACGAGCTTGATCAACCGGTCTTTGTCAAAGTCTTGGTTCATCAACCCGCCTCCGTTGCCAAGCGGCGTTCGACGCAGCCAACCAAACTCTGGCGAATTCTCTGCAGCGATTTGTAAAGGGAGTTCACAGTGCGTCCTATTCGCTCGGCAATCTCAACCAATGATTCGTCGGATTCGTATCGGCACTTCAGCAGCTCGCTCTGCCGCTCCGTCAGTTTTGCCAGGCACGCCTTGAGCGCCCGCCGCCGCGACTCTTCCCAATCGGTAGCGGGCGGATAGTCCTCGGCCAGCGATTGGAGAACTTCATCGCTCAGATAGATCCGGCGAATGCTCTCTCGTCGCCGGTGCATCAACACCTGCCGATACGCGAACCGATTCGCCCAGGGCAGGAACGGCCGCGAACGATCGTACTGATCAAAATGCTCCCAAAGCTGCGTCATCGTCTCCTGGATCACATCATCCGCATCCGGCCGGCTGTGGAGCAGCGAGAACACAAACCCGTAAATCGCCTGCTCGTTTGCGACGTAGAGTTCGCTGAAAAAGTCGTGGTCAGAAGCGTCCATTTTGCGTCATACACCTGGAAAACGTGGAACTTTATAAGTCATATGCACCAGACCACCAAATCTGCCACGGAAATTTCGAATTATAGTTCAATTCGGTTCTTGCCCCGCGGAAAACCGCGCCCCCGTCCGGTGTTATGCATTTATACAGTCGAATGAAACCCAACCGCACGACAATTTGCCGCTAATCTGCAGAGGTCAGATCGACCTGGTTCAAAACCAAAACAAGAGACGATTGCCACTTTGTGATCAAGTCGATGACGCCAATAGCCTGATCGCCAACCGAAGCGAACTGCGCTGGGACGACAACACCGCCAGCAATTTGCTTCAACGCCAAATCGCTGAGGTTGGACAAACTTCGCGGACTTAGCCAGCCAGGCTAAGTGCGGAGACATCTGAGGTCTCCACAAGGGGTTCGTTTGGAAATTGGTTAAGTTTTTTGATTGAGGTACTGAGTAATTTCAGGGCAGCGTTGTTGCAGTTTGGCGATGTAGCGTTCGGAGTCGAATGGTGTTCGAGTTTGCCAGACGCGGAACAGAATTCGGATCCAACTGCGAGCGATCTTGCGTAGTGCGGCGTGATGCCTCATTCCGCGGTCGCGTAACATTTGGTATCGCGCCTTACTCCACGGACAATACAATCGAGCACTCGCGGCAAATTCATGGAACGTCTGCCGAAGATACTTGGGGCAAGCGAATCGCCGGTGGACTTGGCGCTGCTTGCCGCTTTGCTTTGTCACCGGAGCGATCCCACTGAAGGACGCGATGCTGTCGGCGTCTTTCCAGCGTTCCCTCTGCGAGCCAAACGCGCAAAGTAAGCGTGCGGCCAAGGTGTTGCCGGCACCTCGCAGACTCGTGAAGAGGTGGGCATCGGGATGCTGCTTCATCACTTCGTCGATCTTGGCGTCAAAGTCGCGAATCGTTTTTTGCGATTGTTGGATCTGGCTGACCAGGAGCTTGGCTGTTATCGCCGAAGGAGCGATCAATGCCTCGTCGTCACAAAGCAACTGAGCCGAA
>CAYFJO010000658.1:0-5108 GCA_964343305.1 uncultured Pirellulaceae bacterium | reverse complement strand
CCAGGGATCTGGTTCATGCCATTTGCGGGGAATATGAACAATCCCTATTTCGATCATGACATCTTCGTGAAGAATCCCGACGGGACCCCCTTTCACTTCAAAGGCTTTGGTGGGACCAGTATTGATGTGACCCATCCCAAGGCGCAGGCGTTCGTGGCGGAACGAGTTAAACGCATTCATGGATGGGGATATCGCTACTTCAAGATGGATGGTTTGTACACGGGACTGGCGTGTAAGAGCCAATATGCCAACACCAACTACAGGGACGGCAGTTTCGCCGACAGCCGTCTGCATGACCCTGACGAAACACACATTTCCGCCTACCGCAACGGGCTACAGATCGTGAGGGAGAACGCGCCCGACACCTTCATACTCGGATGCAACGTTTCCCAGAACATGTTCTCGATGGGAGGCTCTTTCGGCCTGATCGATGCCATGCGCATTGGACCCGATAACCACGCAGCAGGCGATGTCAGGACTACCAAACATTGGAAGCACACTATCATAGGCGCCTGGCATGGGACCAACCTGTACTTCCTGAATGGACGCGTCTGGTACAACGATCCCGATCCAGTCTACGTGCGCGAAACAACTCCTATTGAGTGTGCCCGCCTGATGTGTTCCTGGATGGCGGTTGCGGGAGCCATGCACACTTCCAGTATGCAATACGCAGATTTACCGCCGGAACGGCTTGATATCCTGAAGCGCTGCCTGCCGAGCCATAGTTATCCTGCACGTCCAGTCGACCTCTTCGAAGCGACCCCGTATGCAGCGGCGCGGTCGGAAAAGTGGGAGACACAATACATGAACCAGGCGCGCATCTGGCTGACCGGAAACAGCCGGATGAACGTGATTGGCCTCTTCAACTGGCAAGATAATGCTTCGGATACGATCGTGTACGACATGGGGAAACTTGGGCTGGACAAGACGGCCGAGCATGTCGGATTTGATTTCTGGGGAGACCGGTTCGTCGAACCTATCCAGGGAACGCTGAAACAAACGCTACCGGCAGGATCTTGTCGGGTTTTGGCTGTTCGCAAGGCAGCCGATCATCCGCAAGTTCTCAGTACTTCCCGGCACATCACCCAGGGCATGATGGACGTAATCGAAGAGAAATGGGATTCGCCGACCCGAACGTTGACCGGAAAGAGTCAAGTGGTTGCCGGCGACGCATACGAACTGCGCATCGCGCTTCCCGCCTCTAAAAACTGGAAGGTGAAGAGCGCATCTCTTGATGGAAAGACGGTAACTCCGGGCAACGCGGAGAAAGGCGGCGTGCGGGTGCGTTTCCAGCCGGAGCAGAGTGGAACAGTCGACTGGAAGATAAGCTTCTGAGAGAAAAAGGGAACGCCGCATCGATCCTGAATGGGTTCTGCAAACCGGTCGTCACAGCAACGGGAAATGACGAACTGTATTCGGTCTGGACGATCACACTGTCAGGATTAAACGAAGTGCTATTCAAAGCCGTCAGACGGTCATGTTCTTGATTCCGAGCAAAAAAGGACCGTTAAATGGGACTGGCCATCCAAAGTGATCAGTTCACCGAACGCTTACAACCTTTATCACCCCGCGGCTGGCATCCAGTACACGGCGGACATATTTTACATCGGCAATGCGCGCCGGTTCCCTCTGATCGTGGACGGCCAGGAGAATGACCGTTTCGTCGTCCTCGTGACGAAATCCTGCGTGAGAATCCTTGATCGAAATGTCGGCAAATCCCAAGTCGAACAACAACTGACGGAGCTGTCCATAGGTTACCTTTTCATTCATAATGACGAGTTCTCCCTTCGATTTGAGCGAAGACCGTGTCTCTGTAGCTGGCCCATTTTTCCACGCTCTTCTATTGACTCGATTGGTGGTTGGGATTCGCACGTTGATGGTCCCCGTGCCGGAGAAGATGTCGATGCGGCGGCGACCGCGTGCGGCTACGGTTGACGGGGCTTTTTTTCTGCGTTCATTTCTTAACGCGGCGGAGCCGCAACCAAAGAGGTTTCAGTTGTTTCAGACCTTCCGACCGGAGCCTCACCCTGCTCCATTTCATCTCATCGTGGATGCGGACGAGGGGACCGTAACCGTCGCCAGAGAGGAGCCTCCATGCAACGGTTCATCGCCGCTTGGCTGATTCCCACTTCAGCCGGGCGATCTGGATGCCGTCGAGGGACGGCTTCAGCGAGGCGATGTAGTACCGCCGCTCATGCAAGATGATCTCCGGGGCAGCCACTCGTAGCGTGGTGACTTCCTTCCGGTTGTCGTTGATGCCAAAGTGGAACGGGTCCGACGAGCGGAACACCGTGGCGTGTTGGTCGCGGCCGTAACGCTGCGTGTTGAACAAGTAGTAGTGCTTGGACTGTGGATGGAAGACCACGTGCGGGCATTCGGCCGAGTAGGGTCCTTTGCGGTAGACGCTGCCTTCTGCGACGATTTGCGAGTCGCTCCAGTTGCGCAGATCGGTCGACGTGCGGCAGTAGTTCACTCCGCGGTGGTTCTTCGTCGGCGAACGCATCGAGTGGGCCGTGTAGTAACAGTGAAACTCGTCGCCGACCTTGAGGATCATCGGGTCGCGAGCGTGTTCGCCATCGCCTTCGTTGAACAAACCGGTCTTGCCGTTTTGTTGCACGTAGCGCGCGAACTGCTTGCCGTCGCGGCTGGTCGCCAGGCAGATGTTGTTCCAATCGCCGTACATCATGTAGTAAAGGCCTTTGTGCCGGATGACGTGCGGCGCCTGCAAGCCGCCGGGCGATTCGCCGTACTTCGGATCGGCCTGCATGACAACGCCCAGCGGCTTCCAGTCGCGGTCGGTCAGCTTGCCGCCTTCCCAGCCGTAAAACAGTCGCGTGTTCCCGCCACAGCGCGTCTTGCGAATGCACGACCAGAGTTGCCAAGTGCCGTCGGCCGCTTGCCAAACGGCAAAGTCGACCGGTTCCTGTCGCGGGTCGGTCAACTTCCCCAGGTCCGGATTGTCGGCGACGCTCCACCACAGCCCGTCGATCCGAGGGATCGCCACTGGCGGCGACTCGGCGCGAGCGACGATTCGGCAAAGAGCAATCAGGCAGATGATGGCAACCGAGGTAGTTGATCGACGGGACATGGTTTTGCCTTTCATGCAGTGATACGGTCAGGGGGATGACTTCGAGAAACCAGGGTGAAGGGACTCTCAGGCAACAGCTTTGATTTCCTCACTCTCACAACCATCCGCTGGGAGAAGTGATATGTTACCCTGAACGCGTGGCAATTGAACCATGCCTGGATTTCCGGTCCTAGCATATATGGCGGACGACGAGGATGCACGCAATGGCCAGCGCGGAACATTTCGACCACGAGCATCCGTCTGGTTAACTTCGCACGAGCGAACCCACGGGAGAAAACAACATGTCGCGACACCGCAGGCTGCAGGCTCGGCCGAGTTTTTCGCATCATCGTTGCTTGCGCATCGCAATCGCGCTGGGCGGGATGAGTTTGTTGTTCGGCGCGTGGCCGGATGAATGTTCGGCACAGCATGGCGACATATCCGATGCGCGACAAGGAAAAGACGACGGCTACCGAGGCATCTGGTCGTACTCCGGCTCGGCGCGATCCAACGACGAGTACCGCTTTGTGCACTACAGCGGTGGGTTCGCCACCACGTTTGCCAAACACATTCCGCTGGCCTATTACGCGCCGCAAATGAACAAGACATTTTTCTGTTACGCCGGCACTCGCAAAGACAAGCGCCAGATTCTGATCATGGTCTCCTATTTCGATCACACCACCGCCACGGTCCCGCGGCCCACGATCGTGCTGGACAAAGGCACTGACGACGCCCACGATAATCCCGCGATCATGCTCGACGACGAGGGCTACGTGTGGGTCTTCCCCAGTGCCCACGGCACGGCCAGGCCCGCTTACATTTTCAAGAGTCGCCAGCCTTACTCCGTCGACTCGTTCGAGCTGATTCAGAAAACCAACTTCTCCTATCCCCAGCCCTGGTACGTCAAGGGCCACGGCTTTCTGTTCCTACACACTCGCTATACCGCCAGCGGACGATTCTTGTACTGGATGACCAGCCGCGACGGACGCCAATGGTCCGACCCGCAACTGTTGGCAAAAGTTGCCCGCGGTCACTACCAAATCAGTTGGCGGCACGGCACGAGAATCGGCACGGCTTTCAACTACCATCCGCAACAGCGACTGCCCAACGACATGCGGCGCACGAACTTGTACTATCTCGAGACCGATGATTTTGGCGAGACGTGGACCGACGCACGCGGCAAGGCCGTCGAGCTGCCGCTCGAATCGGTCGCCAACGAAGCGCTCGTGCACGACTACGAAGCGGAAGACCTGCGCGTCTACTTGAAGGACCTGAACTTCGACGCCCAAGGACGGCCCGTGGTGCTTTTTCTGACAAGCCGCGGGGCGCACTCCGGCCCAAAGAACGACCCGCGCACCTGGACCACTGCCCGCTGGACGGGCAGCCGGTGGGACATCCGCCCGGCCATGATCTCGGACAACAACTACGACACCGGCTGCCTGCACGTCGAACTGGACGGCACCTGGCGGATCGTCGCCCCGACGGAAACGGGACCGCAACCGTACAACACCGGCGGCGAGATTGCTGTGTGGACGAGCACGGAGCAAGGCGCGACCTGGAACAGGCAGCAGCGCGTCACGCACGACAGCGTTTACAACCACACCTACGTGCGCCGACCCGTCAACGCTCACCCTGACTTCTACGCCTTCTGGGCCGATGGCCACGCGCGCGAGCCCTCCCCCTCGCGGCTCTACTTCTGCGACAGAACGGGCCGCCGCGTCTTTCGCCTCCCGGCGCAAATGACCGGCGACACACACCGGCTCGAAGCGCTGCGCTGGTCCGATCTACCGCGCTGACGCCGCTGCTTTCCGGACCACGTGGACGACGACGGCCTCCGCGGCGTGTTCGTCCGTCCCCTCGACGCCTTTCGACAAGCACCGGAAGACAATCGAGGGCCGTCAAAACGTCCGCACCGGCGTCTCGGCCCCTTTTTGCTCGGCCGACACGTAGGCACTGTAGATCGTCGAAATCGTGTCGGCCGCCAGACGGCTGTCGCTTTCGACCGGCTCGCCGTAAGCCACCGCGCGGTAAAACGCCTCGA
>CAYFJO010000657.1:0-5140 GCA_964343305.1 uncultured Pirellulaceae bacterium | reverse complement strand
GGCTGGTTACGAACCCGAGTGGCAGACGCCCGTCGAGGTGACCTATCGCAATTTAAAGATCAAGACATGCCGGCCCAACTGCGAGGGGTTTCAGATTCTGCAAACGCTGAAACTGCTCGAAGCGACCGACCTGCGATCAATGGGGCACAACTCGGCGGACTATATTCACCTGCTCAGTGAAGCGATGAAACTGGCGACGGCTGACCGCATTCGCTGGGGGGGCGATCCAAAGTTTCACGACATTCCACTGGAGCGTCTACTATCCGAAGACTATGTTGCCCAACGCCGCGAATTGATAGATCACAACGAGGCATCCCAAAGCGAGGGAGAACGCTGGCAAAGCGCGCCCGTTTCCGAAGCAGTTCCGCCGGGTCATATGGAGGGGTTAACGACGCACTTATGCGCGGCCGATTCGCAAGGCAACATCGCCAGCATTACGCAGTCACTGGGCGAAGGTTTCGGCTCGGGCGTGATGGTGCCAGGCACGGGGATCGTTCTCAACAACCTGCTGTTCTGGACCGAGATTGCTCCGAACTGCCCGACGCCCAACGTCATGCAACCTGGAAAGCGATGGTCCTGCCCGATGGCCCCAGTGCACGTCTTTCGCGAAGGTAGGTTCTGGTTTTCCATCGCCACGCCCGGTAGTTACGGCATCCTGCAAACGACCGTTCAGATGCTATTGAACATTGTCGAGTTCGGTGCCGATCCGCAACTAGCAATCGAGGCGCCCCGGTTCCGAGTGATTGAAGAGACACGCATGCAGATCGAAGATCGCGTAGGGCAAGGGACAACCTGCGTGACTCACTTAGCGGCGGATAATCTTAAAGGCAGCGTGCCCCTTGGCGGGTGCTGATGCGAGTCAGCGCCCGTTTTCTATAAAGGAAAGACGCAACTCTTCGCGCATTACACTTCACCGGTTCACCAAGGCAAGTGATAGCATTCTTCGGTCGCCACTTGGGGGATTGACGATCTGGTGTGCCCAACAAGAATGAATTTAGAGTACTGCCCCACTCCAAAGGGCTTTTTTTTGTTTGATTTGCTCGTTAACAATTTACCGTTTCAGGCTGACGGCCCGATCGATGTCAAGCATTTCCGAATTGCGTGTAAGACTTTCCGCCCTTTTTTAGGCGGCACTGGCACGAGGGACTGTGAGCCTCAGGCTGGGGAGCGATTCATTGAGGTAAGCCTCGCGACAGGCTCCTCTCTGTAACTTTCCGCTCGAAGTCTTGGGAAGTGTGCCTACATTACAGAGCACTACTTCATAGGCATGAACGTCATGTTCCGAAGTGACCGCAAAGCGAAGGGCATCGGTCGCCTGCTCTCTCTCGATCGTACTGCGATGTGTGCGCATCACTTCTTGCACCACAACAAGTCGTTCCTCACCATCGACCTCCACGGAGAATGCCGCACTACCGCTTGGCTCGAAATGCGGATGTGCCCGCTGCGCGGTATGTTCGATATCCTGTGGGTAATGGTTGCGGCCACGAATGATAATCAAATCCTTGCAGCGACCACTCACAAACAGTTCGCCAGCGTGCAGAAAACCTAAATCTCCCGTGCGCAGGTAAGTCGTGTTTTCATCGCCCGCAATCCGTGCTCCAAAAGTTTTCGCCGTGGCTTCCGCATTGTTCCAATAACCCGCAGCGACGTGCGGTCCCGACAACCAGATCTCACCAATCTCGTTTTCTCGGCACTCCACGCACGTTTCCAAGTTAACAATGGCGACTCGCCCGAACAAACTGGCCCCGCCACAGCTCACAAGGAGCCGTGTTTTCTGCTGGCCACTCCCATGTTCCATTACCCGATCTTGCTCCAGTGCAGGGGCACTTAATCGCAATTCCTTGGGTAGTTCGCCTTTATGACCCCCGGACACGAATAGCGTTGCTTCGGCAAGGCCATAACTTGGCGAGAATGCACCATGATCGAATCCACACGCTGCGAATTTCGCCGCGAAACGTTCCAGTGTCTCGTTACGAACAGGCTCGGCACCAACGCAGGCAACTTTCCAACTCGATAAGTCAAGTCGATTCAATTCCTCTTGTGTTACTCTATCCGTGCAATAATCGTAGGCGAAATTTGGTGCGGCGCTGGAATGCGCACGATAACGCGAGATTGCATCAAGCCAACGGAACGGTCGCATCAGAAATTGACGATGCGACATAAACACGCAACCACTACCTAAATAAAGCGGCTGAATCGTATTGCCGATCAAGCCCATGTCGTGGAACAAGGGGAGCCATCCAGCAATACGCGATTGACGATCGTGTCCGAAGCCAACCTCAATCATCTTCTGATTAGCGAGAATATTGGAGTGAGTGACGGCGACGCCTTTGGGGTTCGAGGTGGAGCCAGACGTGTATTGCAAAAATGCTGGTGTCTTGTCATCGGGAGTATGGTATCGCCAATCATCCGACAATTCGTTTGAGATTGACTCCAAACGAATCCAGTTGAGATTCGCAAGTCGATCGTTTTCTTCAAAACGTCGCCGCATCTCTCGAAAAATAGAGTCGGTCGAAAGTACTGTTCGTACTCCTGAATCTTCCACCATCGTTCGCAAACGCGACAACAACCGGCGGCTGCGGTGAGGGAACGATGTGACTGCAATTGCTCCTGCAAGAATGCATCCAAAGAAAGAGACGATGTATTCAATGCTGGATTCGAATTGCAGCAGAACGGTCTTATCTTTCAGCCCCAGCGACTGTAACTGCGCCCCCACTGCACGAGAGCGACGGTCTAAATCCGCATAAGTGATGACGTCCTCATCCCGCTCTCCATCTCGCAGGAACGTGTAGGCCATATCCTGTGGCTGAACCTTGGCGCGGTGCAATACTAGGTCGACCAAGGTCTCTAGCGTGAAGTTATTCACTCGATATTTCGTGCTCTATTTAAGAATCTGGGCGGTGTCGGAAACCCGTTTTGAACGATGCCAAGCAAAAAGAGGAGAGGAACAACAAGCAAGTGGATTGTGGATCATGGACCAACCTCAACGGCGAGTCTTAGCAAGTTCATCTGAATGTGAAAAGGTCTTCAACGATCAAGTTCTCAGCGGCCTCGGCAGATTCGCCGTTGTTTTGAATGCAATTAATGCAACAATACGGAATACTCGAACAACGAGGGCAGCGCCGAGTGAACCGGTAGATGCAGGCGTTGGCGACAGAATTGATGGGGTGTTTGGCTGAGGTGGGCCGTGAAGTCCGAGAGTAACGGCAGGTATCCGGCCCGGCCAGCCCGCAATTGGGACTGGCCGAGCAATCGTGAGCAAGAAAACTTTGCCGCTCTTCAGCTACCTTCTTCCATGGCCGGATGCATGATCGAATCCCGATCCGCGTGTCGAGCCCCTGCCGTGCCGGGAGGTGTGAGTCTGCCTGTTTCCATGGTCATGAACGGTTTGCGGGCTAGGCCCAAATCCGTTTCTCTGACCATCGAACCTCGGTGTGTGGCGGTTGTGGCCATCCTGGGGACCGAAACCATGACCAAAACCGTTTCTCTGACCGCCATATATCGGCCCGTGGCGGTTGTCACAATCCTGGCGACCGAAACCGTAACCAAATCCGCTCTGACCACCGTAGTATCTCGGCCCTTGGCGGTTGTGGCCATCCTGGGGACCGTAACCATAACCAAATCCGTTTCTATGACCACTGTATCTCTGATTATTGCATTGTGGCCCATTGCGGTAGTGGCCATGCTGGTAACCATAATTAGAGTGCCCCTTGGCGTAATGGCCATGGCCCAAAATGACTTGGAGCAACTTAGAAAGATCCGATGCTTGTGCTGGAGTGTTCAAGAATGCCAACATACTATAGGCGGTGATTCCCAATGCGATTCGTTTCACGTTTGACTCCTCTATTGTGTGAACCTGATGAGTCGGGGCGACAGTAGTCGGAGAATTCCGTCAATCAACCAGTCGCGTGCATATTGAAAGGCATCCGCCGTGCCAAATAGTTGTCGAGAAGATCGTAAACTGCGAATGCGTCAGGACTTGCGAATCGGAAGTGAAAGTTGATCGCGGATGAAATCCCGATACTTGTGATCCGAGCGACAACAGGGATCATCAATATGTATATGAGCTGGCGCTTTTCTGCCGTTGCAATCGCTAGGGTCATGGTCACAGACGGCATCAACGATCGAAATGATGATTTCTAGAAACACTGTTCTACATTTTTTAAGTGCTAGCCGACGTTCCAGTCCTGGGTAAACCAATCGACTCGGTCGGCGCGACGGGGATTGTAGTTCTTGTCTCCCTGGAAGTTTTGGTTATGCAAGAACTTCACGAACAGGTCAAACGGCACGTAAGCGTGCTGCGATAACACGTCAACTTTCTCGCTTTCGGGCTTCCAGTCATAGAGCAAGGAATTGTCTCTCTCAAACCATCCATCTAGATAGTCTGCATCGGCTGGGCTGACCATCACAAAGGCACATTTGTGTTTGCAGAGAAACCCCAGGAATTTGCTTGCTAGGTCTCTGGCTTGAATGGTATCTCCATTCATTGATGACGCCGCGATATTCCACAGGCTGACAAACCGATCTTCATCAAGGTCGTCTGGGTTTACAGTGAATTCAAGCTGCGCAAAATCAGTGGTCTCCATAAGCCTCAACTTCTCCGTTAGGTCTCGAAACGATCAATGTTATGCTGCCGATTTTCGTTGTCGAGGCCCAATCGATGCCAGCCATTTGCCAATCGCCTGCAGTCTTGGTTCCAGGATTTTCCTATCCGTCGCTCGCAAAAGGTGTGAAACAGCAGGTCAATCGTTTCACTCAGGAATCGGATTGAGTCAATGCGATAACTGTCGTCGAAGCTGTCCGCTTCCCCAACATGTATCTTCGCTCCGCTAATAGCGAAACACTCTGCCTGCAAAACAAGGTCAAATTGCTGACCGTTTCGAACTGCAATCATTCCGGTCTTGCGAGGCAACTTGCCAAAGTGAATGGCTTGTTTCGCTTCAGGAAGACTAATCGGGCATTCCGCGGAAATCGTTTCTTTGCCCGACTCGCCTAGTGGGCATTCCAGTGCAAGTGTCTTGTTTAGCATGACGGTCACTTCAGACCCATCCGGCAATTTGATCGTGTCCGTCTCGGTTTCAAGAGTCCACCAGAGCCAAAGCAGGAACTCGTTGCCTAAAAAGGTGCGCCCGCCGATCCG
>CAYFJO010000656.1:0-5148 GCA_964343305.1 uncultured Pirellulaceae bacterium | reverse complement strand
GCTCGAACCGCACCCGCCGCAATGCCCGATCGGCCACCCAGGTAATAGATGACGCCGTCTGCCGCGACCACTGTGGGGACCATGTACCAAGTGATGTCCGTGTTGCACGACCACAGAGATTTGCCTGTATCGGGGTCGAAGGCCAGGATGTCTCCTGCCCTGGCGACGACCAACTCCCGGCGACCCGAATCGGCCGTGACGATGATGGGCGTGTTCCAGGATTCCTTGATTCCCGGGGCCCGCCATTTCTCTTCGCCGGTCTTCCGATCCAGAGCCACCAAAGATTGGCTTTCCACGCTGGCGTTGACGATCACCATGTCTTCGTAAAGCAGGGGCGAGGCAGCGGTTCCCCAACCACTGGTATTCGAGCCGACGTCGGTCTGCCACAGTCGGTTGCCTTCGTGGTTAAAGGCCAAGACCCCGGTTTTCCCGAAGAACGCGTAGACCCGATCGGCGTCAGCGGCCGGCGTGTTGGCTGCAAAGCCGTGGTCGCGGATGCTCTCCTCCTCCGGCAGTTTCGCCGGAACGGTCTTGTCCCACACGATTTCGCCGTTGTCGCGGCGCAAGGCGATCAAGTGTCGCTTGAGTTGATCCAGGCTGCCGCCTGGTTCGTCAGGCACGAAGTATCCGCTGTAGCAAGTCAGATAGATGTGATCGCCGAAGGTGATGGGGCTCGACGCACCTGCACCCGGCAGCGGGGTCTTCCAGGCGACGTTGTTGTCTGTGTCCCACTTGAGCGGCAGCCCTGTCGCGTCGGACACGCCCATGCCACCGGGGCCGCGGAAACGAGGCCAAACGTCGCTTGTCGCTTCGGGCTGTGATGGTTTCGTCAGTCCGCGGATGTAAGCTTGATCGGCCTGGGAGAAGGCCGAAATATCTACGGTAAACTGGCGGCCATCTCTCCGCTGAATCGTGACCTTATCGTCGCTGGCGTCCATGACGCGGGCCACCACCGTCCTGCCCCGCTGATCCTTGAACTTGCGATACTCGCCAGACCCGTCGGTTGTTTGAGCCGAACACGAGGTGTGAACGAAGACGCTCAAGACCATTGCCAAGAGAACCAGTTGTCGAATTCCACGAACCATGATGCACCTTTCTTTACAGGGCGTTTTTCAAGACCAAATTTCTTCGTAGGTGCGTTCGCCAGAACGCGGGTCTATTCCAGCATCCAACCACACTCTGGCGGACCAACCTACGGTCGGTGCCCCAGCTACGGTTTTGACATCCGTCTATTTCTCTCCAATGCAATACAGGTACTTGTCGCTCCGTAGCAACAGTTGGCCGCGGCTAACGACGAGCGATACGTTGAATATGCTGTCGTCGTTTTCAATTACGTTGTGAGTCAACTGCTCGAACTTCGGGCTCGCGGACAGTACGTAGGCACCTCTTTCCCGACTGACGAGATAGATCTTGCCGTCGGCGGCCAGCGGCGAGGTGTAGATCCGGCCGGGCGACGGCCGCAGGCGTTCGCGGAAAACCAGTTCGCCGCTGGCGGCGTGGACGCAACTGACCACACCATCGTCCGTGTGGACGCTGAAGATGTGGCCGTCGTGGAATACGGGAGACGAGACGTTCGACGCCACCTTGGGGCGAACCCAGAGGCGATGCGAATCGGTGACGTCGCCGCTGTCGTACCCCGCGCCGCCCTCGAACTCCGTGTCGATGAAGACGTGGCCGGAAGTTTCGTACTTCCAGCCGTCCCAGCTCAGGCGGATGGTCTTGTAGCGAGGGTCGTTGCCTACTCTGGCGAAGGCATTGGAGAGGAAGTGATATCTCCCGCCATGCCCGTAGTTGTCACCGAAACGGACATTGCAGAGATTGCTGACGATTGTGTTGCCGATCAGCCTGATCTTCTCATCAGGATTGCCGCTGTCGGCGCCCAGGGCGGCAATTGCATGTCCCTCGGCCTTTTGATCCTCGGCGATTACTTTCTTGCCGAGTTGCGAACAAAAATCGTTCGTCATCACAGAATTCCTCACGGCAGACTTGAAATCCCCATGGTTAGTCACCTCCGCGCGCAAGCCACGCTGAGGCTTACGAGCGACCAATTGTCGCAACTACCCGTGGCGAGTGAGACATGCCAACAATGGACCGTTTTTAGCGATGCGAACCATAACTCTCGACGCTGATGACTTGGAAGGTCAAAGGAGGAAATCTCATCACCTCAGTTGAAACGAGTAGGCGGCCCAAAAACTCTCCCAGTCGAACCCGCGGACATCTTTGCAGCGTTGCATGTGAACGAGGCGGATCAACCAGAGTCCTGACCGATCGAGCATGAACTGGACCCGACCCTTGTCGTCTGTTCTCGCTTCTTGCGTCTTCGTGCTGTCCCCGTTGCGATCGTAAGCTGCGACCTGTGCATCGCGCAGCGGTTTGCCATCGAAGAGAACTGACACGGTAATGCAATCGCCTTTTTTCGATGCGCACGGATTGGCGTGGGGCAAGATTTCCAGGCGATGCCCGATCCTCCGCTTGTAGGTTGCGTCGGATTCATCTCCAACCTGCACCAGCGCCTTCAGATAGCGGCGATAGCGCTCCCGGCCGGCGGTCTTGTCTTCGCCTGCCTTGCGCCGCAGCTCGATGATATTGGACAGTCCTTCATGCTCCAAGTACTTGTTGAATTTTGCCGCTTCGATCTCGATGTGGCTCCACTCGCGCTCCATCACAACCAAGTGGCTACCGAAAGGCATAGGAGCAATCGTGGCAACCGGTCTTTCGCCGTCCTTCGCCGCAGTTGTGAGGTCGGTTGCCTCGTCCTGTGAGATGAGCTGGAAATCGACGGTTTTTTTAGCCTGAAACGGCCGCTCGGCCTCGCTGACGAGATGGTCACCGACAAACAGCTGTACGCGTGTCATTTCTCCCTTGGAAAGGAAGAATCGCCGCGGCTGCAGCCAATAATCGTGAGCTCTCGCGGACAAGGTCGTCGCCAGTACAACAAACATCCCAGCTGCCGCGTATTTCAGCATCGTCAACTCCTTTCTTCGAACCGAGGATCCGTTCGAACCTCGCTCCGCCTCGATCATTCTAACACAAAAGTCTAACCGTCACGTGCCACGCTCAATCCCCCACCCCCAGAATGTCATCAGACGACCCATTTTCGGCTCGGGAATCGTGTCGCAACCTGCTGAGGTGTCCCCACCGCTGTCAATTCGTCCGCGATGAAACTCGCGTCAGTTGCATCGGCCTCGGAAGTTAGAACTCACGCATAAATCACTTCGGTGAGAAAGACCGATGCGAGTTAGCCCAAACGCTTCGGCGCTGAAGTCGATGCAACCGCTGTCTCGAACCAAATCGCCTAACTCGCAGCGGTCGCGATTCCGAGTACACGAAGCGAATCACCGAGGCGTGAACGTGACTGCGCCTGGCAAATTGTCTTGGGTAGTCATAAATCACATTGACGACATGATATGGCTAACTCCTGTGCGCCTCCCCGTCGTCCGCAAGTTCGTTTGAAAGACTACCCAGAGCAGCGGGAAAGTGCGTGTGGACCAAAAGGACGAAACAATTTTTCCGACGGCCGATCTTTGTCAGGATAAACCTGCCTCACCACATCCCATCGCCGGAGCCGCTTTGCTTCGCTCCTTGATCCGGCCAAGACGATGATGCGCTCTGACAATAATCTATTGTCAACAAAACTTACCGCTCCCGCGTCTTGAAACTCCAGACCATTCCCTTTCGAATTGATCCATCGCGAGCCACAGCGTCCACGCGCCAGTAGTACGTGTCTCCGGCGCGCAGTTGGCCAGGATCTGCGATATTTGAATCATTCAGTTCGACTTTGCCTTTGTGATCCTTGGCCGTGTTGGTGAAGTGGACGATGTGCCGTTTGGCGCCGTAGGCTCCCAAAAACATCAGGTCGGCATCTTGTTGAACGTTGTCCGCGCCATGCCGCGGGATGGGAGTCGAGGCCTTACGTTGTCTGCGGCCAGGAATCCAGTAATTGGAATCGCCGGCTTCGTACGCGCCAATGTCGGGGGCATCACCAATAAACGGAGCGCTCGCAAAGTTAATGCTTTTCGATGGGCGGTCGGCTTTGGAAACGACTCGTCCCGCATCGATCACGGAAGAGCCAGGTTTGGGACGGAAGTCCAGGTTGGCCGGATCGCGTAGACTTTGCCGCACTACGCCGTTGCCACGCAGATTGTTTTCCAGCCGCGCGTTGAACTTTTCGTCCGGTCTGCTGGGAGTCCAGGTGACGATCATGTCGGCAAGGTTATTGCGTACCAGCGTGTTGCGGTTGTGCGGGGGCGTGTTGCCGAACTCGCTGGGGATCGCGAAATAGCTGTTGTAGAAACTGTTGTTGAACAAAAGGTGGTAGTCACCCTTGAACTTGCTGCCACCGTAAGCGTGGTTGAACACCACGTTGTGGTGCATGCAGCCGCCGGAACCCATGCTGGTGGTTGTGGAATCAAAACGGATCGCCTGGCGGTTTGTATTGTGGACCCAGTTGTAGCGTACGAGCGTACCCTGCTGCGCGCCGGTATCGATGTTGATGGCAGAGCCATCGCGTTGCAGATTGCCCATGTTCCACAGCCGATTGTATTCCACAATCGAGCCCTGGCCTGGCCGAATGCCTTCCGAGTTTCCAGCCGTGTGGATTGTGTTGCGGCGGATAATGCTGCCGACACCGGCCGGCAGCGAACCGCTTCCACCGCTGGAATTCACATCCCACTCGGTATCGTGGATGTAGCAGTTTTCAGCGATGCTGCCAGGGCTATCGATCATGATCGCCGGCGCATTGGAGTAAGCGATTACGCAGTTGCGTAAGATATTCTCGTGGGGACCGTCACCGTGATTGACGATGCGGGTCGTAACGTTACGGCCCGCTTTCCGTTTCTTCGTCGGTTTATCGGGATCGGACGACGCATCGAACCAGTTGAAGTCACCCAGCATGAATTTGTGGGTGGAAGGATAGGTCAGACGGCTGTCTTCGATCACCACATGATCGCAATCGGTCATGGAAAACGTACTGGCGAAAAACTCCACGCGTTGAAAAACGACATGCGAGCAGTCAATCAACCGCAGGCTGTAATTGCGCGCTTTTCCGGACATGGGAAGCTCATTTGGGTCGCGATCGTCCGGCGGCCGAAAGTAGATGGTCTTAGAACTGGCGTCGTACCACCACTCGTTCGGACGATCGAGAGCAGG
>CAYFJO010000655.1:0-5151 GCA_964343305.1 uncultured Pirellulaceae bacterium | reverse complement strand
CCCATGCCGAAGAGAAACGTTGATAGCCGTAAGAATCCAAGATGGAGAACCACATAACGAAACCTCAGGTCCGTCACAGCAGGATCAAGGCCCGTCAGTTACCGCTGGCAGGCCTTGCTTGTTTGGCACACGGATATAGGGATTTGCGTCACTTCGCCCAAGTCGCCAGCCCAAAATCGCGGGATCACCCTTCTCCATTGGACCGTAGGGCCATACACAATCAGGCTACCGCAGTTTCTTCTGGGTCATGAATTCGTTTTGATACGCATCCAGCATGCTCTGCTGGTGGAACAAGTCGTGTTCGGTAAAGCGGCGGCGGTCGAGTTGCGGCCCGCTCCATTCGAGATCGAATGTCTGTGTCCCTTGCGAGACGAACCTGAAAGTGTAGTAGCCGGGCTGCAAATAACACGTGCCAACTTCGCCGCTGGGCTCGTCACCGTCAAATAAAGTGACGCCGCCAATGACCAGCGTTCCTTCCTGCTGCGAGTGAAAATGAAACGTGTATTTCCCGGCCTCGGATACTTTGAGCAGCCCCAAAGCGTTGATGTGTCGGCCTTGTTCAGGCGGGTTGCCTTGTTTGTAGAACATCCCAAGCTGTGGGGCTTCAATGTTGCTATCGCCGTACTTGTTGTAGTAGCGACGGACGACAATCGGCAGCGGGTCAATCGCATCGGGAACGACCTCCGCAGCCCGTGGGGGCATCACGTATGTTAGTCGCTGCGCGACCGGCGTCTTAATTCCATATTTGGTTTTCGCTCTCACCAGCAGACGGCAACTCTTGTCGATTGTGACTCGTCCTTGGTAGGTCTGCCAAGCCAGTGATTTGTCGTCGACACTGTAAACCTTCGGCGCATCGAGTGGAACGATCAGATATTGTACAGAAGCCCCTTCAATGTCTGACGATGCTTTCATGGTAACAGACGTCGGCCCCGCCTGCGGACCGCCTTGGGGCGAAACCTGGACCAGGCCCTGATTGCTCAAGTGCGGATAGATCCGGAATTCAACCGAGCCTGCGATATGCTGGTGCGGTTTGAAGAACTCTCGACAGCTGTCGCCTGCAATCTCCAGTGCATGCTCGCCTTCAGTCAGCACGAAAGTCTTACCGTCTTTTCGTGTCACCCCTGCAATACGAAACGCCCAGCCTGCGCCGATGACCTTGTCGCGGTTTTCCGGCTGCTCATTGCGTTTGATCGATTTTCCCCTGACGTTGACCATCATCCAACTGCCGACGACCGATTCCGGCAGATTCTGGTCAACGTAGAAGCCGTCTTCCTGGCCTCTCCATTGGCGTTCAGACTTCGTAATCTTACCGATGTAGGCACCGGTCGGTAACGAGTAGTCGATCTTCGCCGACTTGGCAACTAACTTGGTGCCGCCGATCAAGGCGGCGTCCGCCTGGTTGCCACGTTTGACAACAATGCCAAAACGGCCCTTGAATTCGATTCCCAATCCATGGTAGGTCGCCTCATCGTTGTCGTTGCTCATGAGGACCACATCGATGCGGTCGGGCATGGTGATCATCAGGGCGACTGCATTTGCCGAACCATGTTCGGGCGGCAGGCGTTTCACGCTTGTGATGTACGGGTTGCCTGCCCAAGCCTCGTGGATGACAAGAAATTCTGATTCGTCCGCTGTATCCTCGACATCGTGACGGAGGAGAAAACCTGGCATGCGGCCCCAGCCATCGGAGTGTTTGTTGGCGTGAAGTTGCTCGGGATGCGGGAAGTTGAAGGCGTAAGCCTTCTGGCCTGGAAACCCAACGACATGACGTCGAATGCCGATGGCAGGCTTATCCGCCCACGAGTCATCCCGGGCTTTGTAGGGCAATGCGGAGTTTGGGGTCTTGCCTCTGATTAGTGTCGTTGCGTCGCTCCGTTTGGGATCGAACTTCCACAATAGTGGCTTCCACGGATTGACCACTTCAAAGTCGACCGTAAAGTTCTCGTTGGCGTCGCCTTCCTGGGCGTCAAAGAAAACGCCATAGCCTTTGGATTCGAGCATGCTCTCATCCCACTGCATTCCTTCGAGTTGCAGCATGCCACGTTCCCCGGGCAGTCGTTTCATTGCCAGCGAGTTTCGGGCGACCTGCTCGTAATGCTTGGTGCTGTGGAAGAAGCACTCACGGCGTCGGCCTTTGCCGGCGTTTCCTTGCCCCTTGAAGTAGAACATGTCGAGTACGTAGGGGTGTTTGATGTCGGTGCTTATAAGGGCGACCGTTCGCTCGAATCGCTGCATCTCTTCTGTCTCGCAATGCGTGCCGACCCGGGTGACCGCGACGCCAGGAATGTTACTTTCGTACATCCACGGGATGCCGTTATTACTGGGAACCTGGAAGGTGTCGTAGGCGCCGCTGTTGTGAACCTGGATCGAGCTATAGCGATTTCGCATCTGGTGTTTACCGTAGCCGAAGTCGTCGGCCAGATAGTGACCGTTGTCGAAAATCTGCAAGTCCAAGAAGTCGGTGTGGCCGTGCGCGGTATACGGGCCAGCGGTCAGGTTGATCTGCACCTGATCGTCGCCTTCGCCATCACCCAGTAGAAATCGTTTCATGCCGGTCTTGAGCACGTGACCGGTGACATGCCACGGGTCAATCATCAGGTGGCGATAGCTGCCGAGGTTGCGGTGACTGCTTTCGCCCAAAGCATACTGGCCCCCGTTGGGCGCACAGAGATCCTTCCAGGTGCGAAAAGCTCGCCGCCAGAACTGTTCGTATCTGGCCTGCCGGTTCGGACGCAGCGCATCGTAGTCGACCAAACGCCCGAGGTACGGCAAGTCCTCGGGCAAAAGCATCGCTTCCCAAAAGGCCCTGTTGGGACTGTCTGCAGGCACCTGGTAGTTTGGCGGATCGGTGTAGCCTCGCTGCTTAAAAATGCCTTCGTGCGTGTGTAGCAGATGAATACCAGAATAACCGGGTCCCTCGCTGTATCCGCCGTCGACAAAGAAGCTGCGGTGCGGAAAGACAAACATCGACTGCGCCGCCAGGCGTAGCATCTCGCGATTGTGGATCAGGCGGGCGTAGTCCTGCGTGCCGTTGATCGGACAGCCCTGTGCCCATTTGCCGAGCACGGCGCCCTGATAGCGGCGCACCGGCATTAAGCAGTTGCGGCAAAGTTTGTCGTAGAACGACAACGTGTACTTCGCTGGCGGACGCTCTCCCTCTTTGGCGAACAGGTGCTCATAGGCTGACGGTTTGTGATTCTTGCCGTAGTCAGCAAAGGCCTTGCTCTGGCAGGTGACGTCCAAAGCGTGACGAAAGAAGCCGGGGCCGTTCTGTTCCGATGTTTGGCGAGCCGTACCGTAGCGCGTCTCGGACCAGCCATACGGAAACGGCCCTTTACTGTTGCACTGGAAGTAATCCTTGCCATAGTTGTCGCACAACAGCCACCGCGGCAACGCGTCGGCATAGCCGTCCAGCAACACGGCGGTCTTCCAGGCACACTGGTAGGCGACTTCCGGATTTTGCTGCTCTTCGTTGTGTGTATAGAAATAGTAAGCTTTGGTCAGTGTCTCCATCGCGCGCTGACAGAAGACATCCTTGCGGGTATCGAGCGCACCGTCCATATAGAAGTAGGCCGTCCAGATGCCGTCTTCACCAGGCTTCAATTGCGAAGGGTCACGTGCTGGGCGGGTTTGTTGATGCCAACGCACCGCGACGTCGGCATTCTCATTCAAGTCAGCCCACATCCGCGGTGCGCGAAATTTCTTCGTCTGGTCCTGCGGGAACTTGGGATTGTCGGGAAAGACTTCCTTGCAGGTGCTGCAGACAATCTTGCTCGGCTTGCGCGGATCGAAATCGAACACGCCGTGAGGGTAATGCCGCCGGCTGTAGTCCCGACCGTTCTCCTTTTGGGAACAGTTCGGGCACAAGCTATAGATGCGCGGCGTCTGATACGGCACACAGGCACGGAGCTGCTCGTCAGTCAGGTCCAGATACCGCTGCAACTGTTCGGCGTCGGGTTCACTTGTCGCCCAGCCCTGCACATCAGTGATCATCGGATGTTGGAACGCTGTGTAGCCGAGATCATCTGCCGGGCAAGTACAAACGGCCAATCCAATCGAGATCCCGAGGGCGACGCTCAGCACAAACCTACTTTGCATTTTGATTCTCTGCTTGCTTGCGAACTTCCAACTCAATGAGGCGAAAACGAAACTGCACAACAGTATGCGCCATCACGTCGTTTCTCGCCAAAGGTAGGAATGCTGGTCGCCGATCGCGACGGGTGGGGCGTGTTCAGTATGCTTTCTCTCGCGTGCCGCTATCACACGTTTGCCGCGCAGATTTTAGTCAAGGTTGTCAGACACGAATGTCACCATATCCTTACTCGGCAAACTTTTCAATTACTCATGCGGATTCGGTTAGTAGCCCGAGTCGGACGGAACCTATTGACTTAGCTCGATGCTGGTGGGCAGAAATTGCGGTGCTGTTTCTCACGACATTCTGAAGATTTCAGTCCGAGTTCTCGACAAGCTTCTCTACCGAGTTCTCAACCCCGGGTTGGGGCAAAATGAGCTTCTCGCTTTTCTGACAAGCCTGTGCTCGAATCGCGGTGGTCGGTCGTTTTCGCTTCTTTCCCCACCGGCGTTTGATCCCGGTTGGGGTCTACTGGTAACTGTCGTGTCTCAACGCGAGCAACGGGCTCGTCGACGTATTTCTTCTCCAGGAGACGCGACACATGAACTGGTGGTGGGAGATTGTCGATTCTTGAACCACGTGCCATGACCAAACCGCCCCAAGGACTCGTCGGTGTCTCCCGTCCTGTGTCACGAACGGATTTCGCCTTGACGACCAAGGTCACGCACTCCTTTGCAGTTTTGGCGCAATCAAATACTACAGAGGTGCGCTGACCTCTGCAGGTTGCGCCGGAGCAAAATGGGATTAACAAGCCGATTCATCGTCGTGCTCCTGTTGGTTACTCCAGCGGACTTGGTTTGTTTCTGTTAGACAATTTTCGCTCGAAGGACTCGGAGGAAACGTAACGGAGCCAACCCTACTCCAGTCGTCTTTGCTCACCCAGGGCAATGCCATAAGCATAGGTACGTTTATTGCCATTCTTCCAGACCCATTGGAAGTGCTCGCGGGCTACTTCGCGTCGGCCCTCCGCCAAGTACCAGAGTCCCAGGTTGCAGTGGGCCATGGTCTGTTTGTCGTTG
>CAYFJO010000654.1:0-5186 GCA_964343305.1 uncultured Pirellulaceae bacterium | reverse complement strand
CACGTACGGGTCTGTGGGAGCCCTGGGTGAGCAATCACCCAGGGCCACCTGGCCACCACCGCCCATCAATGCATTGACGCCGACGAAGTGGGATTGGTCGTTTAACGATTGGTCGACGCCGTTGAACTTGGTTTGTCCACCGTCCACCGAAAAGTATTTCGATCGTGCGTCGACGGCCAAGTCGATTGTGCCAGCGCCGCCGGCTGTGATGCTTTCGGTTGAGAATCGAAACAAATCCAAAAGCAACGGTTGCACAGAGTCTTCTGTCGACGGGGTGGGCGTCCCGCGCCCGGAAAACACGCTCATCGAAAAACCGTTGGCGTGTCCCATCTCGTGCATCAAGAGACTGTTCAAATCCTGGACACCCGATGGAGTGCCATCGCTACGGTCGTAGTCAAACGGAACCTGAGCGCCCAATCGCATGCTACCGTCTTGACCGGGATCGTCTTTGGAAATCAGTCCCAACGCCTTGGCCGCAAGCCTGGGTACACTGGCGGTTTTGTTGTTCGTACTGTCGTCGTTGTCGAGATACGGAGTCTCGTTGTTTGAATTCGGGTTCTGTTCGGTTCGATTGACGAAGATATCGACGGCCCCCGCTTGGAGATTCGAACTCGACGACACGTCGTCGGGCGTGCGTTGATCGGCGACTAGTGCCGCACGGACGGTCTCGTATGGCAAACTAACCATGTTGGCCGATGCGTTAGCTTCGCTGACCCGCGGTTCGATCAAAAAGTTGTACGTCATCTCGTCGGAAAAGAGACGGCCGTAGGTCGCGGCAACTTCCCAGAACCCCGCGTTCACTTCGACCGGGAACGACAACGTGCCGCCGGGAATGTAGTTGATCTTGAACGGTGTGTCCGGCAGAACACGAACCAGGTGATCTTCCACTTCGCCATCCGATGCCTCGCCCGTCGGATCGAGCCCACCGGCCGTGCTCAGGCGGAATCGCGAGAACGTGTTGCCCTCTTTGGCCGACGATGGAATATCATAATTGAGCGTGTTATCACCAGCCGCAACGTCAATGCTGTCGAAGATCTGTTCCGAGTTTCCCCAGACGCCGTCTTGGTCGAAATCGATCCACGCATCAAGTTTTGCAGCGCCGCTGCTATTGACGATCACCGTCGCATTGCTGAACCCCGCGTAGAGCGAACCCCAGGTGACGCCGTACTCGTCGTTGGCGGTTTGATTGTTGTTGTCGGCGCGGGCATCGGACGATTCGATCCCGTCCGCCTCGTTGTCACGGCGAGGTCCCAACGTGGGGCCAATCGCCAAATGCCGAGCGCCATTTTCGGCGAGCGTCACCGCATACGCGCTGGGAGCATCACCGAAGTCCAATCCGACGGCCGGAGCACTGATGACTTGCAGGACGACATTGTTGTTGTCCGTTCCACCTTGGTAGGTGATCTGATAGGTAACACCGTCTTCGGTGAATTGCGAACCTTCGGCTCGACCATTGAATGTGCTGGAAATCGTTGAACCACTATCGACGTTGTCAACAATCGTCACTTGGTCGCCCACCTGAAGCGAAATCGGTCCAAGGTCGACATCCAAAGTGGCGTTGTTCAAGTTGACCGTTCGAGCAGCGCCTTCAACGCGAAGTTGACTGAATTGTGTCGCGCCTGGAGCATTGCCAAAAATGCTGACGTTGAACATCGACCCGCCGCCAAATGCGGCATTGCCATCGAGGATGACCTGGCTCGCCGTATCGATCGGTGCGAGTTCGCCATTGAACGTCGCTGTGTTGGCAGTGATTTCTTGATCACCTGGGAAGGCCGAAATCGTATTCGACGCACCAGAGGTTATCGAAACATCACCACCGCTTTGGACTTTGTAAAAGACGACCGAGCCACCGGCCGTCAAGTTGATATTACCGTTGGCCGTGATCCACTCGGCTGAACGGAAACCAAATCCGCCCGTGATATCGCCCGTTGCGTTGGCGGTAATCGAGCCGTTGCTTGTCGACTCGTGGATTCCATCCAGTGCGACGACGCCGTCCGATGCGCTACCTGTGGCACTTCCCGAATAAGTGAGATTGCCGCCCGCTTTGACATCGGCCAACTCGAGAAACAGCGCACGGATGAAGTTGGAACCGGTGCCTGCTGTTCCGGTGATCGTCACGTTGCCGTTCGTACTTTGAACACGCGGTTCGGACAGATTGCCAAACTGGCGATTGAATTGCACGCCGGTATTGTGCTCTCCCGTTCCGCTGCCGCCGGTGCCTACAATCTCAATGTCACCGGACGTACTCGTGATGGTCGTGTTGATCACGTTGCCTGAGATGTCCACCCCTTTATTAAAGCTCGTGCCATCGCCACCCGTTCCCATGATCTTCAGGCGACCGCTCGTTATGCTGACGGCAACGCCTTCGTAAATGAGCACGCCTGTCTGGCTGCTGGCCGTCGAGCTGTTGCCACCCACGCCAATGATATCCAAGTTGGAGTCTTGCCCGCCGACAGTGGAACTATTGGAAATGACAACGCCAGAACCGCCGGTGGTCCCACCTCGCCCTACGAGCTTAACCGCGCCACTTTCCGTAGCCTTGACTGTCGAGGCATCTATGATGATGCCCGAGAAGTTTCCGGACGTTCGTGTCACGCCTTGGTTGGCCTTCAAGTTGAGGTCGCCATTGGCACTCGACACGGTTGAGCTTGTCAGAATCTCGATGAATTTGTCCGCGGTCAAAGTCAATGTGCCCGAGCCGGTTGTCGCGAGAGTGGCACTATTCTCTACGCGGATTTTATTCGCGGTGACTTGAAGGCTTTTGTCAGCGGCGAGTGTCGCGTTCGTGCCATCGGCTTCCACCGTATCGACGCCTGTTTCGCCATCAATCGTCAGACTGCCATTGAATCCCGTTAGCGTACCGATGTTGATTGTGTCCGCACTGTTGGCAGTTTTGACAATCAGGTCCGCGAATGTGTTAAGCGCCACCGTAACCGTGTTCGTTCCGTTGCCAGTGCCGACGATGGAAAACAACAGGTTGGTCGAATCGTTAAATATCAGGTTGCCACCCGTCGCGCTGATCGTCAGATTATCGGCGACGCCGTCTTCAAAGCGATCGAAAACCAGATTGCCACCTGTGATGTCGATGAAAGGTGTTGTGCCCGTCTTTGTCAACACCACGTCGTTGTTATTCGTGCCGCCTTGATACGTGATACTGAACTGGCTGCCAGCGACATTGAACGTTTGACCTTCGCCCAGGCCGTTGAACGTGCCGCTGATTTGCGACGACGCTTCCACATTGTCAATCAACACCACTTGGTCGTTGACATTGAGCGATGCAGTTGGCGTGATATTCAAGGTGGCGTTGTTGATTGTGATTGTGCGGCTGGCACCTTCCACACGTACCTGGTCATGATCCGTGCCGGCGGTAGTACCCCCGATTTCAACGTTGAACGGATTGGCCAAGGTGACGTTTCCCGATGCGATGATCTGTCCAGGAGCTTCTCCTGTCGCGGTCGAACCAGTGATCGACAAATCCATCGTGTCGGTGTTCAGCGTGATGGACGACCCGCCAGATTGAATGATGGAACTGCTGATCACCGAAAGGCTATCGGAATCCGTATCGTTGACTCGGCCGGTTGCGGTGACCGTCACCGTGCCTGTGTTTGATTCGATCGTCGACGAGTTTTCCAGACCGACGCCTTCGTTATCCGTCGTTCCAAATCCCCCGGTGCCGTTGACGGTGACGTTGCCATCGCCAGTCGCGCGGATACGCCCGTTGCTGAAAAGGATTACACCGAAATTGCGGTTCGACGTTCCGCCACCACCCGTTCCGGTCACCATGATGTCGCCGTCGACCGAAGCAATGTCGGAACCATTGAACACCAACCCCACACCATCGTTCAGGCTCGCTCCCGCACCGGCTGTTCCGGTGACAGAAATGTATGCCGCGTTTACGCCGCTGCCGGTGGATTCGATTTTGCCGCCGATCAACAACACCCCCTTGTTGTCGCCGCCTGTTGTCGTGCCAGCCATTCCCGTCACCTGAATGTCTCCGCTGGCACTGGAAACGCGCGTGTTCGTATCGCGCAGAGCCACGGCATAGTTGCGGTCGATGCCGTCACCACCGGTTCCTGTGATCTTGATCTGCCCGGCATTGGCCGACGTCGATGTCGATTCAACGATCGCGCCGCCCGAAAGATTGACTCCCGTTTGGTCCGATGCGCTGGTGTCATCGCCAGCTCGGCCTTGAAGTTGAATCGAACCTGTGCCACTTGTTGCGATGGTGGCCCCGGCGGCAGTAATCGCCGAAAAATTGCCACTCGTTCGTGTCGCTTGCTGATTGGCCATCATCGTGATACCACCGTCAACCGTCGCGACCCTAGCACCCGATTGAAGGTCGATGTTACGGTCGGCGGCAAAGGTGACGCTTCCCGAGCCCGTCGTATCGAGGTCGGCATTCGCGCTGGCTGTGATCGTGTCGCCTATTGCCGTCAAATCCTCGTTGTTTCCAAGCGCGACGGTGCCGGTAAGGTTGATCGTGTCGACTTCCGACTGACCATCGAGCGAAAGCGTTCCCGTGAACCCCGTCAAGTCGCCTAGATTGATCGTATCGCTACCATCATTGGTCTCGATCACCAAGTCGTCGAATGCAGAAAGTGCAACCGTCACTGTGTTGGATCCGGATCCGGTGCCAATCGACGAAGTCAACAGATTGCTTGGATCGTTAAATGTGAGATCCGTTCCATCGGAACTGATTGTCAGTCCATCCGCGACGCCGTCCGCCGATCGTTGAAATCGAAGTTCCTGGCCGAACAAATTGATGATCGCGGTGACATTGATCGGTTCGAGGACAACATCGTTGTTATCCACCTGAATCGATCCACCCACAATCGTGACCGGATCGCTGAACGTGGCACTGTCGACATCCAACTGTCTTTCGCCGCTGGTTGCGTCGCCGATGACAATGCTGTTTGGATTGTCGAAGGTCGCAATCTCGTTGGCATCAACTTTCAGCGGTCCCGTTCCGCCACCGACGCCGATCGTTGCCGCTGGGGTCAATGGTTTGATGGTCAAGGTATTGACGTTGCGGGAATTCGTTGCGGGAAACTTGTAGCTGTTCGTGACAATCGTAAGCTCGACCGGGCCAGCCGAGCTGTTGCCACCGATGGTGCTGGAGTTGTTGCCAGAATTTATTGTCCTTGCGATGGGTCTAAAACCCTCGCCTTCAGGCGAATCCTTTAGGT
>CAYFJO010000653.1:2426-5195 GCA_964343305.1 uncultured Pirellulaceae bacterium | reverse complement strand
CCGCGGCCATGGACTACATGCGTCTTACCGAACAAGACTTTGACGCTGCCATTTCTCATGAAGACTTTCGCCACCAGTGGAGTCGCTTCGTACGTCGCAATGACGTTTTGATCGTCTACCATCAAAAGACTTTCCAGCTTTTGCGCAATGTTGGGGCGGCACAAACGCGATGTCTCGCTCTGAAAGCCATTTTTGGAAGATGGCAAGAGAGTTTTCGATCCCCCGAGGAATTGATGAAGCTCGAAGAGGTGTCGTTTCCCGATCCGGCTGGAAAAAATCGAGCGAGTCTACGGCTCGAGATGGCCGTCGCCTTGGTCGAACATCTCAGAACACGTTTCGGATATCCGAAGAACGACGATGTCTGAAGTTTCCGTGAAGAGATGCTGGTATCGCTGGGCAGCAGTTTCACAACCGAAGCAGTGTCAGCTAGCGGCCACATCGTCATTTCTGCTGATTTTGCCGGATAATCGGTTAATACGGATTGTCCCGGTTGCCGATGGTTTAATTAGGACCCACTAACACCAAATCTCTGCGCCTTCGGCATTCGCCCACGGCAACCATTAGGGGGAATCATGATCCGACGAACACTCTTCGCTTTCCTTTGCTTGCTGGCGATCAACGCCTTTGTGTCCACTGAAGAGGCCAGTGCTCAACAACGCGCCTACGGCCGTGTTTGGGGCGGTGCGTACAACACGCGTGACTGGGAACGGTTTTATCACTACCCGTACGTCTACTATCCGCAGAACTTCTGGGGACACGAGTACTATCGCAGCAGCGAAGATTTGTACTACCGCTATCCGCCCGAAATGCGCATCCCGGTCTACAACCAGAAGTGGCACAATTACTATCCAGAGGGCCGCCGGTATCACTCCGGTCACCACTTTCTGACGGATGTGTTTTGAACCGAATTCAAACTTCCGAAGTTCTTGAAACTTCGGAAGTCTCGCTTGCAACGAATCATGCTCCTTCACCGTCTGAATCTCCGCGATTTGACGATCCGGAGATGAATTCGACAGGGCCCGGCCGGTCGTTGCCGCTCAACAACGGACCAGCGATTTCCGCTGCCAATTGTTTGCCAAAGTCTTCTGGCGCGGAAAGATCCGACGGCGACTCTTCGCTGGCATGTTGTTCGGAATACATGTGCAGCGTCCGTGTCGGGAAGGCGAAAGAAACGCCAAGCCGCTCGGCTAGCTTCATAATGTCGACAAACAGTCGATGTTTCTCGCGCAGTTCGACCGCCCAGTCCGGACATTCCAAAAAGCAATACAACATAATGTTCAGTGAGCTGTCGGAGAACTCGTTAAAGTAAACGTGGAAATAATCTTTACGCGTGTAGGGATGTCGGCGGATCAGCTCGCGAACTCCTTCACAAAACGCGTCCATCTGTTCCGGCGTCGTGTCGTATTGCACGCCCAGCATGGCTTTGATGCGGCGATACTGCCGTCGTCCAAGATTATCGACCACGGCGCTCGTCAATCGGCTGTTTGGCAACGTCACCTCGGAGTTGTAAAAGGTGCGAATTCGCGTGCTGCGGAAGCCAACGGTTTCGACTGTGCCTTCCACGCCGTCCGTCACAATCCAATCGCCGATCTCAAACGGCCGGTCGGTCAGCACGATGACCGAACCAAAGATGTTGCTTATTGCATCCTGCGACGCAAACACGATTGCGGCACTGGCGATCCCCATCCCACCGACCAGCCCGGCAATCGGTAAACTAAATGCTTGGGCACACGTCAGCACTCCCACACAAACGACGAACACCTTCAACGATTTGCTGACCAACGGCACCAAAATGTCGTCGAATTTGGTTTGCGTTTGCTCGGCCTTGCGAGCCATGTAAGCGGCCAGTAAATCGATGAACAGGAATCCTACCCAGACACTTGCAAAGACCGCAAAGAATTTCAATGCGAGCAACAAAATGAACATGGCCCAATCGGGCAGACCAATGAGCGTTGTGCCGACATACCAAACGATCGCTTGGGCCAGCAATCCGACCGGTCGCCAAAGCTTTTTTTCCACCGTCCGGTCTTGCGATTCGCCCTTGCGATACTTGAACCACGTCGCCGTCGCCGAATGACAAATCACGCGCACAATGATGTCCGCCAAAAAGCCGAGAAACACCAGAATGAGAAGACAAATCCACTGGTAGTCCTGCAAAATAAAATGTCGCGCGTACAACGACTCCGGAAACATTTCGCGCAGCAACACGGGAAGCGGTGTGCTGGCTTGACTTTGATAACCAGCGACTTTCACTCGCTCGGAAGCACCGGAATATAACTCGCCGACTTTCGCAACCGTCTCGGCACTGAACCGCCACAAGTCATCGCCGCCGCGCTGGAGGACGATTTTTTTGGCATCGCTGATCTTCTTTTGGTGAGCTGCCCGCTCGGTGGGATCGGTGGGCTGCTCCAGGTCTTTGATCGCGTCAAAGACGCTGAATGGCCCTTCGTATTCTGGGTCATCCGGCAGATCTTCCAATTTGATCCGTGCAATGCGGTCGATGACTTCTTTGAGTTGAAACGCAACTGAGGGACCATCCGCTGGTGCTTGCGAAAGGTCGAGGCACTTGGCCGCGTCGGACAATCGATTTTCATTGACCGCTGACAGAAACGCGGTCATGGTCGCCCGTGGAGAAGCCAATTCGGTCTCTTCTGTGGACGCGACGGGTTCGTTCGCGGGCGGTGGGTCAGGCGAATCGACGCCAAGGTCCGTTTGAGCGACACCAACGGACGCGAACAAGACGAGCCAATAAGTGATCGCAATCAACAG
>CAYFJO010000653.1:0-2326 GCA_964343305.1 uncultured Pirellulaceae bacterium | reverse complement strand
GAGCGACACCAACGGACGCGAACAAGACGAGCCAATAAGTGATCGCAATCAACAGTGTCGAGCAATTTCGTGAACAAACCGACATGATATTTTCTCCTTAATGGTCGCCGGACAAAGACGAACGGCGAATCCCAAGCAACTTTTGATGAGCGGTAGGTGTGTTAGAATATCAAAACGTGTTGCCCATTTCTATTAGCCCCAGAGTTTGAGATTCTAAAGTGAACGAAGACCAAGACAACCTCGGAACCGATGATGATGTGCTGGCCGAAGAGGATCAGGCAGACGAGGAACTCGGACTGCTCGCCGAGTTCTGGGACTTTCTGAAACACAACATCTGGTGGTGGCTGACGCCGTTGATCATTGTCGTAATCGTCATGGTGCTGTTGATTGTGATGAATAGCTCAATCACACGGCCGTTCATCTACAACATATAGGATCGTCCACGATAAAACTTGCGCGACGGTCGTTTAAAGCGTGATTTCCGCTGGAATTCATCAATCAATTTTGATATATTAATGCCACGTCATTTGAACGCATTTTAGGTGGAGCAACTTCGATGCTGAGCATTTTTGATCCTGCGGCAAAACAACAACCATTCTGTGACGGCATTTCGCGGCGAAACTTTCTCAAAATCGGTGCTTTGGGTGCCGCGGGTTTGACATTGCCTCAGTTGCTATCGCTGGAGGCTCAGGCGGGCATTCGCAATTCAACGAAGTCCGTGATTCTGGTCTATCTGGTTGGCGGGCCACCGCATCAAGACATGTTTGATCTGAAACCGGATGCGCCGAAAGAAATCGCGGGTCCTTGGCAACCGATTCCAACGAACGTCTCTGGGATCGAAGTCGGCGAACTGCTGCCGATGATGGCCGGGATGATGGACAAGTTTACGATCATCCGTTCGTTGTGCGATGCTCAATCGGGCCATGATGCGATCCAATGTTACACCGGCCGCACTCACGCTGGTCCCAAACCAACCGGCGGTTGGCCACAATTCGGCTCGGCCGTGGCAAAACTTCAAGGTCACGCCACGCCAGAAACGCCGCCCTTCATCAGCCTTTGTTATCCTTGCACACATGGCCCGTACAACGAACCAGGTCCCGGTTTCCTGGGCGTGTCGCAATCTCCGTTTCGACCGATGGGACCGACCAAGAATGACATGGTGCTGAACGGCATCACGACCGACCGCTTGGCCGATCGCAAGAATCTGTTGTCCAGCATCGACCGTTTTCGCCGCGACGTGGACAACAGCGGCATGCTCGAAGGGCTTGACGCGTTTACGCAACAAGCGATGGGTGTGCTGACATCGTCGCGACTCGCTGATGCGCTCGATCTATCCAAGGAAGCCCCGGAAGTGCGCGAGCGATATGGAACTGGCGACCCTACCAAATTTATGGACGGCAACGGAGCGCCACGTGTTCCGCAGAGTTTTCTAGCCGCCCGTCGATTGATCGAAGCCGGTGCTCGCGTCGTGACCATGAACTACAGCAAGTGGGACTGGCACGGCGGAGCGAACAATTCGATCTTCAAGCGCGAGAAAGAAGATTTCCCCGCTTTCGACAAAGGCATCACGGCGTTGGTCGAAGACTTGCACGAGCGAGGCATGGACAAAGAGACGGCTGTGTTGGTGTGGGGCGAGTTCGGTCGCACGCCGAAGATCAGCGCACGTGTGGGCCGCGACCATTGGCCGCGTGTTGCACCGGCATTGATGGCCGGTGGCAATATGAAGAACGGCCAGGTCATCGGTGCCACCGACCGCTTGGCCGGCGAACCTGTCGATCGTCCGGTCGAATTCCAAGAAGTTTTTGCCACGCTTTGCCACCATCTAGGAATCGACACTCGTCACGCCAGAATCACCGACCTGAACGGCCGACCACAATACCTGGTCGATCCAGATGTCGAGCCGTTGGCCGAGCTGATCTAACATCTCGTAGTGTACGCTGCCAGCGTGCAATGGACGCCCTGATTTGCTTGCGTTATTTGCACGCTGGCAGCGTACACTACGAATGAATGCGTCTGCTCAAAACTTCGGCAGTCGAATCTTGGGTGATCGACCGCGCGTTGTTTGGACATAGAGTCGTCGATAGCGTACTGTGAAAAGCTGAAACTATACGCTGAATCAACTTCGCCAAGCGTTGCAGCGTCGCACGACGATCGACGAAACCACGCTGTTGAGTGAGTTCCGCCAGTGGCTGCAATCTGCAAGCGATTGACCAAGAAGCGGAACTCAGGTATTTGACATGAATGAACAGCAATTCCTGCAGACCATTCTTGTGCTGCCCGTCCATGACATCCAAGAGTCGACGGATTGGTACGCCGATATGTTGGG
>CAYFJO010000652.1:0-5197 GCA_964343305.1 uncultured Pirellulaceae bacterium | reverse complement strand
TTTGCCTAGCTCAATTCGACACCTTCAATTGCATTTCAGTTTGGAAACCGCCAAGACAGTGGCAGTCCAACAGTTAGTAGTTTTTTCATGGTGAATAACTCCTGTTAGGCAAGCGAAGAAGAAACAAGAATCGTGAACTCGTGCGGTAGTATCAAGAAACAACGATCGTCGTTCAAGCAACAATCTTCTCAGCAGGAACGGAATTCGGCAAAACAGATTTCACTTTGAAAATTGGCAAAAACAACGTTTCACTCATGCACTACCACGCGTTGTCGTGTGGTTGTCCGATCTACCAAGAGCACGGGTGGAGGTGATTTCCTGCCGAATTCTTCGTAGACTGTGGGTGTGCATATTCGCGCGCCACCCATAGAAAAAGCAGTTTCCATGACGTCTACCGGCGATAACAGCGACAAAGATCTCCTGGTTGTTGACGATGACCCAGATCTTCGTTCAATCATTGTTCGACATCTTCGCAATCGCGGGTATCAGGTCGACGAAGCGGACGACGGGAACAAGGCACTCGCCATGACTAGGCAGCGAGTATTCCATGTCGCCGTTTTGGACATGCTCATCCCTGGGATTTCCGGTTTAGAGTTACTTGAAAAAATGAAGGACGAGAGCAACGAGTGCGAGGTTGTTCTGCTCACGGGTGAAGGAACAATCGAATCCGCCGTCCAGGCGATGAAACTTGGGGCACACGATTTCATCACCAAGCCAGTCAAGCTAACACAGCTTGAGTCAATCATCCAAAGGGCAATTGACGCCGGCCATTTACGCAAAGAGAACCAGCAACTCAAGGCGGCGATCGAACGGGCACAGGACCACCAAGGTATGATCGGCGAATCACCGGCAATGCAGGAGGTGTATCGCCTTATCGAACGCGCGGCACCGACGGACAAACCCATTTTGATTCAGGGCGAGAGTGGTACGGGTAAAGAACTCGTTGCCCAAGCCTTGCATCGAGCAAGCAATGTTGCTGACAAGCCGCTTGTAGTCATCAATTGTGCGGCCTTGCCTGAACATCTACTGGAAAGCGAATTGTTTGGTCACGAAAAGGGGGCGTTCACCGGTGCGACTGCCACAAAACATGGGCTCTTTGAGGTTGCGGACGGAGGCACGCTTTTCATCGACGAAATTGGTGAGATGGCAGGTGCGCTGCAAGCGAAATTGCTACGCGTTCTTGAAGACGGCTCCCTGCGGCGAGTTGGTTCCCTCAAGGAGCGACGTGTCAATGTCCGGCTGCTAACCGCGACCAATCGAGACATGCGCGAGGAAGTCAAAGCCGGTCGATTTCGCGAAGATTTATTTTATCGCATTGACGTCATGACGCTGAGACTTCCACCCCTTCGGGATCGTGACGAGGATGTCAGATTGTTGGCGAACCACTTCGCGGGTCCCGATTGGGAAATCAATTCCGACGCCATGCGAGCCATTGAGAACTATCATTGGCCAGGAAACGTTCGTCAGCTAATCAACGCAATGGATCGTGCCAAAATCTTGGCAGATGACGAACACATCCGCCTGAAGAACCTTCCTCAAAACGTGGCTCAGTGTGTATCAGATCCTTCAACTAATGGCGATGATCTCGCGTCAATCAAGAAAGAGAAGATTGTCGAAATTCTCAAACGGGTAGACGGCAACAAGTCCTTGGCTGCGGAATCACTAGGTGTCAATCGTCGTTCACTTTATCGATTGATTGAGAAGTACGCGATCGATGTCGAGTAGAGAGTTCACCATTCGACAATACAACTTCGTCCCGATTTCGTACCGGTCTGCACTATTTCGAGTCCCGAACGGGGTGCGCCCCCGACCGTCCTGTTAACCGTTTTGGCGCCACAGAAGAGAGAGTCAGAGAGTTCGCGTTTCAAAAGCGGGGTCCCGTTCCCAACCCCCTACGGTACGAGCCAGGGCCCGCGCGTTTGGATTTGGCATGATTATTGTTGGAGGAAGTCAAATGTTCGGTGGGACCGGACTTCCTTGTTAAGAACGGAAGGATGCCGTTCGTGATTCTTCAGCCGAATGGAGTCTGTAATGCTGACAACATCCTGTGCAACTTTTACATGTTTTCAATCGTTGGTCGATCCCCACCGCCCTGCTGCGAATTTTCGCCATGAATTGATCGACATCCTCGTCATCGCCTTGTGCGGCATGGTCTGCTATTGCGAGACCTGGGAAGATCTGGAGGACTTCGCCAACGAACGAGAAGACTGGCTCCGCAAATATCTCTCGCTGCCCTATGGAATTCCCAGCCATGACACCATCGGCCGCGTGATCTCCCGGCTCGATCCGTCCGCCTTCCTGGCGTGTTTGCAAGAGTGGATCGACGGACTCAAGCTCGACCTGGCGGGAAAAGGAATTCATATCGATGGCAAGACGTAAGTATATGATCGTTCCGAACCCGTTGTGTCGCGGACAACCGCTGGATATCCCCGAAAGTCACCCAAATTACATTGTTTGAAGGGCGCGAGAGCGCTTTGATTGCACAGATATCCTTCTGACTAGAGATTTGAGGACAATACGTCAGTCCACTTTGCAGTTGATTGGAGCTCCAGTTCAGGGAGTCCACTGGGAAGTGTCGGAAAGCCATCAGTCCCAATGCCATCGGATTCGTCAATTTGATCCTCGGATTCGTCCCAGTCCTCTTCTTCGAGTGACATTGCTTGAGGATAGTCGCCGACCGATTCGTCGGTAGCGAACTTGAGTTCCCAATAATCAGGAGATGCATCCTGCGCCGCCATGGGTTTGTCCGCGGCCGCTTCTAGTCGTTCGGCAGCGATGTCAAATGGATGTTTGTCATTTGGCATTGCGTGCTCCAAACAGATAACTTGTTGATAGGTCGTTCTTGATAATAGCCAATATCCCCGGACAGCAGTCAGGATATTGGCGCAGCACTTCGGCTGCAAACGCTTGTCGCTTCAGGAATACTGGCCAGCAATCCAGCGAAGTCATCGTGCTATCCTGGGAAGTGAACCGCAATATCGCTCGAGTTTTATCCCAGTCAAGTCGCGACATCAGAGATGTCCGAGTGGGCTCCTAACGCCATGACCGCCGATCTCACTAAAAGTTGGGTTTGTGGCGTTCTTCAGAAACGTGGTAATCGACGTTTTTTGGGATGGCTTGAGATACGGACCGGATTTCGGGAAAGCGGTCGTTTGACGGGACCGTCCCGAACTTGTATTTCCTTAACTCCGCCACTGATTCCCCCGTGCATAGGGGCTCTCGCAAGTTGTTTCATGAGCGAGCGGCGCTGAGTTCCTCGACCCACTCCGCGGCCAGATTCATTGTTTCCTTATCGTCGCAACGACTTGCTATCTCGCGGCACTGTGCCTGCATTTCTCCATTCATCAATGCAACAAGCGTTCTTGATATCCGGACAGCGGTGGCTCGTCTCCGCGTGAGGAAATCGCCCGCGTTGAGCTGTTCGACTCTCCTCGCATTATCCAATTGGTCCCAGGCGTGTGGAATGATTAGTTGTGGAGTACCGGTAGCCAATGCCTTGGCAACTGTTCCGATGCCACCATGATGTACGATGGCTGCGCAATGTGGCAGAAGCTGCTGAAGTGATACGTAATCGAAGTGACGAACCGTAGGCGGCAGTGCGTTTGGCAACTGATTTCCATGCTTGGTGAGCAGTATGCCAGGCAAGCCAATGCGGCGGCAGGCTTCCACCGCTTGGCGAAAAAGATCGGCCGCATGCATCATTCCCGTGCCGAAGGTAAACACGATGGGCGGATCGCCGGTCTGGCAAAACTCAAGCACTTCCGGATTCAGGCATTCATCTGTCGGACCATCGAACATCGGAAAACCAGCAATCCGCATTTGTGACGGCCAATCGGGCTGCGGATTTGCGTACCACGGGGGAAACATTCCGATTGCCAGGTCGGGCGAAATCCACCATTGGAAGATCCGTCGTATCCGCTTGAGTCCAAGCGACGTGCGTAGTTTGTTTAGATGGCTCCCCAAGAGCGCTGAACCGACGAGATCGACGATACGCCAGTAGAGATGCCCAATTGAATGGGGTGCCCAACGTGGTAAAGTCCAGCCTCCAGTCATCGCCGGAGGGGACGTACAACTTGGAATCATCCACGGCGTGTAATAGATGCTTGCAAGCGGCCGGGAGAGCTTTTCCTGGACAAGTCGAGCGGCGAGGACGGCGGGTGATGCCGCGAGCACCGACTCTCCGTCGGCGGCAACTTCAGCGAGAAGTTCATACTGGCGACGCAGGCAGCGAACTCCCCATCGAGCGCCGACCAGCCCGCATTTGACTGGATGCCAGAGGTCGGGATCTGAGAGAAACTGACGCGTTTCCTCCTCGGAGACCAACGCGACGAATTCAAATCCCTTATCAAGTGCCATTGGACGGAAATGCTCGTTGACCGCCAACGTAACACGATTGCCGCGTGATCGTAGCGCCACCCCAAGGGCCACGAAGGGAAGCACGTCGCCGTGCGTTCCGGCGGAAGCAAGAATGACGTGACTCACATGCCGTTACCTTTTACCAGATTACGCCCTTCCGATTATAACTCCAGCAGCGATACCGGGTGGCGGCATCTGTCACGCCGAAAAACCTTGGTTTTTCGCCGCTTCCAGTCGGCGATTTCGCTGTCAAAATCACGGCTCGGTTGATTCCGCGAAACCATATCGACGGAATAGACGACTTTGCGATTCGCGTCTCGGAACTGAATGACGCTGTGGTCATCATATGTGCGGATCGACACGCTCGGATCGGTGCTCTGGTCCGTCGAGACTCAATGAGGCACCACCATCCTTGCCTTCCCAAGCATTCAAACTTGCTGAGCCATTGTCTTGATTGAGGTGGAGGCAGCGTCAGAGCTTTCGCGCGGCATGGCCGCAGTCTGAGAACATTCACGGAGTCCACCGATGGCAACAATCACGTTTGCAGTCAACTTCCCTTCTGCCGACAAGCCATTCGCCTGGGGCGTGGCCGGGGCGGCCGAACTGGGTTTGCATCGCCGGCGAACGCGATCAACGCCGACACGGGCAATTCCGATTCAATTGAGCACCCAGAACTCATACGAGTGGCTGGAACACGTCCGCGGTCGCTTAGTTCATCTGAATGCCGTAGATATCAATGTGGAGCAGGGCGGAAACGAACGCAGTAAAGCCACCGGGACTCCGTTAGCTGCGTTTGCGGCGCGGGCGTGATCGACTGCGGGCCTATTGTTGACATCCTGGC
>CAYFJO010000651.1:0-5204 GCA_964343305.1 uncultured Pirellulaceae bacterium | reverse complement strand
TAGAGAATTTTGTATTTGCCGTAGAAGTAGCCGATGTTTTTGCCTTCGAGCACGCGCTCCATCTGCCAATTGGTGATCAGCTCTTTGCGCAACATGTGGCTGATGACGGCCTCGGTCTCCACTTCCCGGCTGGTCAAGTCGCTCCACACCGTTTCTACCTGGCGTGCATCAATCAGCCCCAGATCAAAAACGCGATGGACGAATTCCTCGGCTGTGTACTCAGGCATTTCGTTGAGCGGGTTTCAATAGATAGGACAACGACTCGTGCAATGGCCCTAGCTTTATGGTATTCAAGTTTTGGGTTATCAGCAATCCAGTCTGTTCGATTCGTGCCCGCCGCGGATCAAGTCAATTTTGCTCACCACCGAGCGACTCTCGTGCCTCATCCCGCTCGCGGCGCGTGGCTTCCAGGTCGAAAACCAGATATTTCATATCCAGGCGAAGTTGGCTAAGTGCTTCCTGGACCAAGGTTAGAATTCGGCGACGACGCTGTGTGCTCTGGACAACTCGCTGGACGACAGGATCAATGTGCTGACGATACTCAACAGGCAATTTAGCGACCCGCTCGATCAATTCGACCATATCTTTGGGTAGTTCTTCCTGCCTCTCAGTGGTGAGTCGCGGTGAGGTGCTCATTCAGTGTTCTCCAAGTTGCGGTTGATGATGAACCGTGAAAAAAGCACCCACCGTGCCATGTCCGCGGTCAAGACGCTGGAGATTGCGTAAGGAGTTTGGCCAACCGATGTTACGGCGATTGCTCCACATCCATCCCAGGAATGCGTGTTGCTCAAACACCTCATGCTTGATCTGGAAATAGTTCGCAAATGCTGATACAAGCCAGCCTTACGTCTAATCCATCTGTCGTTCGACACACGTTGACTTACTGCGACACGGGCGCGGAACGAAAGTCGTTCCAAAGCGACCACGTTGCCAAATGTCAACATTCGAGGGCTCAATGACCGCGCCGTCTTCAATGATCGATCGTTTCGTGTTTCTGCTGGTGGTCCTCATCGCGCCTGGCACCATTGTCCAAGCGGCGATTCGAGATTCATTTGAATCCAACTCGCCAACGTTTCGATTAGTCGAGCGCGATTGCGAGATGCTAATCGGCAAACATGAACGCGGCATTGACCATTCGCATTCCGGTCAAGTCAGTGAGCATCTTCGATTGAGATGTGGCCAGGGAACGAAAATCTATTTTGCTCAAGCAATTGAGCCTGCTTACGTCATCGAAGAATTTGCCGCCAGTTTGTGGGTCAAGTCGGATCGGCCGGGAATTCAGATCATCGCCCGCGTCAAACTGCCGAGAACAAAAGATCTGGATACAGGTGGTGCGTTGCGGACGCTAGTCTACGGCTCAACCTATCGAGACGTTGGGGCGTGGCAACGACTCAAGGTCAACAATCTGCTTAAGACGCTGAAGCGCGACGAAAAGGTGAAGCGGGCAAAGTTCGGGCCGCATGTCGACATCCGAGAGGCTTACGTCGATTTGATTGTATTAAACGTTTATGCCGGGCAAGGCAACGTAAATGTTTGGATTGACGACTTGGAACTCGATCATCACGTGAGCGCGGTTAACGTACAACGAAGAGAGAGCGAACCAGTCGCCGAAGAACAAACGTCTTCGTTGCTCACGAAAGCCTACGCAACACCCAGATTCGCTGGCACAACAGGCAATCGTTTCCAACTGAATGGGACGCATTTTCAGGTGGATGGGAAACCCTTGTTCCTACGCAGCATCGAGCATCGTGGGGAGTCGCTAGAATGGCTCAAGCAACTGGGATTCAATTGCGCCCATCTGTCAAAGCCGGCAACCGAGCATCAGTTGGAGGAAGCCGCCCGAATTGGGCTTTGGCTGGTCGCTCCGCCTCCCGACGGTGCAACCGAACATGAATACTGGAGACACTCGCAGATTGTCGCCTGGAATTTGGATGGAGCCCAAACGCGGCACGACCCGCCGGATTTGGGGCAACTTGCCCGCCAGATGCGCAAGCTGGGTGGAAACATCACGCGCCCGATCGTTGTGACGTCAAGCAACCAATCGGCCGGCACACCGTCAATCGCTGACATTTTTCTGCTCGAAGAGCATTCAATGGGAACAGCCATGACATTTCGCCAGCATCGGCATTGGATGATAGGTCGCATCCGATCGTTGTCGACTGGCGTACATGCCTGGTCCGCCGTTGCAACGCAATTGACCGCGAGGGAGATCCAGCAAAACGTCAATGTTGAACTCGATCAAATCCGGCTGGCGGCCTTCAACGCCGTGACATGCGGTTGCCGCGGACTTGTGTTTCGCTCGACTTCGCGACTGGATGGCCGCGATACAGCATCTCGGATGCGCGCCCAAACTCTAACGCTAATCAATCTGGAATTGACTGCGCTCGATCCGTGGCTGGCCGGCGGAACACGGGGCGGCGAATTGAGCGCTTCGGATCGGCAAGTGATTATCCAACCGATTCGCACGGAGCGTTCCCAACTTTTCATTGCCATGCGGCACACCAGCCATCAGCAATTCGTTTGCAACTTGACGAACTCGAACCCTGTTTCATTTCAATCAGACAGCACCTCCAACTCATCCACCGCCTATCGAATTGCAACGTTGGAGGGCATTGACCAATTGAAGCACGCGCGTCGCGTCAGCGATTCTAAGATTTCGCTTGATGAAGTGTCTCCTGTTTCGATGGTTGTCACGACGCAAGACCTGCTTGTTGTTGCGCATCTAAAACGACATGATCACCAAAACGCCCGGCGGACCGCCGTGGCACTTCATGAACTGGCCATTCATTCGCTCCAACAGGTTGCCAAGACGTGCGACCAACTTCATCATTTCGCGCTGGCGGAGGATTCGCGCCGTTTGCTGCGCGGGGCTCACGCACATTTGCAGCGCAGCGAAGACGCGCTGCACACGGCGAGATTCATAGACGCAAATTCCGCTTCCCGGCAATGTCTGGTTCTGCTGTCGGATTTGAAAGAAGCCAATTGGAATCTAGCGACCAAGAACATTGCGTTTCCGTCCGACAGTCCGCTCACGCGTTGCTTCGATACGTTACCCAAATTCTGGGCTGAGCGAACATCGGCGCGATAGCACTTAGAGCAGTTCGCGGATGGGCTCACCTTGGCTCAGCAGTCCCGCATTTGGACAGGTCGTTTGAGTTCGACCACTGGCCTGCATAACCAGTGCAGTCAAATCATCCCTCACAGATCGGACGTCCTTGCGGTGCTTTCGTAACGGGCGTTGGCATCGATCCTGTTTTGCCGACTGGATGGGATTCAAGTCGTTTAACTGCCGACGTAAATTACTTGGTCGCCCGGACATCCAGCGACCGATACTTGCCTTGTTCGATGGTTCAAAAAAGGGGTCAGGTACCTTTGCCGGAACGGCCCGAAGGGTGCTTTGCACAAAGGTACCTGACCCCTTTTTTGAACCCCCTTTTTTGAACCGATTTTCTCAACACGCTTTGAAGACAGGAAACCGCAATGGCAAAAAACACTTTTCGTGTTGTTACCCGAGGACGCGACGGGTCGTTGCGGATAAAGGATTATCCATCTCACGATCATCTGCTGAAAATGCACACACAAATTGGTGTCGACGACTGCAGCACCGATTTACAGCTTCGTGGCTTGCCGGTGTTTCGCGGCCTGGTGGGCCCGATTCCGGAAGGCAAAAATGTCGTGCGATACGAGTCGCCCGAAGTGTTTGAAACGCTGACCAAAGAGTGGAGCGCGGCAAAACAACAACGCCGTCGCCGTCGCAAGCCGAGTGAGATCGCGGCCGCCAAAGCCGCGGAGTCTGGGGCGAGCTAGCTGTTGTTGGTAGGGTGTGTGGAGCACCCTACTCAAAGAATCACCAGCATTAACACCGTGACGATGCCGTTGTTCAAGGCGTGCATCGTCATTGGCGCGATGAGCGAGCCTCGCCATTCTCGTGCCATGGCAAAGCCAAACGCCAGCGCCATCAACGGTGGAACAGCGAAAATTCCCTGCGGGTGGATGATGGCAAAAATGAAACTGCTCACCAGTCCGCTGAACAGGACGCTGACCAAGACACGCGTTGATGCGGTGGCGTCGCGCAGTTGTCGATAGAGCACTCCGCGGAACATAATCTCCTCGACAATCGGTGCCGCAACACAGGCAAGCAGGACGATGATCATCGTCTTCGCGAAATCCGCTTCCGCGATCCACTCGATAATGGGATGGCTTGGTGTGTTAGTCGGTGCGAACACGTCGCCGCTGCCAGGTCCGCCGCCTTCCAGCAAGAAGCCGAACACCGACATCAAGATCAACATCACAATCACGCCGCCGACCAGCAACGGAATCGTACACATGTAGCAAACAAATCCCCAGAACGGCTCGACAACGTGCTTGCCAATGGTCAGCCCGATATCTTGACGCACCTGCTTCCAGGTGACCCCGCGAAGCACGGACCACGCCAAGGCCATTAAGCTGAACGAAAACGCTGCCAACGTCACTGTCAGATGATTATCCGCGTTGGAGAAGATCGCCGCGGCCATCGACAATCCGACGAACAGGATCATCCAAACCGCGAATGTTTCCGCATACACGCCGCCGTGTGGTCTTCCCGCATCGATTCTCGATTTGACTTTGCCTGTCAGCGCCAGCACGACGAAGACACACAAGCCGATCAGACCGACTCCGCCCATCAAGACCATCATGCCAATGATTCCAAACACGCCGAAAAACGTTTGTCGGGCGGGCCGCACGACTTGATCGCGGGCCGACTGGTTGGCACTCGTCGCCGGAGCCAACGCCAGCGCGCCGAACCAGCCCAATTCCGCTTCCAACAGTTGCCGCTGGTTTTCATCCAACGACGGCGCATCCCAATTTTCTTCTCGATAGTCGGCGTAGAGGTGCTGCAACGCTTGCCGGACACCGTCTTGTTCAGGAGTTGTTTTTGCGGCATTCGAGTCGACCAGATGGTTGAGCGAGGTGAGTTGCAGGGCAGCCTCGTCCGCTCCGGCCAATTCACCCGCCAAGACGATGTACCGAAAGCGTTGCTCCAACGTACCACGGTTCAACTCCGATGTGCTTTCGTAAATGCCCTCCTGTTGCTCGTCATCGATGGGAAGAAAATTCATCGCGCCGACAAAATACTTGCCCTGGACTTCCATCAGTTTGAGGCCAACCACGTCGCCACCGGATGTCTTTTTTGCCTTGGGATCTTCCTTGGCCAGATGCGGCAA
>CAYFJO010000650.1:1239-5206 GCA_964343305.1 uncultured Pirellulaceae bacterium | reverse complement strand
GTGTCGGCCGTCTGGATGAAAGCGGCATCACTCCGCTTGATCTTGATGGCGAACACTACTCGACGTTGACCGACATTCTTGAAGCGGAAGACCCGATGAGCGTCGCTGAGCTTCTAACGGATTCGTCATCGGGCCGGCTTTCGCTGGAAGAAGCCAAGCTGCTCGCGCCCATCGATCAGCAAGAAGTTTGGGCGGCCGGTGTTACCTACAAACGCAGCAAGACCGCTCGCATGGAAGAGTCCGAGGCGGCGGCATCCTGCTACGATTTGGTCTACGCGTCGCCGCGGCCCGAGTTGTTTTTGAAGGCCACGCCACATCGTGTCTCTGGTCCCGAGGAGCCATTGCGAATCCGTGAGGACTCGGAGTGGAATGTTCCCGAGCCGGAGATGACGTTGGTCATCAACTCGCGAATGGAACTGGTCGGCTACACCGTCGGCAATGACATGAGCAGCCGGGATATTGAGGGCGACAATCCGCTCTACTTGCCGCAAGCCAAAGTCTACAACGAATGCTGTGGGCTTGGTCCTTGCATCACGCTGGCCGCTGGTCTACGAGAAGCTCATGAGCTTGGCATCAAACTCGAAATCTATCGCGGCGACGATTTGGCGTTTCAGGGCAAAACTAGTGTCAGCCAAATGGCTCGTTCGTTTGAAAACTTAATGGGTTGGCTGGGGCGAGACAACTCGTTTCCAACGGGCGTGTTCCTGCTGACCGGAACAGGGATCGTACCGGACAGCAATTTTACGTTATTGGCCGGCGATCGAGTTGACATCACGATTGACGAGATCGGCACGCTAAGCAACCCCGTCGTACAAGGAACGTAGAGCAAGCATCCGCTTGTCTTACGAAATCGAGGAAAGAAATGTCTGTACAGCCAGTACTTATCAACGGCCAGTGGCAAGAGGCAAACGCCACCGACAAGTTCCAGTCCTACAACCCCGCGACGACAGAAGCACTGCCGGACGAATATCCGGTCAGTTCGTGGCAAGACTGCGAAGCAGCATTGGCCGCGGCAACACGAGCTGCCACGGCGCTTCGCAGCACGCCCGCTAACCAGATCGCGTCTTTCTTGGATTGTTTCGCCGATCGCATTGAAGCGAGAAAAGACGAACTGGTGACCATGGCCAACGCCGAGACGGCGCTGCCAAGTTCGCCTCGATTGGGCGATGTCGAATTGCCACGAACGTCGGGACAACTTCGTCAAGCGGCGGCGGCGGCGCGAGACGGATCTTGGGTCTCGGCGACGATCGACACGAAGACCAACATCCGGTCGTGCTTCGGCCCGATCGGCCCCGTTTGTGTTTTCGGCCCGAATAATTTTCCCTTCGCGTTCAACAGCATCTCGGGCGGTGATTTTGCCGCGGTAATCGCAGCCGGCAATCCCGTGATTGCAAAGGCAAATTCGTCACACCCGGGAACAACGCGGCTGTTTGCCGAAGAAGCCCTGGTCGCTGAACAAGAAACCAAAATGCCACGCGGCACGGTTCAACTCTTGTATCGGCTAAATCACGCGGACGGTGAGAAACTTGTCTCGGACCCTCGCGTCGGCGCGACCGGTTACACGGGAAGTCGCGGTGCTGGATTGAAATTGAAAGCCGCTGCGGATGCCGCCGGCAAACCTATTTACCTGGAGTTGTCGAGCGTCAACCCTGTCGTGATCCTGCCAGGCGTGATTGACGAACGCTCGAAAGAATTGGCGGACGAATTCGCCTCAAGTTGCCTGATGGGCACGGGGCAGTTTTGCACGAATCCAGGCTTGGTCGTTCTGTTGAAAAGCGAGGCGACCGAGAATTTCGTGGATCAAGTAAAGCAGCGATTTCAAGCGGCGCCCGTCGGCACACTGCTCTCCGAATCCGTTCAGCGATCGCTTGGCGAAAATCTAAAAACGCTCGTCGATTCTGGCGCGACATCGATCACAGGCAACGAATCAGGCGGCGGAAACGGATATAGTTTTGCCAACACACTGTTGACCGTCAGCGGAGAACAGTTCGTGACCAACGCCGGGGCGCTGCAAACCGAGGCGTTCGGAAACTGTTCACTGTTCGTAATTGCCGACGATGTCACCGAGGCGTGCGAAGTGATCAGCCGGCTCGAAGGCAATCTGACAGGTTGCGTCTACAGCCACAGTGGCGGCAATGATGATGAGAGCTACGATCGAGTTGCCGCGGAACTTCGCACAAAAGTTGGCCGCCTGTTAAATGACAAAATGCCGACGGGAGTTGCCGTGAGCGCGGCCATGAATCATGGCGGTCCTTATCCAGCCACCGGGCATCCTGGATTCACCGCGGTTGGAATGCCCACGTCGATCAGCCGTTTTGCCATGTTGCAATGCTACGACAACATTCGACCTCACCGGCTGCCAGCGTCCCTTGCGAACAAAAACCCATCCGGCAAGATGTGGCGATTAATCGATGGCGAGTGGACGCAAGGCGACGTGTCCTGAGGCCAAACTTCGAATTTGGCATTGACGGATCGGCTCTCTCAGCTATGCTGAATTCCTCAGGGGTGAACAAGCGGCCAAGAACTGGGTCGCCATATTTACTCACTTTCGGCCAGCCTGACTCTTCGCCAGAAGGCTCAGGGCCTCTGCGTTCGACCGCGATTGGATGACCTTGCCCCTGTGTGTCGCCCGCGACTGTGCGAGGCGGCTCGTTCTATTTGGTCGACTTCTCAGCGACAGCTCTGAGGCATCGTCTATTCAGGACGAACCTTTGTAGCTTGGCTTTCCGAGCCGAGCATCCCCGACTAATTGCTCGACTCAGAGAGTCAAGCTACCAGTCTATCCGCTGTTTTGATGAAAGTTGACGAATGAATTTTGACAAGATGGGGCTGAGCCCCAAACTCCTGGCCTCCGTCGAGCGTCAGGGTTACACGACCGCCACTCCCATTCAGAGCGAGGCAATTCCGCTTATTCTTGCGGGCCACGATGTGCTGGGATGTGCCCAAACCGGCACTGGCAAAACGGCCGCTTTCGCGCTGCCGACGTTGCACCGTTTGTTGCATGAAAAACAGGCGCTGCGAGACGAGGGCAATCACCAGCGACGCTCCATTGGCGTACTGGTTCTGACCCCGACTCGCGAATTGGCAAATCAGGTCAAGAAGAGCTTTGCGACGTACGGGCGAAAAACAAAACTGCGCCAAACCGTGATCTATGGCGGCGTCAGCCAAAACCCACAGGTCAAGTCATTACGATCCGGAACGGATATCGTGATCGCGACTCCCGGTCGCCTTTTGGACTTGATGAATCAGGGACACGTCAAACTGGACGACGTCAAAGTGTTGGTGTTGGACGAAGCCGACCAGATGTTGGACATGGGGTTCATTCATGATTTGAAAAGGATCGTCAAGCATGTGCCGGACGATCGTCAAACGCTGATGTTCTCGGCCACCATGCCACCAGAAATCCGTCGACTGTCGGCGCAATGGTTGGATAACCCAAAGACACTTCAGTCCACGCCCGAAGCGTCGACTCCGGACAAGATCAAGCAATCGGTCACTTTCGTCAACAAACCGAAAAAGCCGTCCATACTGATTCGATTCCTGCAAACGACCAGCGGCGAACGCAATCTTGTTTTTTGTCGCACCAAACGAGGTGTCGACCGCGTGGTTCGCTATTTGAGGCAGGCACGGATTCACGCGATGGCCATTCACGGCGACAAGACGCAACGGGCAAGACAGCAAGCGTTGGAACAATTCTCGTCGCCGCGTCCGCCTGTGTTGGTTGCCACCGATGTCGCGGCTCGCGGTCTGCACATGCCCGACGTCTCCAGCGTGATCAACTACGACTTGCCCGAGACTCCCGAGACTTACGTGCATCGCATCGGGCGGACAGCACGAGCTGGCGCGGAAGGGGCATCGATCTCGTTTTGCAGCGAAGACGAGCGGCCCTATTTGAAGAGGATTGAAAAGTTGATCAAACAAGCCGTCAAAGAGCAAAAGTTGACGGTGGGCGATCAAGGCACGGCTC
>CAYFJO010000650.1:0-1139 GCA_964343305.1 uncultured Pirellulaceae bacterium | reverse complement strand
GGCTCAGCAAGACGATCGGCCCGTTCCGGCGAAGCCACGTTCCCAAAACTCAGGGAGTTCGCACGGCTCCAAGATAAATCGCCGCAAAAAAACATCACGCCGGCCATTCAAATCCAAAGGTCCAGCAGCCGGCGGGAAAAAGCGCCGCGGCACATCCCGGAAGAATAAAAGAGCGGTTTAGTTGTCAATGGACGCGGGATTGTCGGTTGCCAAGTGTAGAACAATTGTCTCAATTGTTCCGTGAGCAATTGAGACAATTGCTCTACACAAACCAAATCAGCCGACGGGGAACGCAAAGTGCGGCAGCGATGCTATCGATGTTTTCGTCCATTGCCTCTTTGCTTTTGCGAAGCCGTTCCGAGAATTGATAATCGCACCGAGGTGCTGATTCTGCAACATGTTGGCGAACGGTATCATCCTTTCAACACGGCGCGGATCGTTCGCAATGCGCTGCAACGTTGCCACTTGATCGCCGATCACAACCAATGCCTGGGCTCGCATTATTTGCCAATTCAACCGGACGCTGGACTGCTGTACCCGAAGGCCAATGCTCCGACATTGAGCGAGATACCGCCGATCGAGCGACCGAGTCAGTTGGTTGTCATCGATGGAACCTGGCATCAGGCAAAGACGATCGTTCGTGATGTTCCGCAACTTTGCGATCTGCCGTGCTATCGATTGACGCCATCTTCGCCCGGCCAGTATCGAATTCGGCGAGAACCAGACGAACAAAGTCTTTCGACGTTGGAAGCGACGGTTGCCGCGCTGCGGGCGTTGGAACCGGATACTCACGGGTGGGATCAATTATTATCCGCCTTTCACGAAATGGTGGAGCAACAGTTGTCGCACCCGGCGAACCGTCGATCCATGTGGCGAAGAAAGAAAGCGTCGCAATCACGGCCCCGTCACATTCCGCGCGCTTTGTTGCAAGATCCCAACAAGCTAGTTGTCGCGTATGGTGAAACGACGCCAGGCCAACAAGGGCAACGAAATGCATCGCCTTCGCCACTGAATTGGACCGCTCAACGTCTGGGCACGGGCGAGCGATTCTCGTGTTGCCTGCGGCACCACGCTCCGATTTCGCCCGCGGCCATGGACTACATGCGTCTTACCGAACAAGACTTTGACGCTGCCATTTC
>CAYFJO010000649.1:0-5217 GCA_964343305.1 uncultured Pirellulaceae bacterium | reverse complement strand
CAATAAAAAATCCGTCTCCTTGTAGTGCCAAATCCGAAGGCAGAGCACTTAGCTCGATCGTGCCTTGATCGAAATTCGGCGAGATCTCTGCCACTTGAACTCCCAAACCAACTTGCCGCGGATTCGTGCCGCCGCTGGACGACGAGGGCTGCGAGCCGAGGCTTTTAGTTTGTACGAATTGCGTGGCAAAGAACACGCCAGATGATTTGAAGCCGACCGTTTGCGAGTTGGCCAGGTTATTGCCGATCACGTCGATCTGTGCCTCGGCCGCCGTCAGACCGGTCAATGCCGTCGAAAGTGCTGATGCTAGTCCCATGAGTATTCCCCCGTTAAATGGTTGATTCTTGAGTTTGTTGTAGCTGCACTCGCCAGAGTGCGGATGAATTTGGAAAAGTCCACGTTCTGGCGAACGTGGCTACAAACGATCGATTTAGTTATCCATTGGACTCACTTGCAACGAGCCGTTCATCCAAGCTGATCCCCTCGGTCTCGCCTTGCGAAACAACATCAACGATCTCGCGAACGTTGTTCAAACGAATGTCCTCCTGCCCAATGTGGACCCGCAACGTTCGATCGCCGCCGTTCTCGTCAACCGCAACGGAGACGCGATCGACGATGCCTACGACATTATTTCCGCTGTCGGTCAACGCACTGACGGCTTTACCGATCAGCCCGCTGGCAGTTGCCAAGTTCTGTCCCGTCAGCACCGCCTCCAATGTCGTGGTCATCTTTTCGCTGGCGCCGATTTCACGGATCTGCGTGATCTGCTGCAGCATCTGGTTATTGTCGAGCGGGTTCAGCGGATCTTGATTCGTCAACTCGGAAATCATCAGCGTGATAAACTGATCCAAGTCGACTTCTTGCACCGCCGATGAGACATCTCGCTCATTGGACGCCGCGGGATTGGGCGTGACGAAGGGTTGGTTCGCGGGGATTTGTGCCATTTCGGATTCCTTTCCGCTTGAATGTTTTCTAAACCAGGACGTTCAACTGGTCATCGCCGGCGTCGCTCGGTCGCGAAGCCGTTCGTCTACTTGACTCTTCGACGGCCGTCTCTTCCGACGTGTGCGACTTGGCCGACGTGGCGGTTTCGTCCCGCTGTCGATCTTCGTGGCTGTCGGGCAAACCACTTTGCTGACGATCGGGCACGTCAACTTCGAAACGCTCCATGCGGATGCCTTGTTGTTCCAGCCGCTCGCGCAACGCCGGCAAATTGTCCATCAACAGCGAGCGAGCCATGGTCGTGTCGGCTTCGATTTTCGCCGTCATGGCACCGCCTTGCAGCCGAACTTCCAATTGCAACGATCCAAGTTCGGGCGGGCTTAGTCGCAAACGAATCTGGCCGCGTTGGCCACGTGCCGCTTCAAAAGCCCGCGCCACGCGTTGGACGAATCGCGTCTGATCCGCTTCGCTCAACTGCAATGGATTCCCGTCTGAGGTCGCTCCTCGCGTCAGCAACGGTCGTGGCAGCCGACCAGTGTTGGATGTTGTGCTGTCGTTGGTTTCCGCATGACGTTGATGGGAAACTGGTTCGATCTTTTGGTCCGTCTTGGTGTTTCGTTTCGTCCGGCGATCGCCATCCGCGTCGTCTGTCGTTCCAGCATTCTCGATCAACGCCTTCTCCACGACTTCGCTGGCATTTGGTTCTGATTCGGCCGAGGGTTTCGCATCCCGTTCGATTTGCTCGTCCGTTGGTTTCGCCGCGGAGACGGTGGACGGCTGCGTCTTCGATGTTTCAACGGCACGCTCGGCTTCGTCGGTCGATGACTCAATCTCAACGCTCACGTTTGTTTCACGTTGTTTGCCGTCCTCCGTGTTCGTCTTGACTTGCAGTTCCTCGGTGAAGACTTCGACTTCCGATGAAACGTCCACGGGTTCGACTCGCTGCTGTTCGGCATCGAGCGCGACATCATCGACAATGACCTCGCCGGTTGTTACCGACGCGGCATCATCGACAACGACGTCGGCGGTCGTTACCGCCGCGGCATCCGTCGTCGGCAGTTGTGACGAAATGTCCAACGCTTCCTGGACGTGGGCAACATCGATCGCTTCGTCCGTCGCCTCTTTCTCGTCGTTGTTTTGTTTGTCGCGGTCGCTTTCAACAACGGTTTCGTTCTCCGCCGATTCCTCGTTGGTTGCGCCATCTTCGGAAACACGTTGCGTGTCGTCGTTGTTCGGTTCGCGCGAGTCTGGCGGCGTTTCGTTCGACGCCTCTTGGCGCGTCGTCGAGTTCAAACGATCGTCATCGCTCGGCGGGCGCAAATGATCTTCAAACGACTGCCCCGCATCGCGGTCGCTCGTTACCACTGGCTTGGTGGCGGCGAAGGCGTCAGTCAAAGGTGCCTGTGGTAAATTGTCAAACGGGATTGGTATCATCGTTACTGCCCCTATCTTGTGGTGAGAAATGATTGTTCTTGGACTTGAATTGGCGGAGTTGCTCGCGGGTCTTGCGAATCAGGTCAACATGGGGCGCGCCCTGGCGGATCTTTTGCAAGATATCGCCCAGCCGTTGCTGTTCGACATCGGACTTGAATTCGGCCAAAATCTTCTTCCGCGCGTCGATTGGCATGAACTTGATCATCGTCACCAGGTCGTTCATGGCCCGGTCGTCATTCTTGATCGCGTCGTCATCCAACATCCGCAAAATCTGATCTTTCGCTTGCCGCGGCGGCAACGAAACCAGTGTCCGCTGAACTTCCAGCAAGGCCTCGTCATTCGCCGCTCCCTGCAGGATCTGCCGCCGCATCTCAAACTGCCGACGCGTTTCGTCGTATTGCTCTTTCTCCTCGTCCAGCAGCGATTTGAAGAAACGCAAACTAATGGATGATTTATCGATCGCCATCTCACGCAGATCAAAATCCAGCCGAATGCGTTTGCGGCCGGCCAGCGTTTCTTCAAATGACGGTTGCACGATATCTGTCAATTTGGGCATCGAATCACTTTCTTCCAGCGACTGTTCATCGACGCCGTACCCGATGGCGACCATGTTCATGATTTTTTCCGTCGACAGCCGGCCGTCGGACCACAACACCGACACGCAAACCGTCTCGACGGCCACCGTGCCTACGCAGGCCCAACCCAACGCGGTGATCATCAACGAAATCATCTTCATCGTGCGTTGCCTCCCTCCTGGTTGGCGGCAACGTCGGTCACTTCACGCAGTTCGCGCAAGATGTCGTGGAGGACTTCAGCTTCCTGCGGCGACTTAAATTCGCTGAAGATTTTCTTTCGCTTGTCCAACGGCATTTCCTTGACCATCGCCACGACGTCGCCGCGGGCATCGTCGGCCAGCATTCGCAGAATCTGCGTTTTTGCCTGTTTGGTCTTCATCGATTCCAAGGTTTGTCGCGTTTTCAACAAAGACGAGGCGATCGCTTCGCTTTCCAGCTTTTTCAACAAGTTGTCGAAATCGATTTTTCGCAATCCGTTCCGCTGGTACTCTTTCTTGATTTCGTTTTCCAATGCCACCAGTTCGCCTAGCGAATGGCCAAGACTTTCACTGCGAGCAGCCAAGTCCGTGGCTTTGACAATTCGCATTTCGGGCAGCAGCGATTGCGATTGCAGTTTTTGGTTGGATTCCATTTGGTCGTGGACGCTCTTCACGTCGATGTCGTACATCACGCACGACATGCGAAACCGCTTTTTCTCAGTCAACGTACCCTTCTGCCACAGCACGGTGAGCAAGATCACTTGTGCAATGACCGTGGCCACGCTGAACGCGATGATGCCTGTTTTTGCTAGTTTGATGAACTTCATGCCCCGACTCCAAATTTAGACTTCCGAAGTCTTCCTAAACTTCGGAAGTCTTCGAATCGCCAAACCGCAGTGTCGCGATTTCATCTAGTTCCTTGATTTCCTTTTTCAACTCTTCGTCGATGTGCGCCGCTTCCTGGCGATCGCGTAGCTTCTCCAATACCTGCACCTGGCGATCCGCGGCAACCAACAAATTCCGTCGCTTTTCGATCTCTTCACCAAGTTGTTCGGCGTGCCCAGCGAGTTCGCTGCGCTGAGTGTTTAACGTCACTTCATGCCGATGCGTGGCCATCAACTGGTCGACGTTGATCTCACCCGGTTGCGACGCTTGGCGAATGCATTCTCGTACCTCGTTCAACTCACTGCCGAGTTGCTCCGCTTGTTCAATCAATAATCGCTCCGCTTCGTAAGCTTCTGCCAACGACGCTCGACGCTCGTCACGGGCCGTGCGACGAACCTTCAACAGCGTCTCCAAGCGAAACTTGAAACTGCCCATCCTATTCCTTAACTTGCCGCGGCGGCTTGTTGCTGAACCAGTTGCAGCAGTTCGCCGCGAGCCGATTCGACCGACGACGCGTGATCCATGGACTGTTGCAAGTACTTTTCAATCTCGTCACGCATCGCGATCGCCAGGTCGACTTTGGGATTGCTGCCCTGACGATACGCACCGATCGAAATCAAATCTTCGTGTTCTCGATAAACGGCCATCAACTCGCGAATCGCCCGCGCCGCGGCCAATTGTTCCTCGGGCGTGATTTCCGTCATCAACCGGCTGATGCTTTCCAAAACGTCGATGGCTGGATAGTGGCCGCGCGACGCCAGTTGCCGGCTCAAAATCGTGTGCCCGTCAAGCAACCCGCGGACTGCGTCGCTGATTGGTTCGTTGGTGTCGTCGCCTTCGACCAGCACGGAGTAGAACGCGGTGATGCTGCCGTGTTGGTTTCGCCCCGCGCGCTCGACCACCTTGGGCAGCATCGAAAAGACCGAAGGCGGAAAGCCGCGTGTCGCTGGTGGTTCGCCCGCCGCCAGACCAATCTCACGTTGCGCTGTTGCAAATCGCGTCAGCGAATCCATCATCAACAAAACGTCTCTTCCTTGATCGCGAAAATACTCGGCAATCGCCGTTGCGGTCAGCGCGGCTTGGATTCGCAACAACGCTGGCTGATCGCTCGTCGCGACCACAACCACGCTCCTTTTGCGTCCCTCTGGTCCGAGATCGCGCTGGAGGAATTCACTCACTTCACGTCCACGCTCGCCAATCAGCCCGATCACGTTGACGTCGGCGGAGGTGTAGCGGGCCATCATTCCCAACAGCACGCTTTTGCCGACGCCCGATCCCGAAAAAATGCCCATGCGTTGTCCACGGCCGCAGGTCAGCAGTCCATCGATCGCGCGAATGCCAGTTGATAGCGGCTCGTCGATTCGCGGACGATCGACGGCGGACGGCGGTGTTTGCAGGAGACG
>CAYFJO010000648.1:0-5221 GCA_964343305.1 uncultured Pirellulaceae bacterium | reverse complement strand
TCCAACAATCCGCCAGTACTATCGAACGCCCGCGCCCGCCAGGGCGAGACGATCAGGCCCGAGGGAGTCGCGCCGAACAATTCGGGACGCACAAAGCTGAACGTGCTTTGCGGCACAGCGAAGTTCACCGTGTACGAATACGGATCGTTTGGGCTGTCGTGCCAGAAGACGTTGAAATCGGTGAAGGCCCGCAGTACCTGCGACGGGAAGCCAACGCGGTCGTCGACGATCTCGCCCAGGCCACTGGGCGTGATGTCGGTGATCGTGATGCCCAACTGGTTGAGGTAACTGTCGAGCGCCGCGCCCGTGATCGCTCCGCTAGGGGGGCTCACGCCCATCACAACCAGCCGTTGGTTGTTGCTGGCGTCGGAGGCTCGGACGTAGAGTAAGTCGTCGCCCTGCTCCAGGACCAGGTTTCGCGGCGTGAAGCCGCCTGATAGCGCGAACGCGCCGATGGCGGCTCCGGTCGACGCGTCGTGAATCTGAATGCCGGTCGTGGTAGGGATGTACAGGCGGTCGTGGTTGGTATCAACCGCCGTGTTGCCTGTGACGCCCAGTCCGGTGATCGGCGTAAACCCGGCCACGGCCGTGTGCGCGGTGCCGTCCAGCGCGGCGATCGTGCCGGCATCCAGCACATAGATGCGATTGTTGACGCCGTCAGCTGCGGTCACCGCGGCGGTGCTCGCCACGCCCAGCACGCCACTGTCACCTAGCAGCAAAGTGTCGTGAGCAAAGAACGGGGCCGGGCCGGGGTTGCGCATCTTGTAGTAGCGGCCGCTGCCTGGGTTGTATTCCACCAGCGAGCCCACTGCCGTCGAATCCAGCGAGGCGCTGATGGTCATCGACGTCTGGTCGTAGATGAAGAAATCGTCGCTGCACTGCGTACTGACCGCAAACGTACCGGTGCCCGCCGCCACGCTTCCGCCGCAACCGATCAGGCTCTCGGTGTCATATACCGAGCCGTTCAGATTGAACACGCCGAGTTGGCTGCCAAAGCCGTTCGTGGCCGCATAACGCCCGCTGACCGGATCCACCGCAATACCGCTGCCGAAGCCAGCGCTCACTTGCGTAAAGGCGGGGATCGACGCGGGGTCGGAAACGTCGAAACGAATGATCTTCGAACCGCTGCCGAAACCGGCGGCCATGTAGACAAAATCGTTCACGGGATCGACGTCCATCTCAGCGCCGACTGGATTGGCCGGATTGGGCGAGAGCGGGTTGTAGTCGACAAACCCCAGCACCGACAGACTGCCGCCGCCGGCATCGACGTCGTCGAAGTTGATCGTGGTCGAAACCGGAGCCGGCAGCATCGCCTGGCCAGGCAGTGCGACCAGCTCCTGACGACTCCGCAGATCGGTGTCGTAAGACGTGGCCGTGGTGGCCACGAAACCAGCCGGAACCGTCTCGGTAACCGTGTAACCAGTGGCGGGCCCCACTCCGTCGACGCTGGGCAACAGACCCGTGAACCAGAACTCGCCGTTCACGTCGGTGGTTTCAGTCGTATTGACCACATTGCCTTGGCCGTCGGTCCCGGTCAGTGTGAACTCAACTCCCGTCAGCGGCAAATCGACCGCATTGTTGTAGACGCCGTCAGCGTCGACGTCTTCGTACTTAAAGCCGTGGATCGAACCCGGCACCGTGTTGCCGAACATCAGCGGCGCGCCGACCACGACTTCGAATTGCGGATCGCTGGGGTCGAGCATGGCCTGGTCGGCGAAGGCCACCAATTCCTCGCCCGAGTTCACAACGGACGAATAGACGGTCGGCGTGGTGGCGACGAAGCCCGCGGGAACCGTTTCGGTCGCGGTATAGCTGCCCGGCACCAGGTCCTCGAACCAGAATTCACCATCAAGATTCGTAAAACCGGTCTCGTTGACGGCGTTGCCCAACACGTCGGTGCCGGTCAGAGTGAATTCGACGTTGTGCAGCGGCAGATCGACTGTATCGTTGTACACGCTGTCGCCATCCACGTCCTCGTACTTGAAGCCGTGAATCGAGCCGGTTTGCAGGATCTCGACTTCGTGATCTTCCACTTCGCCGTCGCTGGCAAGGCCGGTTGGTAGCAGGCTGCCGGCACTGCTGAGACGCAGGCGGGCGAATGAAGGTCCGGGCTCGGCGCTGGCCGGCAGCGTGAAGTTCAACACGTTGGGGCCGGCAACAATGGGCAACGAGACGCCGGCCGCTAGGTGCTCAGCCGCGTGGTCAAACATGCCATTGCCATTGATGTCCATCCAGGCATCGAGCAGCCCTGGCGCCGAGGCGACCACCGTGATGCTGGCCGGCTGGCCGGCGACAAACGGCGTCACCGCAGCCACGCCGTCTTCATCGCCCGGCGGGAAAGCCGTGTTGAACGGACCGGGGAAGACGGTATCCATGTCATCCCCCGTGGCGGTCGCGTTCGGCTGTCCGTCCGGTTCCGGGTCGACGCTGGCACCCAAAAAGAGGCCGCTGCCCAGCAGATGCCGTGGGCCATCGTTGGCCAACAGTGTGGCGTACGTCGGATCGGGCGCGTCGCCAAAATCGAGTTCCGCGTTGCCAAAGTCCACGCCAAACGTGGGCGTGTGGATCACGTCGGTGATGGTGATGCCCGTTGGGTTGTCGCCGGCATCCAACAATTGAACTTGGCTTTGGCTATGGAAACCAACCAAGAAAGGTGGCACCTGTTCGATATCCGCGCGGACTTGCATCGGGACATTGTTGTGCAACACGCCAAGCGGCGTATCAAGCTCAAAGAAGACGTCGAAGAAGCTATCGGCCAAGAACGGATCGCCTAGCTCCTGGATCAGGCCTTGTGTGGGAATCGGCACGCCCGCTTCCACGCCGGCGCGTAGTCGCAAGGAACCAAGCAACGGCGAACTGCCGGACAGTTCCATGGACAGCATTTCGGTTTGGATTGTGTCGAAATGGCCGGGTGCCCCCGATTCCTGCGGTTCGCCGCGCTGCACGCGAGTTTCGCCAGCGCCGAAGACCGTCTCGGTGAATTTGCCCAGCGGCGACGTGATGTCACCTTGCACCTCGATCTCGGCCACCGAAAAGAACACGTCGAAGAAGCTGTTAATGAATGGAGTTCCACAGTTGTCCACCCAGTGCGGTCCCGGCCCACATTCGACGTCGGTGTCCGCCGGCGCTGCGCCCATTACATGGCCGGGCTGCAGATTGAGTTCGTACTGGTTCGCTCCCAGCGCGGCCGGGTAGGTTTGCGACAGCTTGTTTTGTGGCCCCTCGCGGACCACATATTGATCGGGTGGTAGGCCCGGTAGCCAGTACACGCCGCTTTCGGTCAGCGGATCGATGCCCGGTGTACCATCCAGCTCCATGTCCATCGTCATCGCGGACAGCAACAGCGTGGTGCCGGTGGCGTCGTACAGATCGATCGGGAAGTCGTTCAGTCCCGGCTCGCTGGGATCGCGCTGGCCGTTGGCATTGAGATCCTGGAATTTCTGGCCGTGGATCGATCCGAGGGCGTAGTCCTCGACCTCACCATCGAGGGCGAAACCTGTTGGCGACAGGCCGCCTGCGGTACTGAGGCGGAACCGCGCAAACGTCTGCGGGCCGAGAGTCGCCGCGCCGGGGACCGAGAAGGAGAGCGCGTTGGCTCCCGCCACTAGCGCTGTGCTCGTAAAGATCTGTTCGCTCGGATGAGCCCAACTGCCGTCGTTATCGAAATCGACCCACGCATCCAGCAGACCCGACACCGAAGCGGTCACCGTCACCGTGGCCATGCTGCCCGGAATCAAAACGCTGGTGAAGACCACGCCGTCTTCATCCTCAGGCACTCCCGCCACGTCATCGCCGGTGGCCGTGGCGTTAGGTTGACCATCCGATTCCGCATCCACGGTCGCTCCCAGAAACAGGCCCGAACCTAAAACATGCCTCGCGCCGTTGCTGGCCGCCAGCGTAGGATAAGTGGGATCGGGTGCGTCGCCGAAGTCAAGCTCCTGCATCACATCGACGCCGTTGGGGTTGCCGAACGTGCCGCCTTGAACCACGATCGAGGCGGCGCCGGTCACGGGGTTGATGCGAAACAGTTTTTCGTCGCCGGCCGTCGGCCCGTTGAAATCGATCATCAAGATGTTGCCGTTCGGCTCGACTGCCACGTCCGAAGGCGATTCGAAATCCAAAGGTGGCGAGCCGCTGCCGTCGTTCACGATTGTGCGATTGGTGGCCGGTGGCAGCGAGGGGTCGAGCCGAAACACGGCGCCGACGCCACCGCCCTGTCCGTCTGAACCGCCGTCGAACGAGTTCAGGTCGGCGAGCAACACGTCGCCGCTGGCTTCCATCGCCAGGCCCGCCGGATCGAAAAAGCCGGTCGAGCCCCAGTTGTTGTTGATGATCGTTTGCGCCCCTGTGCTCGGATTGACGGCGATCAGTGCACCGCCGGCGTTGCCAGTGTTATTGAACGGAGGAGTGCCGCCCGTATTGCGGTCGGCGACGTAAAGCGTGCCGTCGGAGGACACCGTGATGCCGTGCGGATCGACAAAGTTGCCGCCGGTCGAAACAACCGTCTGCGCACCGGTCGAGCGATTCACGCGAATAACGGCCCCACCGGTTCCGGCGTTCATGTCCGCAACAACCAGCGAGCCGTCGGCTTCGATCTCGATCCCATGAGGATCAACGAAGTTGCCGCCGGACGAAACGACCGTCTGTCCGCCAGTGTTGGGATCGACGCGGATGACGGCATTGGCGCCTGTATCGGCAACAAAGATGTCGCCCGTGATGTCGTCAATCGCGATGCCGATCGGCGCGACGAAATTGGTGCCCGCCGAGAGTGTCGATTGCGCGCCCGTGGTCGGGTTCACTTGGACGACTCCCGGCACCCCTGAGTCGGCAACCAGGATGTCGCCCACGGCGACCGCTAACAACGTACGGTCTTCAAGTGGCTCAACGCTCAACCTTCGACGATCGAATCGGCGATTCGCGGCTCCACGCAAATGGGGTGCGTCTTTCTTCTTGATCAGATGTCGTTTAAAAAGCCACCACATGGTTGCTCCTCTGCATTTGTTGCGAGTGAAAGTTCTCCGGACAATTCGCGCCAGAAGGATATTGTGTCATCGTCAACAGAAACGGGGAATCGAAGCATAGACCACCTAGACCTAGTGGATTCGGTGAGTGCGAAAACGGAACACTAGTGCGCGTTGACGCACACTGAATCTAGAATCAACCCATCGTGCGGCGCGTGCCAGCTTCTAGCCAGGCGGACATCAGATCGTCGTCGTGGCCA
>CAYFJO010000647.1:0-5224 GCA_964343305.1 uncultured Pirellulaceae bacterium | reverse complement strand
CCAGGGCGGTGATTTTCCTGTCGCGATCCTCGGAGATAATGCCCAGCAGTTTCTTTTCGGTGTAGTAGTCCTGAACTTTGAGCAACTCGGTTTCGACGGATTTGAAAAGGTCCGTGCGTTTGGTTCCTTCCGCGGGCCAGCCAGCCACCCACTTGCCATCGACCTGAGCCGCCAGGAAGACGTTTTCACCCAGCGTTGAATGGACCCCGATCTTGGTGTCCGCTGCATCCTTTTGGACGACCATCTTCGAAAGCGTGCGTTGCGTCAGCGCCTGTACTTCGCTGGCCGAATCAAATTTGAACGAACGAAAGTCGACTTCCATGTTGCGAGCAAACTGCTGACCCTCGTCCAGCATTTTGATCCGTTTGACATGTACCAGATCGTCCATACCCTGGCCCGGCTCGCCCGAATATTTCGACCGCATCACAAACTTCTTGGTCTCCGTCACGAAGCCGGTGTCGGGTTCTACAAGCCGCGCGTACATGACTCGCGTGTCCACAATACCGGTCACCGTCTCTCCGCTATTGAAGACCACGGTGCACTTGGGCTTCAAAACGGGATAGGGTTCCCCGAATCTCACCTTTTCGATTCCAGCATCCTTGTTGCTGATGTTGAGGATCTTGTACTTTTTCAGGTACTCCTCGCTGTTGGGCGAGAACGTCATTTCTTTGACGACGTCAAAATTGAACGTGAAGACTTTGGTTTTCGCTCGGATGTTTTCGACATCCACGGTGGTGGTCGTTTCGTCTCCCGGCAACTTCGTCATCCTGAAATCTATCCCCGGAGTTAGCTGCACAATCCCCTCGTACTGCGTCCCGTCCGACATATAGACCAGCGCGTGTCTCTTGTCCGCCGTGTCTTGTGCCGACAGTCGTGCTGGCAGCAAAGCGAACATCGCGATGAGTAGCGTTATGTTGATTTTAGTTTTCATGCTCAACTCTTTTTATCGTGGGCTCAAACGATATTCATACGTCTACGAAGGACCCATTCCCAAAGCAGAACGCCCATCACGAGCAGGATAAAAATTGGCAGCACGCCGAACAGAGCGGGCTCCCTCACTAGCGGCGTGTCATGCGGATCCGCGCTGGTCATCAGCATCGCCTTGAGACGTTCGATCAGTTGCCCGGTGTCGGCTTCCCGTTGATAATTTCCACCACAGCGTGCGGCCAGGTTCTCGAGGAACGGATGATCCACCGCGAGGTCCGCGCCCTCGCTGACATTCGATCCCACACGTAGGACGCGCTCATAAGAATCCAGCGGTTCACCGGCGAGGGTCGCCACGAGTTTGATCTTGTAGTCGCCGCGACCAGGGAAAAACACTTTGGTCTGAAAGTCATTGCCATCGGTGAGTACGATCGAAAGTTCCTGGGTGGTCCCCTCATGTTCGACCGATCCCTTCAGATGCACTTCGCCTTCTGCATAACGCCCAACAACGCCAATCTCCGCGTGGGCTTCTTCACTGGGGCGGTATCGCTTGCGATCCCAGCCGACGGTCAGGAATCGGCCGCCCTCAATCTCGCCGGCCATGTACCGAATGGAATCTCTCCAGAACTGCGCGAAGGCGCCAGAAATATCGCCCTCCATGCGCGACCATCTCCAGAGCGTATCGGTAGCCACGCCCAGGGTTTGGCCTTTGCCATAAGGTTGCAGGGCAACAATGGGTACGATCTGAGCGCCGACCGAAGCATTCATCAGGCTGAGTGCACCGCTGCGGCGCTCCCCTACTTTATTCACCGAATAGAACACCGGGCTTGTCACGTCTTTCAAGATCGCCGCGGTGGCGGAAGACAATCCATGCCCCGAACCTTCCGGAGGGATAACGACGGGGAATTGTCCCGAGCTGATTCCGCGGGGGGCGTTGCTTTGCTTCCAGGGAATCAGTGGCGCCAGGGCCGTTTTGTAGTAGCCGCCTTTATCAAAGGACTTGGGACCGCCAAGCAGAATCAGGCTGCCGCCATCCTCAACGTACTTCTGCAGCGCGTCGAAAGACTCAGGGCTGATAAAGTCCGCAGGGAACGATCCGAGGACAATGCAGGTATACAGGTCCAGTACCGCTTCATCCGCGGGAAACCCTCGCGAGAACACCTCGTCCCCGTCCAGTCGTGCGCCATCAATCAGAAACACCTCTGCATTTTTTCGGTAAACCGAGGTCAGCTTGATCATTTCATCCTCGTTGAGTTCCCGCTTGAGCATCGCAAAATTCCAGTCCAGCATATTGCCATACAACAGAACGTTGATACTCTTCTCGCGGACGTCCACGGCAAACTCACGCGTGTTATTCAGCGCAGTCATTTCGCCATCCACATTTTTGACCGACAACCGATAGTTGTAGACGTCCTCGGTCTCCTCGGCAGGAAGATCGAACTCCACCCGCCCATTGTTTTTGCGAGGGTCCACCGTCACGGCGCTCAATTGTTGGTACTGGCCAGCGACGCGCCGCTCGATCTGCACATCGACATCCGCGGTTCTGTTGGCAAACGCGTTAGAGGCACTGTGTACGACAATGTCTGCAGAAACCTTGAACGGTGTGTCCAGCTCCACTTCTTCAGGGATATCCGTATTACTGATCTCCAAATCATCCCAGGTCGAGGGCTCCGTTCCGACGCCGAGGATATAAATGGGGACTCCGGGAAGCCGCTCGCTACGGATCACTTCGTCACCCCCGTCGGTGACCAGAACAACTGCCTTGCAATCCGACAGGTCCGGCTTTTCCGAAAGAGAAACCACTGTCCGCCCCAAATCCGTATTGCGTGTGCCCGCGGCTGTAGCGATGGCCGGATCATCTTTTGTTGCCAGGATGTCGATATCGAACTGGAAACTCTCCACGCTGGCGATGCCTTTGAGTTCGCCTTGAATGGCCTTGCCAATCTTCAGGGCACGCGCGGTGCGAGAATCCGACCCATCGTCTTCCACATCCATCGAGGTGGAAATGTCGCTGATGACAGCGACTTTTTGAGAATCATCCGTTGGCTTTACATTCCGCCAGGCTGGATCCATCAATGCGACAATCGCAAGAATCGTAAAGAGCACTTTCGGAGCCAGCAGCTGCAAGGTCCTCGATACCGCGTAACGCGACCGGTACCTGTACCACAGCAGACATAACCAGCCCATCAACGCTAGGATGATGAAACTGTTTGCCAGCGTGCCAAGGTGCGGCTTCCATATAAGCATGCCTGACATCAAGCGATCTCCCCAGCAGATTCCGTAGACGTCACCCAAGGCTGCTCTTCAGCTGCGTCCTTGGTGTTGTCCTTCCATTTTTTCGCTGGCGATCCCAGCAATCCTTCGGCCATCAAAAATGCCAGGGCCAACAATAGAAACGGTAGATATAAACCAGTGCCCGCCAGTGATTGTTCCAAGTCGTCGCGGAAGTCATCTTCGTCGGAGAGAATACTAACTCCGTGGGGGATGCCTTCTAACGCGCCGATTTCCGAGCCTTCGATAAAGGCACTGTGCCCCTCCAACTCAGACGGCAGAACCGCCAAACAGGTCTCACGGTTCCCTAAGGTGGCGATGTAAGCGCCTCCACGCACCATGGTCGGAGACTGGTCTTTTAATCCAGACCAGTCGACCTGATCACCTAGCAGTGTCGTGATCGACATCTCTGTTCCTTCACCGGGCAGCAAACGTGCCGACTGGCCTGCGACAATCGACAGACTTTCGTTCGCCAAGCTAGATACAGCACCCAAAGCCATCGGCTGAGCCAGCACTAGAAAGGTCTTTTGTCTCGGCAACGTACTCCAGGTACCCGTACGACCGAAGGCCACGCCGCTGACAACAATCTGACCTTTTCCGTGTTTGCGAATCGCCAACAGGCCGAGGTCTTCATTGGCACTCAGTAAAGGAACGTAGCCGGCATCTTGCGTGAACGTAATCGGAAAGTATTGTTTGACAAAAGCAGTACCGATGCGAACTCGTCCGTCGAGCCCGCGGATGTCAGACCAGAATGGTGACGACTGATCGGCGACGCGTAACGGCACGCTGATCGGTAACGATTTCAAGGGCTCTAGTTTTGCTCCCAGCCAGGCGGGTGCTTGGCCGGCCGATTCACGGGCATCGACTGCCGGTAGTACCAGAATGTTTCCACCCTGCTGCGTGTATTGCTCCAAAAGGTCGCTCGTTTCCGCGTCCAACGTTGAGGCATCCGCCCAGGTCAAGACAACCAGCATCGGCGTCTTCTCCTGCAACCGACTTTTAATGGTGTCGCGGGGCAAAAAACTCGGCACTAAGGAAGTTAAACGGCCATCGCCACTGGGCGAGAGGGCAAGTGGAAGTAGACCGAACGTGCCGCTCGCTCGCTCGCCGAGAAAATAAATGTCCCCTTTTCGCTCGCAAATGTACGGGACAAACACGCGGTTATCGCCTTCAAATCCATCCCCTTCAATCCAAATGCGGACCCAATGACGGCCCGGAACTTTCGGCTGCAGCGGCAACTTCACAAGTTTCTGTGCGCCGGCAGCGACATCGACATTAATGGTCTCCGCAACGGTATGCTCAGAATCTCTGCGATTGACGCGGACCTGAAAATCTTTGGCACCGTCATTCCGCAGCAAGACCTCCAATGAATACGGCTGATTCGGCAGAATCCTGCGAGATGATACGGTTGCTCTGAGCAAACAGATATTCGGCAAAGTGGGTTCGGCGCTGGGGACGCGATGCACGAACACGCGCGCCCCGCCTTCCACATCATTTGCCGCCAGGACAGGATTCTTCCACTCCGCTTCCTGGAGGTCGGTAAACACATGCATTGAACCACCCCCGCCAGGTGACACTTCCTTGAGCAACGCCGTCGCCCGTAGCATCGCTTTGGACGAATTCCCAGTCGCCTCCGTGGCCTGGATCGACTGGAGAAAGCTCAGCAGCGTATCTTTGTCGGCGGTCATGCCTCCAAATCGGTCGCCACTCGTGTCGGGCACCAGCAACACGATCGCTGCTTTGCCGCGAGGATCCATATTCTTCAGCAGTGCGCGTGCGCCCTCCAGGGCCACATTTAACTTGGTTCGATCACTACCCTCGACCTCTCCAACCATCGAGCTGGAGTTATCGACGACAATCACAACCGCTTGCTGGCCACTCAAACCCAGGACGTTCCCCATTTCTGGAACCGACAGGCGCGCCAGGGCGAGCAGCAGAAACAAGAGCAGCAGCGTTCTGGCCGCCAGAAGCAGCGGCTCTCGAAACTTTTGATGAAAAGAAAGACGGGGCTTCATGCTGTCAAAAAACA
>CAYFJO010000646.1:0-5236 GCA_964343305.1 uncultured Pirellulaceae bacterium | reverse complement strand
CCCCCAGAACTGGCGTCCGGATCACTGGGGGCTCGCTGCGCTCGACCCCAGCCACCCGTACTGGCAACTTCGCTTGGTGTCTGCTTCTATTCATCCGTATTCACACGATCAATCAGTTTCTGTGCTGCTTCGTCCGAAGTGTTCGCTTTTTGCTGAATTACACCGACCACCGCCCGCTTCATCCGGTACGGCTTGTCCGACGGGACTTGCAAGAACGCGTCGCTGGGACACGCAACCGCGATGGCGCATTCGTTGCAATTGACGCAGCGATCGTGCATGACTTGCAGATAAAGCGACCCGTTCATCAGGGCGCATCCCTTGACGCACATGGCGCAGCCAATACACGCCTCGGTGTCGATCGTGTATTCGTAGAAATTTTGGCCCGCCTTCCCTTCGACGAATGTGCGAATGACAGCTTCGGTGGGACAGAGCAAGTCTTCGGCGGCCGTGTCTCGGCTGTCGAGGCCGTCGAGCGTGTAGTAGCCCGTGCAACGATTGCAATAGCCGCACATGTCGAAACACTGGACGCACTTGACGGCCGATTCGTCCAGCACACAGTACGTGGCGCAATTGCCGCAAGCGACACATTTGTCGGGGTCAATCTGCCAACGGTTCTCGCTGGCATTTCCTCGTCGGCCAGCCAGAAAGCCGCCCAACGTTCCCGTGGCCACAACGCCAACCACGCGCAACCCATCGATGAGGAAACCGCGACGGTCCTGTTCTGCGTCCATCATGTTCTCCTCTCACGTTTTGATTTTCTACTCTCTTCGGCACGAGGAAGTCCGCAGCGCGCAAAAACACCACAACTCTGACAAGGCGATTTTGGACGGACGCATCCGGCGTTGACGCTGCGCATCACCAGGTTCAGAGACAATATGGAAATCCCGCCCAAGATGATGTGTCGACCAAGACGAACCAGCCATTGGCGACGTTCGGTTTTTTCTTCTTTAGCGTTTTTCATTTGTTGTTATCTTCTGTTTTGGTTTCGGATGTTGGCTGAGTCGTGGCTGAACGGGTGAAGATCCGCACGATCTTCTTCCGTGGATCTAACACTAACACGCGGCCTTGGCTGTCGCTGGCCACGTCAAAAACGGCTTTGGCTTGCACCGCACGCGGATCGCCAAGTTCCGACTGGGCAACGTCCAACTGTTGAGGCCCCGCCACAACGCACTGGAACTCCCCAAACTCGCTGTACACCTTCACCCGCGGCACACCCTTTTCCGACGTAACGATCTCGCCGCTCGGAAGCACGGCGAATTGGCTCGGATTACAACAACCGAAAAAGTCTTCGATCCCGGAACCAGCCTCGCCCCAGCGAACTTCCAACTGGCCATCGAACGTGTAGGTCTCGATTCGCAGCACGCCTGGGTTCGCCACGTGCAGCAATCCGTCCGTAGAGATAGCGATGTCGAAGTAGGAACTGGGAATGTTGAATGTGCGCGTTTCCCGGTCCGCCACGGGTGCTCCGATCTTTCCGACAACCTGGCCAGTTGTGTCGTATTGCAAAACAATGCGGTTGCCGGCGTCGGCCACAAGCACATCGCTCTTGGCCACGGCGATCGAAGTGAGAATCACATTTTCGCCGGGCACATCCCAACTCCCGGCCGGTTTTCCGGCCGGATCGAATAGTTCAATTCTTTTGCCCGTGCCAACGTAAATCCGACCGGGATTCGCATGATCATCTCCCCCAACCGCCAGGCAACTTGGTTTGCCTTCCGTCGCAATCACCGCCACTTCACCACCAGCGGCGGAGAAAACGCGGACAGCCTGATCGCCGGCGACGTAGATCTTGTCGGCGGGACCGACGGCCAGTGCACGAAGTGCGTCCAGCGACACGGCGATCTCACTCGTCTGCTCAAACTGGATCAGGTTCGGATCGACCTCGTACAGACTCGACAAGTCCAGACCAAACTGCCCGCTGACACGATCGGCAAACGGATCATTTCTGACGATCGCATAGCACGCCACGCCGACCGCAACCGCCACGATCGCAGTGATCAGCATTCCACGAGTCTCAGCGGGAATTCTCATGTAGTTCCCTTCTACCAGGTCGGGCCTGAAACGCGATCCGCGTTAGTCCGATTGTGGACCGCCAACTGGTCCAAAGTGAACATTGTACGCTTTTTCGCATTTTACACCATCAAATATTGTACAAATAGCACTTTGAACAGATATTCCAGGGAGAACATCGCACAGGAAAAACTCTAACTACTTCTTCTGAGCGATGTTAAGGCAAACCATCCGCGTCATATCGCGGACGATTAATCGGCCCGCGACCATCGCCAGCGGGCCCCAAGCATCGTGGCCATCGGGCAACACCGCGTGTTGCGCCAAACGTTTGTAACCAGCCGGTGTCGCCTCGGCTAATGTAAGCACGGCGTGGTCGTCCAGGATCAACAGCAAGTCGTTGGCGAACATGTACGGTCCCAGACCGAAGCGATCGCCGCCGCTGTCCCAGATCTCATTGCCATCCAGGTCCAGACAAACCATTGTCTTGGACCCGATCTTCCGAATGCCATAGAGGTGGCCATCTCGAAAGATGGGCGTCTGCTGTTCCGAACTGAATTGCGGGGGGCGAAGCTCAAACAGGGACTTGGCTTCGATCCCTGTGTCGGTCTGGACCAGTTGCAGCATCAAGCTTCCCGAACCATAACCCCGCGAGAGGAAAATTCTGTCCTCTGGCAGGATCACCGGCGAGGGGCTGGTCGCGTTGATCTCCTTCCAGGCGGTGGTCTCCCAAAGCAGCGACCCGTCGTCGGCCGCAACGCCTGCCACACCGCCACTGGCACAATAGACGTAAGTCCGTCGCCCTTGAAACTCCATCGGAACGACGGAGACGTGGGTCATGTTCCAGCCGCGCGGATTCGGCGTCTCCCAAATCACTTCGCCCGTTTTGTAGTCGATCGCCATCAGCAGCGAATCGCCACACGGAGCAACAATCAAGCGGTCCTGGTCCACCAGCGGACACTGTCCCGTGTACCATTCCGGCACGCGAGTGCCATGATCCCGAACGAGATCGATCAGCCAATGACATTTTCCCGTCTCGGCATCCCAGCAGGCCAGGTGGCAGCGCGGTCCGATCGTGATCACATAGTCGCCAACGATCACCGGCACGGTGCGGGTCATGCCGTGGTGAAAGGCAACCACAATCGGATAACTGTTCCGCCAGATCTCGCGGCCATCATCAAGTGACAGACAGCGCAGCGTGTCGGCCTCAGCTTCCTTGTCATAATCCAACAGGTAGACGCGGCCGTTGCTGATGATGGGACCTGCGTAACCTTCTCCGACTTCGATGGACCAAAGCACCGGCGGACCCTCGGGCGGCCAAGATCGCGCCAACGGCGTCATGTCCGTTGAAATGCAGTCGCCGTTGACACCGCGAAACGCAGGCCACTCACCCGAAACGTCTGACGGCGTTCCATCACCAGCGATTGGCTCGCCCGCTACGACGGGAACTGTATCTTCAGCATTTTCAAGCTCCGTCCCATCACGCCCAGGCGCGCGAGGTTCCAGATCGCCGGGCGGCCCAGTCTGGACCCAGAGCACGATCAACACGATTCCAGCAACCGACACCAGCGTCGGAAGGATCGTTTCAGATGCGCGGATCTTCATGGAACAGAACTCAGAGGCGGTCTTTGGGATGCCGAGTTTTTTGGGTCTTGTGGCAACAGGTGGGACAATGCAAGCGGATATTACCCATTATCACACAATCGGCCTCATCGATCAACGACGGAACAGTGGCCAGAGAGGCCAGAGGGAGAGGCAAACATCTCACCGCCGGCCAAGCCCAACGGTGAGACATGGGTAAAGCAAGGTCTTGCGGATCCGGCTACAATGAAACGCGCCCGTTTTTCGCAGGTCCTTAACGATGCAAACAACCTGTCTGACTTCGCCCCCTCACACAAAGAACATCCATCATGAGAACACTTCTATGCCTGGCAACTTTTCTGGGTGCTTACCTCATCAGCCCGACTCAAGCCGACGACACTCGCCGCGCTGACAAAGCGAAGATCGTCTTCATCTCCGGCACGCCCAGCCACGGACGGTTGAAGCATGAACATCGCGCCGGCAACATGATCCTTGCCAAGGCGCTCAACCATTCGGGACTCAATGTGAATGCGGTCCTGGTGCCGCACTACGGCTACCCAGAGGACACGACCATCTTGGACGACGCGGCCACGGTTGTCATCTTTTGCACAGGGCACCGAGGTCACGTGTTGAACAAGCATTTGGACGAGTTCGACAAGTTGATGAAAAAGGGAACGGGAGTCGTGATGATCCACTGGGCGACCGAAGCCGAAAAAGGAAAGCCGGGCGAGAAATTTCTCGAGTGGATGGGCGGGTTCTGCGATCTGGATTGGTCCGTAAATCCGCATTGGACGGCGAACTTCAAAGAGCTGCCCAAACATCCAATTTGCAACGGAGTGAGACCCTTCAGCGTAAACGATGAATGGTACTATCACATGCGTTTCGTCGACGGACTCAAGGGTGTTACACCAATTCTTTCCGATCTACCTGGACCGGAAACGTTGCGCCGCAAGGATGGCGCTCGCAGCGGAAACCCAACCGTTCGCAAAGCCGTCGCAGCCGGTGAAAGGCAACATGTCGCATGGGCGTATGAGCGACCAGGCGGTGGACGCGGATTCGGTTTCACCGGCGCGCACAATCACGACAGTTGGCGACACGACGATTTTCGCAAAGTCATGCTCAACGCCATTCTCTGGACCGCCAACGTCGAAGTTCCTGAAGATGGTTGCCCGTCTGATGCTCTGACGAAAACCGAAATCGAAACCAACTTGGACTAGGTTCACAAGTAACGAAAAGCGCTGGATCATGGAGTCCTGCCTCCGATTTGGTAAAGGCATCGACAGTGCAACCGAGCCGATGGTATCATCAGGTGATGATCTATCACATCCCGCCTGATATCGAAGAACGCCTCAAAGGTCGCATGTCCAAGGGCGGGCATCAAACCACGGACGATGTACTCCGCGAAGCCATGGATGCGCTCGATCAAGTTGAACAGGACAAGCTCATTCACTGGAACGAGCGCAATCAAATTGCGGTACACCAGAGTCAATCGGGATTGTCCAAACCCCTTGATGATGACGCAGTACTTGCTCGACTCCGTGACCGATTGGCAAAGGAAGGAATCGTAGAATAATGGCGGGCGTGGTTTGGACGCCAATCGCTGAGTCCGACCTCGACGAGATCCTCCTCTACATTACGTTCGTTGACC
>CAYFJO010000645.1:0-5279 GCA_964343305.1 uncultured Pirellulaceae bacterium | reverse complement strand
CAATAGATGCCGGCCTGCGTTCGCAGCGTCAGGCAAAAAGGCAAGTCTTTCCAGTCCACGCCCAGCCGAGCCTTGTGGCCGGTGAAATCGAAGTTGCTGCCTTGGCTAAACTGGTGATCGTATTCGTAGCCAAACAGCAGCGTCAAATTGCGACACGGCAGACATTTGTATTCCTTGTAAATCCCCGCAGCGAGGTTCGCCCCATCCTGGTCGAACGGCGAGGCGTTGAGCGGCCCTTGTCCCTGGAAATCACAGTTTGTGATCCGCGCAAGCAGCGACAGTGATTCCCAGTCGTTTTGCATGCGTGTGATCATCGGAGTCAATCGCATGCGAGTCAAGAAATCTTCACTGCCCAAGGTCAGGTGGTCGACCTCAAACCGCGTGTTCAATACGTGTGGCATGCACCACAGCAACTCGCGACGGCGAAAATTGATGAACGCCGCCGTATCGACAAGATCAAACGCGTGAATCTTGTAGTTCGTCGTATGATACATCGACGCACCAACGGTCCATTCACGGTTGTATTGGCGCAAGATGTCGTAAGCCATGTCGGCACGCACAACATTTCCCGCGGATGGTGTGCCTGCGACGAACGTCCCAGCCAAGTTGGTCGCGGGAAACACCGCCGGATTGTTGTCGTATCGTTGGCCCACTTCGACCGACGCTCGCAGGTAGTCGCGGCCGAACCACTGACGGTTCATCCGCCGGTGCATCATGCGGGCTTCTTGGACGAACGTTTCCGAACCGATGCGTTTAATGCGATTGAAATAGCCCGCGGCTTCACATTGCAAACCAAGTTGTGCGTACGAGGCGCCGATCGCCAGGTCTCGGCTCCACTGCATCGCCTGACCCGATGTCGGACTGCACCAGAATGTATCAAGGGCCAGCATCGGCAATTCACATCGCAGATAGGACGATCCAAGAAAGAGTCCCACATCGTCCTGCCGGTGGTTGAGCGACTCGGCCCGCTCGAGCCATCGCATGGCGGACTGAGTCTTGCGGGCAAAAAAGTACGCTTGTCCACGTGCCGATGCGATGCCCGCATGGCGAGGATATTGTTTCGACGCGGGGATGAGCAGATCCAGTGCTTCGTCAATCCGCTTTTGACGAGCCAGTGACATGCCAAGTCCCGCGATATAGTCGGGATTTTCTGGATCCAGTTCGTACAACCGCTAGTACAGCTCTTCGGCGTCGGCCGGTCGACCTTGACCAAGTGAAGCGGGAGCTTGTTCGTCCCACAATCGCTGGAGTTTGTCGCGCAATTTGTCTGGTATTCCGTCTTCTTGGCCGAACGCCAGCGCTGAAGACAAATGACAAACGACTACAATTCCCAACGTCGCTAACCACGTCGTGCGCGGGCCAAGGCATTTCCAATCCATGGAGCAAGCATCCTTTGAAGATGAAACGAAAATCACCCGGGCCGGGTACACGGGTGCTTACACTCATTGTCGTACGCGATTGTCGACTGTCAAAAGAATGTTCTGGTCCGCCCTATTCACAAATACAACCGATTCAGTTGGCGGGAAGATAATTGCATTGTCCCGCACAGGTGGAATCACCCGGTCAAAGAATTCGGCCACTTCTTGTCGCATCGACGAAACATAGTCGAGCCAGATATAGCGGCGGCGCGGCGCGATGTTATCGATTCCAACGACTAAGCGGGATCGTAACAGAAACCGTCACAGCAAAAACCATCATTGCAGTCCCTTGGCGGCATCATCATGGGCGGCATCTGCATTCCCTGGTTAATGGATACCGGAACGATGTTGTCTTTGACGGGGATCACCAAGTCCATCGGCAGTCCCAGTGGGTTGCCCAACACATCAATGATCTGCTGTCGCAACGTACGCAGCGTTGGACCCACCACGTCAGGATCGATCAACGCCAATAGTTCTTCCAATCGATTGAGTTGCTCTTCGCTCAGAGAACCCGCGCCGTCGTCAAAGATCTGATCTAAGATTTCGATCAGTTCATCGGTCTGCGCATCGTTAATTTCCGAGCGGGCTTGTGGACAACCGAACGATACGAAAACAGCAAGAACAATAGAAGATATCAATGAACGGCGCGACATGGTTTCACCTGAATGTAAGGAAAGAATACAATTGTGCGACGAGTTTCATACTACTCGCCGATCGCATTTCGTCAAGCAAAATCCCCGTTGGACAGATTAGCAATCCGTCTTACATCAAAATGCCAACTGGCGCATTCGCTGGGGAGCGATCTCGCCGCCCAAACCGATTCCCTTGGGCACGAGCAATTTTCCCTTTTGGTATTCGAGCGATTTTTCTAACACGTCGTGCCGATACATTCCTGGTCCGATCAGATCGCTGGGCAAAGTTAGATTGCGGATCGTGGCCGCCAAATGAAGTTGCGCCAACGTTCCCGGTCCCATCTCGACAGTGCTGCCCAGCAACACGCCAACTCCGGCAGCGTCCGCCAACGCGACAACTTGCCGGGCATTCCAAAGTCCGCCCGTCCCTGTCGTCGCGATGTTGAACACGTCGACGGCATCGGCCTTGACCAGCGCTAAACCATACTCCAGGTCGTGAACGTGTTCGAGAATCGGCACGTCAACCTGCTTGCGAACGGCGGCGATGTCCGCCGGGTTGTCGCGAGGCACTGGCGTTTCGACTCCCGCCAAATTGTATTTGTCCAGCCGGCGAATATTCTTCGCAGCGTTGTCAACGGACCAGCCTTCGTTGGCATCCACTTTGAAACTCACGTCCTTGCCTGCTACTTCGCGTGCCACGGCAAGCCGCTGTTCGTCCAGGTCGATGTCCACACCGACTTTCAATTTGAACGCACGAAAGCCTTGTTCACACTTCTCACGGATCTCGTCTCGAATCAAATCCAACTCTTCGCGAATGTAGGCCACCCAAGAGATGACAACATCCTTTCGCACGGCACCACCCAACAGATCATAAACTGGCCGCCCGGTCGCTTTGCCCTGCAGGTCATACATCGCCATGTCCAGCGCGCACTCGGTGTACTTCGCCAGCGAACTGTTCTCGACGTCGAAATGCTCGCGCACATCATGGTGCAGCGTTTGAATGTCGAACGGATCGCGTCCGACAGTGAACGCTGCCAGCATGTCCGCATATTCCGCCACGTCTTTCGGAAACTCATCCGGCTCGATGTCGGACACCTCGCCCCAGCCAGTCAACCCGTTGTCGGTCGTCAGCTCCGTGAACAGGAACAATGACTTCTTCACAGTTCGATTTGCGACGCCACCTTCTTTGGCAATGACCGTTCCGTACTGTCGTTCGACCGCGACCGGATGAAGTTTGAGTGATTTGATTTTCATCTGGGGCTCTTTGGTTGAAAAGTGTTCATCATTGGCATCAGATTAACTGAATCGCTCAGGCTTGGCAAAAAGTCAATGCATCTTCTTTACGTGCAGACAGACGGCCTACTCCGCATGTCTTGGTTCACCAGAACCTATTGGTTTTCCAGTTCATGCATCGAATTGAGACCCACGACCCAGCCGCGGCACGACGGAGCTTGGCAGCGGCACGGAATCGCATCGGTGGCGGACCAGTTGTAGTCGATCGTCAACTCTTCGCCCGGATGGATGTTTCGTAGAGCAAACAGAAACACGCGCATCCGGTGGCGGTCGTCGAGTTGCTCGCTGTCGATGAAATAGTCAAATTCGCAATTCGGTTCGCAACTGTGATTCAGAAACCGAAACGGGGCGGCGGGGTCCAGCTGCAGGCCATCGCCGATGTCGAAGCAATATTCCGAGACGTAGGTCGCGTCGTCAATGATCTCGCCTGTGATCTCGCCGATCGCCGCGCAAATCGGGTAACTTCGGCGGGCAAAGACTCCCTTGCCCACCCGCGTCTCGCCAATTCGCACCTCGGCCGCGTCGCTATTGCTCATCATCCAACTTCTTGGCCGTCGCAAGGTCGGCGTCCGCTTTGTCTTGTTGGCCGTTCTTTGCAAATGCCTCCGCGCGGGACCGATAGAGTCCGGAATTGCTGGATTCTAATTCAATTGCCGAGGAATAATCCGAAATGGCCTTTGCGAATTCCTCCGTTTCAATATAGGCGTCGCCTCGGTTTTCGTAGGTGACGGCATCTTCGTCCAGTTCGAGTGCCTTGGTGAAATCGGCAATTGCATTCTTGGTGTTCTCGCTGCCGAGCCACGCTAGACCACGATTATTGAAATCACTGGGGTTGTCCGGATCCAGCTCCAAGGATTTGTTGTAGTCTGCGATCGCCTTCGGATAGTCGTCCAATTCATACCACGCATCAGCGCGGAAACTGTAGTAATCCGCCATGTTTGGAATAATCGCAATCGCCCTGTCAAAATCATCGATCGCTTTTTGATAAGCCTCCTTCTCAATCCAAACCAGCGCTCGGCCGCCCAAAGCTTCCGCATATTCGGAGTCGAGTTCGATCGCCTTGTTGAAATCGGCGATCGCCTTGTCAAGCTCGTCAATCGTGTGATAGGCATCGGCGCGATAAAAATATGACGTCGGATCTTCTCCCAACTGAACCGCGGAGTTGTAGTCGCGGATTGCGTTTTCCATGTTCTCCTTGGCTTCCCAAACATAACCGCGCTCGCGATAAGCCTCAGCCAAATTTGGATTGAGCTTGATCGCCTGGTCGAGATCGGCCATCGCTTTGTCCAATTCCCCTTCTCCATGCCAACTCCTGCCGCGATGAACCCAGACTTCGATCATTTTTGGATCAAGGCGAAGGGCTTCGTCGAAGTCGGCGATCGCTTGGACAAATTCACGTTGATCGGCCCAGACTTGCCCACGATTGTGATACACGAGAGCGTCAGGTTCCAATTCCAAAGATCTCTGAAAATCGGCCAGTGCTTTGTCATACTCTCCCAACTCGCCCAATGCGAGACCGCGATTGTTAAAAGCCGCGGAGGAGGTGGGGTCAAGACCGATCGCTTTCGTACACTCTTCAACGGCCCGCTGGTATTGACCGCTCTCGTAGAGTTCAAAACCTCGGTTGTTGTGAGCGGCGGATCGATTTTGGTTTTCTATGGATACAGAGGACCGGCCATCCCGAGGCACGTCACAAGAAGTGAGTCCCATACACGAGATGAACACCATGGCGAGAAGATGACGGGTTATCATACCAAAAATCCTTTACGATGTACCTGGTGCTGATGGAATCGATTGCCTGTACGAGTCCGGTGATTGTAACCTATAGCACGCTTCAATTGGCCAAGAAAAGGAAACGCCATGAACAACACTGACCAGCGCGCCGAACAGTTGCTTGCCGAAGCGATGCAGTCGGCCGACGAATACTACAAACAAC
>CAYFJO010000644.1:0-5283 GCA_964343305.1 uncultured Pirellulaceae bacterium | reverse complement strand
GCCGCTTGGAAGCGAAGACGGGCAGCCGAAGCTCAAATTCTGTGTTCAAGGAGCCCAGTGTGCTTGGTCGGCTGTTTGGCACAAGAGGTGCTTCTCCATCCATTCCGCACAGCGCAGCCCATCAATGGCCACGCCCGCGAAGAACATCACTAGGCCCAACAAACATGGAAACGGCCGCGCTTCCGATACCCGCCAGCGTGTAGAAAACGTCAAGCATTTCGTAATCACACACGACGCTTCCCTCCAAATAAACAACCTCAAAAGAAGAGGGGTGGATGAGGGGATTCGAACCCCCGACCCTCGGAACCACAATCCGATGCTCTAACCAACTGAGCTACATCCACCATGGTTTGCGAGCCAAGCCGCAAGTAAATCAGTTTAGCCCTGCCTAGAAATTCGGTCAACGACCGAGTGTAGAGCAATTGTCCCAATTGCTCAGGAAACAATTGGGACAATTGTTTTACATTGAAATCAAAACGGAAAAGTCTCGTCAATCGCTGCGCCGGACAACTCGACAAGAAACGTCGATAATCGCTTGACCAGCAGATCCATCAAACGCTCTCCCTTTTCGGAACTTGCCGCGTGAGGATTGCCTGATCCGGTGTTCGTCGTCAACAAATGCCATGGTCTTGCGATCGAAACCCAGCCCTTGTTCAGTGCTTCGAATCGCATGGGCCGTCGACTCCCTTCGTCAGCGACGAGCGATCCATCTTCGTTCTTCGCAACAAGCTGCGGCACGTATGCCAGCGCGAAGGACGTTTCCATTTCGCCCGCGTGGTCTTCGGGATCTTCAAAAATCGTGTGGTACTCGTCCCGTACGATCGCGTACCAATTGCACAAAAACAAGTGAGCAGGTGTTTGGCCAACAAGTTCGCGCAGTAGCGGCTTGAATTCGTTTCCGCCGTGGCTGTTCAACAACAACACTTTGCGGATTCCACTTTGGACCAACGAATCGATGATGTCGGTCACAAACTGGTACAGCGTCGAAGGGTTTACGTTGATGGCCAACGGCATCTCACGCATATTCGTTTCCGTGCCGTACGGAATCGTCGGCAGGCACACGACGCGGGCACCCTGTTCATGCGCAACCTCGCAAATCCGCTCGCCAATCAACGTACCTTCATAAGTGTCCATTCCATAAGGCAAATGAAGATTGTGTGGCTCCGTCGCGCCAAACGGCAGCACGGCCACTTCGTACGCGTTCTCTTTCGTGTGCGCGTAATTCGTTTCGGACAAAACCCACGGTCGCATATTCACTCCAACTTCGGCAACGACCTTTTCAGCGTGGCCATTCCCTGCGGTGTAATCTTTGTCGCTTCAACTTCCAAACGAACAAGTTTCTTTAGGCCACGAAGATGTTCCAGCCCCCGATCGGTTACCAGCGACTGTGTCAGCCAAAGATCTTCGAGGTTTTTCAGCTTCACCAGGCTGGCAAGTCCGTCATCGGTCACGCGGGTCGCCGACACATCGAGCATCGTAAGATGCGTGTAGTCGGCCAGTCCATCGAGTCCCTTGTCCGTCACACTCGTTCCGCCAAGCATCAGCATGGTGACAAACTCCGGTGGATTCAGACGCTTCAACAGGTGATCGTCGGTGACCGCCAGCGATGATTCATATTGCTGGTCGAGCACGGCGAAATCGACCTCCGCGAGCTTCTCCAGCGAATCCAATTCTTGTGCGCCCGCATAGACCAGCCTCAAATAGTCGATCACCGCGTCACGATATCGCCCACCGTCATGTGTCATCAAAAAATGCGTCAACCCGGCCGACTGGGTATAGAGTCGTTGGATATCTTCATGTTTCTGTAATGGCTCGCGTCCGAGAGATACGAGGTCGGCCAACGGCAAGTAGAACCGCTTGTTCTTGTACCAATAGCGGGCATACTGCAATCGCCGCGCGTCGAATCCGCCAATCGTCGCGAAGTCCTCGCGTGCGGCCATCGACTGCATGTACATGGCGATGCCTTCGATGATCCAAAAGTTGTCGCTGTCCCCAACTTCGCGCGCCGGTTCAACCGTCTCGTGAAACAACTGATGCGTCACTTCGTGCAAAGCTGTTTCACGCGCGACCACATCGTCGGCCGCGTACAGCCAAACCTGACGCATCTTGTCGAGATACATTCCTTCGGTTTCGCCCGAACCGGGATGAAACCGGGCCATGGCTGCCTGATACTCGGCACGATCGCGGAACAAGACGACTTGAAATCTTCCGCGCTTCAGCCGTTTTGGCGCCCCATTCTCAATCCAATGCGCAAGCGCATCTTCGTCGCTCCAGTGCGAAAAGAATAATTGCCGCCATGCGATATGTAGCTGCTCCAGCCGACGACCAAGTTCGCCAGCTTCCTTAGGACTGTGATTGGTGCTGATTTGAAAATACTCGGTCTCGATGCGCCAATGCTTTCGCGGCAGCCAGCCGAATCGATCGTGGGCGAACTTCATTGTTTTGACGATCGCTGTGCGTGGCAAACTGCTGACGATGTAAGCAAGGGCTTTGCGAGCCGCCGCGTGGTCCTGATTCTCGCGAAGCACAGCGTGCAACATTTGAAAAGCAAGCGTGGGCTTGTGCTCGTCCAACGCCTCTTTTGCCTGCTCGTACAGTTTGTCGGCGTATGCATTGCGCACCTTGCGAAACGCGCCGTACCAATTCTTGACGTCCGCGTTCGGTTTGTAGGGAAGAATGTTGGAGTCGCTGCCACGTGGCAGAAACACGAATTGCCTGCCGGCGTATTGCTCAACGAACCAGTTGCGAGTGATGGCAGCTTCACGCGTCAACCCGATACGGTCACAGATTCCGGCGACTCGCTGCAATTCGCTGCGGAACTGCACAGAGATTTCATCGCCGCTGGAAGAATTGGCTTGATCCTGACAAAGACCGTTTGCTGCGCAACAGCCGACAACAATTGCAACGTAGAAACCGATAACCTGCGTCGAATACACGAAGCCACTCCTCGTTCATCCCCTGTTCTTCCAGTGTACCAGTCCCGCAACAAATGGAAACGTCGATGGCCCGGCATTCTGGTATTTTGCCCGCGTAATTGCTGTTACAATGTGAATCGCATCATCGTTTAACGGCAAGCCGCGTTCAAGAACATCCATTCCACCAAAGTCCCACCCATGACCGACTATCCCCTCATGTTCCGCGTTCGCCAGACGTTCGAACGCCCGCGCGTCGATGACATCCCAGCCGAGGTCGAATCGCAGCTCGCCCGCCTCTCGCTGGGCGACAAGATCAAACCCGGCGAAACCGTCGCCATCACGGCCGGCAGCCGCGGCATTGCCAACATCCACATCATCGTCAAAGGCATCGCCGACCACGTCAAACAATGCGGTGGCGTTCCATTCCTCGTCCCATCGATGGGCAGCCACGGCGGCGGAACCGCGGAAGGTCAGCGCAAAGTGATTGAAGCGTATGGCATGACGGAAGAATTCTGCGGCTGCGAAATTCGCGCCAGCATGGAAACGGTCGTCGTCTGCGATGCCGAGGAAGGATTTCCTGTTCACTTCGACAAGCACGCCTCGGAAGCCGACCATGTCATCGTTTGTGGGCGAGTCAAACCACACACGGGTTTCGTCGGCGACATCGAAAGCGGCCTGATGAAGATGATGCTGATCGGCCTGGGCAAACACGAAGGTGCAAAAATCTATCACCGCGCGATCATGAACTACAGCTTTGGCCAAATCGTTCGCAGCGTCGCGCGCGAAGTTCTGTCGCGGTGCGGCGTTATCGCCGGCGTGGCGATCGTTGAAAACGGCTACGACGAGACCGCCCAGATCGCCGCCGTCGCGCCCGACGAATTCGAAGACCGCGAAAAAGAACTGCTCGTCCAAGCCCGTGAGTGGATGCCGAAGCTGCCCTTCCAAGAAGTCGACATCTTGATCATCGACGAGATCGGCAAGAACATCAGCGGCTCCGGCATGGACACCAACGTTGTCGGCCGCAAGTACTACGACCACAAAGCCGCCCCCGACGAATATCCGAAAGTCAAAAAGATCGTCGTCCGCGGTTTGACCGAAGACACCCACGGCAACGCCACTGGCATCGGCATGTCCGAGTTTTGCCACGCGCGCGTTCTCGAACAAGTCGACATCAACATCACGCGAATCAACTGTCTGACTGGCGGCCACGCGCCCGCCGCGATGATCCCGCTCGACTATCCCAACGACACCGAACTGTTGGACAACGTATTTCCTGGCATCGGCCTGATCGATCCGCCAAACGCCCGCGTCATTTGGATCCACGACACATTGGACGTGGCCGAAGTCGAATGCTCGGTCGCCTACCTGGAAGAAGCCCGCGACCGCGACGATTTGGAAATCAAGGTCCAACCCCGTTCGCTGCAATTCAATGACAAGGGCGACCTGCCGGGCGTCCATGAATTTGGTCAACTTCTGGCGACAAGTTAAACCCGGAAACGATTTTTCTGTCCGCAATTTTTCTGTCCGCCGACTTCTAGACAGAAAAATTGAGGACAGGAAGATACAGAAAGGACACGTTATTATGCATACGCAACAGGTTTTTTCACGAATCGTTTTCGCCATTTGCTTCCTGGGTCTGGCTAGCTTTGCGGTCGCGGACGAACCCAAAGTAGCAAAGCAACCGCAAGATGGTTCGCTCTTCAATGGCAAGAACCTCGAGGGCTGGAAGATCATCACCAAGTACGATTTCGAAAAACACGGCAAGGTGACGGTCAACAAGGGCGAGATCATCCTGGAAAAAGGCCGTCCGGCAACCGGTATTTCCTATCAAAAGAAAATGCCCCGGATCAACTACGAAGTATCGCTGGACGCCAAGCGCATCGAGGGCGAGGACTTTTTCTGCGGTTTGACGTTCCCTGTCGGCAAGTCTTATTGCTCGCTGATCATCGGCGGCTGGGGCGGTGGCGTGACGGGACTGTCGAACATCGACAACATGTCGGCTGTCGAAAACGAAACCACCGGCTATGTCGAATTCAAAAAGAACCAGTGGTACCACATTCGCTTGCGAGTCACCGACAAGAACATCACCGCGTGGGTCGACAAAGAAGAAATCCTGGGCGTCGATACCAAAGACCGCAAACTTTCCATCTGGTGGGAGCAAGAACCAGTCCGCCCCTTCGGCATCGCCACCTGGCACACCAAAGCTGCGCTGCGAAATCTTAAACTGACGCCAATTCTGGCTCCCAAGTAGTCTCGGCCCTCGACTGCGACGTCAATTCGCCTTCTTGTAGAAGATGTCCCTGCCGCCAGTTGTTGGAGTCCAGGCTTTAGCCTGTCATTGCAGCCTAACGGCTGTACTCCAACGGAC
>CAYFJO010000643.1:0-5285 GCA_964343305.1 uncultured Pirellulaceae bacterium | reverse complement strand
TTCAAAAACATCGCTGCTCCTCCAACACTTCATCTGTTATTTGGAAACAAACACAGGGTCGCCAATCTCGCGCATCCGTTGCGTAATGCGGTCTGTCAACAACTTCTTCACCTGCTGGATTTTGGGATCGTTCGAGTCCATCAGATTAGTGGTTTCAGCGACGTCATTCTCCAAGTTGTATAGTTCGGCCCGACCTTCGTTGTGAAAGTCGAGCATGAGTTTCCACTTCGGCGTACGCCAGGCACGCATGTGCGTCTGCGCTCCGTGCTTCATACTGTATTCAGCATAGAGATCATTGTCCCACCTAACGGTCTCGCCACGCAGCAAAGGCAGGAAGTTGTGACCGCGAATTACCACGTCTTTGGGAGTTTCAACATTGGCCAAAGCAAGAAGGGTTGGAAACCAGTCGAGGTTGCTAACCGTTTCCGTGACGACCGTTCCAGGTTTGATAGCGGCAGGCCAACGAACGGCAGTCGGAACGCGAAGTGACTGGTCAAATAGATTGGGTCGCTGCTTCGCTCCGATGTGTGGCCACTTTTGCTGGGGCGACTTGGTAAGTTGCCATTGTGCGTTTCCCTTGTACCAGACGCCATTGTGGCCCAAGTTGTAGCCGTGATCACTTGTGAAGATCACCACGGTGTTCTCTGTTAGCTTCATTTCATCAAGTGACTCCAGCAAGCGTCCCAGGTTGCGATCAACACTGCCACGCAGGCATAATACTCTCGTGTCATTCGCTTGATCTTGGCGACATCAAGATTCGGAAAATCAGGGTTGGGAATCTGTGCGTCGAGTTTTTCGTATGGTGCCCAATCCTCATCCCGCACGGGCAGCCAGGCCGCGTGCGGAGCCCGGAAATGTAGGCAAAGCAGGAACGGCCCTTTGCGATTTCGTCGTAGGAAGTCGATGGCATGTTCGGTGAGAATGTCTGGTGTAAATCCCTCGACTTTTCGCGTCTGCCCGTCGATTTCCAGCGTTGGATTCTTCGGTGAGGTTCCGCCACTACGAATCCCCATGAAGTATTGAAAACCTGTTTTCGTGGGATGGAAGCGATCGGCGGTACCGAGATGCCACTTTCCAACCAACCCGTTTGTGTATCCGGCTTTGGCGAGCAATTCCGGCCAGGTCACGATATTGGGATCGAGCCCGTGATCCGCCTCGCTTCGTGGATTGATCCAATCTGTGATTCCCAATTCAGTTCCATAACGACTCGACATCAAACTGGCTCGTGATGGGCTGCAAACGGGTGTAGTGACAAATGAGTTCGCCAACCGTGCGCCTTCACGGAACAATCGGGCCATGTGAGGTGTTTTCAACTGTTTGTTGTGGATGCCGATCGCCGTGGGAGCCTGATCGTCGGTATAGACAAACACGATGTTTGGCCGGTCGTCAGCAAGCAGCGGCAACGCAAGGAAGACAACGAAAAACAACACGAGAGGATAAGGCTTCAGCATACTTTGCTCCTAACTCGTACAAGCGATCATATCAGTGAAACGTCCTCTAACGTGGCAACAAGCCATTGCACATCGGCGTCACCAATTCTCATACTGGTCGCCACAGCGAAACAAAACAAGTGTCCTAAACAGCCGCTTTTTGCGCGACGGTCTCCACTAACTCTTGATCCTCAAAACAAATGCACATGCCGCGCCGTTTCATTGCGTTTAGTCCCTCATTTGCTGCTTGCCACCAGCGTTTTGCCTCGGCGGATTTGCCGTTCTCTTCGGCCGTCTCGGCGAGGCGTAAGTGCGATTCCCAAAGAGTACGTGCGTAATCGGCGCAGCCGGGCACTTGGGCAACTAGACGCTCACAGATTTTCAACGCCTGCTGTAAGTTGAATAGCGCTCCGTCGATGTCATTTTGCTTCATTAGTGCGCGACCAAGACTTATACGACCTTTCGATAAGGCAACCGCGAATTCGGTGTTTTCGGGAGTGCTTGACGACAATCGTTCAGATATATCGACAGACATTTGACAGTAGTCATGTGCTCGCTGCGAGTTGCCTAACTCGCGGGAATTGTCCCCAAGATATCTGTAGATTTTCGACAAGTCACTTGCGTACTCGGCGTTTTCCGGCGAATGCGCCGAAAGTCGTTTCCGAATCTCTAGCGACCTTTGGTAGTAGTCCTGTGCTTTGTGCAATTTGCCGTGAACTTGGGACATGTTCCCGAGGTTTATGCAACTAATCGAAAGGTTGCGAGCGTAGTTGGTATTTTTAACAGCCTGCTTCGCCACTCGCTCGTCAATCTCGAACGACTTCTGAAAAGCACTCGAAGCCATTGGCAGGTCGCCCATCGCAAGATGCCAGTCACCCATGCGTTGGAAGGTCACGGATAAGCGAACTGCATGATCAGCGAAGTCCGGGGACTGATCTGTCAAACGCTGGCACAGTTCCAAAGCCTCATCGTAGAAGTCACGTGCCTTCGGTAAGTCGCCAAACGTGACTTGCAAATCGCCCAGCCTACTTAAGCTCGCGCATAAATCGCTTGCGTGAACGGTACTATCGGGGACCTGCGCAGCTAAACGTGCCCGAATCTCGTGCGACGTTTGGAAAGACTTTTCCGCTGCCTGTAATTCACCCCTCGCGCGTGACAAGTCACCTATGGATTCGTACGACATCGACAAGCCGCGTGCGTACTTTGTGCTATCAGGTGCCTGCGTTGCCAAACGCGAGTAAATATCGAGCGCTCTGTCGTAGTTGTCCCGCGATTGGAGGATGTCGCCCAGCGCTATCCGTACTCGGCCCAATTTGATGTGCACAACCGAAACGAAGTGCGCCAAGTAGGCACTGTCGGGGGCTGTGTTGGCAAGGCGTTGGCCGATTTCCAATTCGTGCTGGTAATACTCCAAAGCGTTGTTTAAATCACCTTGCTCTACACAAAGGTCGCCGAATCGTTCGTAACTCACAGCCAATTCGCGAGCATAGTCGCTATTGTCTGGGTCCTGCTCCACCAAGCGTTCGACAATCTCAAACGAGTCTTGAAAATAGTCTCTTGCGCGGCTCGGTTCCCCTAAATCGCGACACAGATCTCCGAGCTTATGGAATGTTGTCGACAAGCCGAGAGCGAACTGAACGCTGGCAGGAGACTTGGCCGCCAAGCGTTCCATCAGTTTTAACGACTCTTCGTAATTGTCCCGCGCACGCTCTATCTCGCCCAATTCGCGGTGAATGTTGCCCAAGACTCCGTGGCTTTTTGCCAACTTGAACGTGTACTCAACACTGTCGGGAGACTGCCGCGATAGACTATTAAGCCGCACGTGGCACTGTTGGTAATAGTTGTGCGCACGCTCTGCTTCGCCTAGTTCGCGGTGCAGATCGCCAACCATTCCGTGGAGCATCGCCAATTCGTATGCGTATTCAGCATTGTCTGGGCACTGATCCGCCAATCGCTCCTTCACTTCCAATGACTTTTTGGAATGGTGTCGGGCCCCCTCTATATCACCAGTTTCGCGAAACAGGTGGCTGAGATGAATGTGGCTATTCGACAACGTGTTAGTGTAATCAGCGTTGTCGGGTTCCAAGGCCGCCAAACGCTCCCGATGCTCGTGACACTTTTGGTAATAATCCCGCGCCTGATTTAGTTGCCCAAACGAGTCAGACAGGGAGGCCAAGCGTTCAAGGCTCACCGCCAAGTTGTGCGCGTACAACAGGTTTTCGGAATCGTTGGCAGCCAGACGCGCAAAGACCTCATGGCTTTCTTGCTGATAATCCCACGCCTGTCGTGACTCACCCAATTCATCACAAATGTCACTCAAATTTCCATAGCTTATTGCCAAACGGCACATGTATTTGGCGTTGTCGGGTTCAAGGGTGAGCAAGCGTCTACAAACGTCTGACGACTTTTTGTAAGAGTCGAGCGCCTGCTTCATTTCGCCCAGTTCGCGCGACAAGTCCCCCATGCGTTCGTAACTCACTACCAAGTCACGTGTAAACTCAGTTTGATCGGGATGTGTTTCGCAAAGGCTCTCACAGAGCCCAGCGGCTGATTCCCACAGTGCCTTGACTTGGATCAACCGTCCTTGATGACGCAAAGCCGTCGAGATACCTTCCGCGATCGAAAAGCCTCCTCTTTGACCGGCCGAGATCAGATGCAGAGCGAAGTCGTGCATCGTTTGTAAAATCCACCCCAATCGGTTTTCACCCCAATCTCGCTCGCCCCAATGATTGTCGATCCAATTCGCACTTTGTTCGGCAATTTTGGTCACCACCGATTGCAGTCTATTACGAGATTCGTCGTCCAGACGGCGAAGGACTATGTCTTGTAGCAAACGGTGCATCCGGCAGAGCTTCTCGTGATCGGCATCAACCAACAGCCGCAATCCCACCAGCCGTCGACGGACCCGTTCCCAAGGATCGGGATAGCCTGGCGGTGTCTCGCCCGCCAATTCAGAGAATTCATCTGCCGCCAAACTTGAAAGCCATGGCCACGGTATCTTGTCCGCTGGCAAGAGTGACGCCAAGTTCACAACGTAAAGCTCAAGTGGACTAAGCGAATGCAATGTCGGCTCAAGTAACGTGCCGACCACCGTTTCCGCATGACGGCTCAACTGTACAAATTCATCCCGTCCGGTGTCCTCAACGGCTTCAATTCCTTCAGCCTCCAATCTAGCGAGATAATCAGCATAGGAGACGCTAGGATTCTTCCACAGAAAGACGGATACGACCTCAACAGCCAAAGCATGGCCTCCAAGTCGATGTGCGATCTTGATGGCGGCCTCCCGTTCTCTCTCGTTCGGGATTTCGCGGTGTTTTTCGAGCAGGCGAATGGCGTCGCCATCGGGCAACGCGTCTAACGGCAAGCAATTGACGGCAGGTAAACGATCTGATTCCAGTCGAGTCGTCGCCAAAACATGCAAGACATCGCTTGATGGTAGTACATGAGCTACGTGCTCTCGGGATAAGAGTTGTGACTCATCCACGTTGTCCAGCAGCAACAGCGAGCGACCACGACTAGCAAGTTCGGACAGGATTCGCTTGCCGCTACGATCGGGGTCGACTTGCTCTTGTTCGGTCAGTTCTATTCCAAGTTGTGACACGAGCCCCAAAAGTGCCACACGCAGATCCCGAACGCCTTCACAAGGCAACAGATATCTTCCACCAGGGTAGTCATCCGCAAACGCATGAGCGTATTCAAACGCGACCGCGCTCTTACCAATGCCACCAATGCCGTTGACCGCCGCAATCGTACCCACCCGTTTCAATGCGAGCATCTCGCGAAGTTCTCGCAATTCCATTTTGCGGCCGACGAAGCTCGGATTGTGCGGCGGAACGCTCATCGACGGCGATTCGC
>CAYFJO010000642.1:0-5287 GCA_964343305.1 uncultured Pirellulaceae bacterium | reverse complement strand
AAGCTTCCAGATGGTTTCAATGCCATGCTCTTCAGGGAACGGCTGCAACATCTGAAGTACGAAGTGGCTGAAGCTCGTGTTGATCGGTTTCAATCCCATGCTCTTCAGGGAACGGCTGCAACCGGCCTAGTGGGTGTAAGGCAATCAACCCCCAACGGAGAGTTTCAATCCCATGCTCTTCAGGGAACGGCTGCAACCCTAGGGGTTGCAACCTCTTTGCTGCGTTCAACTTAAAACGCCATTTGCGCGCTTCGCAGCGTTTTCGGCAATCTCGCGAAAAAAACATTTTCCACCCTCAAACAATCTCGCTCCTAAAACCTTGCCTCAAAACAACTTACAGTTTTGCTCACATGATGGGCAAAATAGGAAGATTGAAATGGCAAGTTTTCGTACTGGCGGACGACATTGTGGCAAATTGTCAAAGAACATCTCAACAACACGATCATACCGATTTACGCTTCGAATTCAACAAGCCTGACATTCAAGTGGATGGCCAAAATCTATGGCGTAATTCTGGCGGCTGAATTGGTAAGAATTTAGTCAAAGTCGTTATGTTGAATTCTCATGTATTCAGCTAATGCCAGAAGTTGTCATTCGGGCGCGACTTTGGGCGTATTGTCTTTGGAAGCTCGACAGGAGCAATTCTTTAAAACTGGTTGTTGGCTGGTTGTCACTGCAATCGACAATCCTACAATAGACATCTGTTCATGGATGGGCCGAAACTGGGGCCACAATGCTTCACGGATGACATGGTCACGTGCGTCCGTAGGTATTTTTGTTTTGGGTCAAGGACCATCGCATGAATCTCGTTCTGTTGGAAACATCTGGAAACCAGGCTTACATTTTCGCGACCAACAAACTTCGCGAAAACGTCGGTGCATCCGAACTGACATATCGGGCAGGCACGAAGTTTGTGTTGGACGCGGTTGCAGCGTCGACGGGCGAACCTTCGCTCTGGAATGAAGATCCAAACCAATTTAGAAACAACCTAAAAGAGTCGCGGCTGACCCAACAGCAGTCAGCGACTGTTATCGTCGCAACGTCGGGCAAGGCACTCGTGTTGGTCGAAAACGAGGAAACCGGACGGAAAATCATCGAACACGCAACGCGAACTGCGTTGGTTGAGGCACCTGGTTTAGATTTGTGCGGAGTTGTCAGCCAAGCATTCGCTTGGGACAGCGAGGAAGTCTGGATCAAAGTTGGCGAAGTTCACCAGACGCTCGAAAAGCTGCGTTCACAACGAGCAGGCATTCAGCATCGATTCTCTCGGTTGCCGTTCTTCGCTTCATGTAATAGCTCCGGTCTACCGGCATACGATGTCGTTACCGATGGCGGTCGACCGTGGGATATCTCGCGCACCAGCCTCACCAAAAGAAACTCGGACGGACAATGGAAATGTCGGGTCGATCGCTTGACTGAGAACAAGCAGCTTTACCAGTCGATCGTGGAACTCGAAAAGCACTTGGGCCAAATGTCGTGGCTGGGCGTGGTTCATGCAGACGGCAACGGGCTGGGAAAGATCTTCCTGGAATTCCATCAGTACATCGAGAATCTTTCGAATCAAAGTTTCTTGGAACAGTTGCGGGAGTTTTCGATTGCCTTAGAGGAAGCAACCGAGGCTGCGTTTAATCAGGCGCTGAACGAAATCGTCATGCGGTACGAAGAGAAAAAACACGGTCGGCTACGTGTTCCCGTGATTCCGCTGGTCCTGGGCGGCGACGACCTGACGGCGATTTGTACTGGCGAGCAGGCAATCCGGTTTACTCGCGAGTATTTGCAAGCGTTTGAACAACAAACTTCCGCACGTGGCAACCTGGCCGCCGTTGCGAAAAAGGCGTTAGGTTGTGGTCGGTTGTCAGCTTGTGCTGGGGTGGCGATCGTGAAGCCACATTTCCCGTTTCACAGTGCCTATACCTTGGCGGAGCAACTCTTGCAGTCGGCGAAGGATGTCAAGCGGCACGTGCATCACACCGACGACAAGCAAGAGCCATACCCCTGTTCGGCCATTGATTTTCATATCCTTTACGATTCGACATTTTCCGACCTCGATGATATTCGTGAGCGTTTAATCGTTGACGATGGTTCGACATCCCTGACTGCGAAGCCCTATGTGGTCACCGACATCGCCGAGCTAAACGGTGCACGAGAGGATTGGGCAGATTTACATCACATCGAAGGATTGGATCTACGTGTCCGCACGATCAATAACAAGGATGATGACGGACGACCGCGTCTACCCAATTCGCAATTGCACCAACTGCGGGATGCTCTCTTCGGTGGCCACGACCAAGCGAACTCGCAATTGAAACTCATCTATCAACGCTACGAGAAACAAGGTCTCAATCAGATTGTCGAAGATGACGCCACGCTTTTTCGGCAGAATTTGGACAAGGTTCGTGAGACTCGATTTTTGGATGCGTTGGATGTCGCACCTTTTTGGGACGTTTGATTATTATTTGGGAGAAAATTGATGGGCAAACAGGCCCACGACAGATCGTTTGAGTTAGTCGTTCATTTTCGTTCCGACTGGCACATTGGCCAGGGAGCCGGGCAGGCTGGCAATATCGACAAACTGGTTCGCCGAGATCCAGACGATGGACTCCCGTACCTGCCCGCCAAGTCGATCACGGGGATCTGGCGAGACAGTTGTGAAGCAGTGGCTTTGGGACTGGATGAGGGGCACCGAGGTGCGTGGTACGATCTGGTGGACGCAGTGTTTGGCGACGAGGCCGCACGTGAAGCGCCAATGAATGGTGATTCGAAGACGTATGGCCAGCCGCTGCGGCAAGGGCGATTGTCGGTGCGCGCGGGTCGGTTGCCTGAGTCGCTGCGACGTTGTCTTCAGACGGAAGGTGCGGCGCAACTTCGCCGAGCACTGACGATCACGAAACCGGGTGTGCGAATCGACGAGAATACGGGATGTGCACTGGATGATCATCTGCGGTTCGTGGAACTCGTTCGCGGGAACTCTGTTTTAATGGCTTCCTGGGACATCAACATCGATGATCTTTCGGAAAGCGAAGTGCGTTGTGTCCAGGCGATTCTGTGGGCCGGAGCAACGACCGTCGAATCGATGGGTGGCAACCGCCGTCGCGGCGCGGGAAAGTGTGAGTTCCGAGTCTCTATTTTGGACGACCGGAAGGACGAATGGATCGAATTGTTGCAGAGCGAGAACCCGCCGCGACTTTCACCTCGCGCGGAACAGAAGGTGTTCCATTACGGAAAGCCCGAGTCGGTTGAACACGAAGAGCATGTGACCGTTCCCATCAACATTCAACTTGAAACACCGGTTGTTGTACCGCAACAGACAATTGGTAACGTCGTGACGAGTTTGGATTATATTCCGGGCACCTATCTGCTCGGTCCTGTGATGAATGCGTTGCAGCAAGCAACCGACAAGGAATTGTTCGCCGATGTTGCTTGTGCGAAGATCCAAGTCTCCAACGCCTATTTGGTGGTCAACGGCAAGCGCGGGCGTCCGATTCCTTTGGCGTTTTTCTGCGACAAGACCGCTGGAGCGGACAACAAACGACAGATGTGGAATCGACTTGTCGAAGCCGAGCCAAGTACCAAACAGTTGAAGCAGCAAAGATCGGGATACATCGGTGAACTCGAAACCGGTGAAGCACTGAAATGGGATCGGCCCCGTCGATTTACACTGAGCCATGCGACGGTTGAGGACTTATCCCAGCGTCCGACATCCGACGTCGGCGGCGTCTACACCTATGAAGCAATTCCAGCCGGAACGCAGCTTCGAACGCACCTGCGCCTGCGAAAATCCGTATCCGATTTGCTAGGCGATGGCTGGCAACAGCATTTGCCATCAGTGGTGCGACTGGGCGTCGCCAAGAAGGACGACTATGGACTGGCAAGCATCGCGATGGTTGATGAGTCCACGACGAGCGACGAATCGACTGGGCAGGACAACAGATCGTTAATCGACGACCATGGGCAGTTCTCACTGTGGTTCGTTTCCGATGCGCTGCTCCGTAATAGCGCGCTGCGTCCAGCGACCGGATTGAATGACCTTGAAGGCTGTTTGTCAACGCTATTGAGTACCAAGGACGACGAGGTAATCGTGAAGGCACGTTCCAACGACGAGCGGTTGTCCGTCGTCTTGCGCACGCGTCGCACGGAAGGCTGGAACCAGCGATGGAGTTTGCCGCGACCAAGTTACATCGCGATTCTGGCGGGGGCCTGCGCCGTCTTTGAAGTCGTTGGTTGGGCCGCACGATCCACAGAGAAAAAAGACACTCTTTGCGACGCATTGAAAAAGTTAGATTGCAACGGTTTAGGAGAGCGTCGCGCAGAGGGATTTGGCGAAGTCGCGATATCTGACCCGATGCTTGATGTGAAAGATGCAGAGCTTTCGTCGATCGGCAAAAGCAATAGCCATGTCAGAAACGGCGTGGCTTCGCCAATTGGTCCCGACGATCCTGCTCGCAACTTTGCCGAACAGATCGAAGAGACGGCGTGGCGTGACGTAATCACGCGCGGCGCATTGTCGTTGGGATCAAATCCAAGATGGCGCAGTGATGCGCTCAAATGGACGCGAGAAAAACCACCGAACAGCCAATTAGGAACTCTGCGAACCGCGTTGCCGCAACTTGCAACACCTCATGGTCGTGAACGTGTCGTCAATTGGCTGAATAGGACATCAGCTACCCGCGCCCAAAAGTGGCCCGACGGCGCCTTGGACGTTATTCGGTTGATCGTTCAGGAGAACGCGCGAATATGGGAGTGGCTGAGCAACGCTCAAAACGACGATGACTTTCGGCGGATCACAACCCGCGATGTAGAAACATTGCAAGACAAATTGTGGGCGGAAGCCGTGCAAGCCCTTTTGTTCGCCGCGATCAGTGGCACGATCCGTGATCGAGAATCGGAGCAATAATGTCGAGATCCCGAGCAAAGCGTTTGAAGATTAGCGGTGTGCTTCAAGCATGCAGTCCTATGCACGTTGGTGGAATGGACGAAGATCCGCTGACCGATATGCCGTTGGCGCGCGATGGACAGGGACGTTTGAATGTTCCGGGTACGTCCTTGACTGGTGCGTTGAGAAGTTGGGTGACGGAGCGATTTGACGACCTCGTCACAAGTGACTTGTTTGGCTATCAACCGCCCAAGGGTGTAGATAGCGAGGACGATCAAGGCTGGGCAAGTTTTCTCACAGTGGAAGACGCACTGGTTAAATTGCCAAAGGATCTTGATGTTGAGATCTGGGATGGCGTCGGAATTGACCGTCAGTGGGGAAGCGCGGCTGCTCAAGTGAAATACGATCGAGCGG
>CAYFJO010000641.1:0-5298 GCA_964343305.1 uncultured Pirellulaceae bacterium | reverse complement strand
ACGTGGGGTCGCCAACAAAAAGAAAATCGAAGCCGAAAATAATGCCAAAGAAGCGCGACGTCAGGAAGGCATCGCCAAAGAACAAGAGGCCATCGCCAAAGCCGAAACGGAAGCCGCTCGGCGGCAACTCTATTTCAATCGCATCGCCCTGGCTGAGCAGTTTCGAAAAGACGGAGATTGGCGCCGAGCCGAAGAACTGCTGAATGAATGCCCGGCGGACCTGCGTCATTGGGAATGGAGTTTTCTCAAACAACAGTGCGATCGCGTGATCAACACAATCGGCTTGGGCGCAGCTCCGTGGTGTGCCGCGTTCAGCGAGGACAGTCGACTGCTCTTTGTCGGCACCGAGACAGGCAAGATTCACATCATCGGTGCCACGACCGGCGAAACCGTTTCGACCATTGTTGCCCATGATGGAACTGTGCATTGGATTTGCGTTGATGCTCCGGCAAATCGAATCATGTCGCTGGGAGCCGACCAGGCAATCAAAGTTTGGAATCGATCGTCTGGCGAGTTGGTCTATCAACACAAGGCCGAGCCTTTCGAAGATGATAGCCAAGGGGATCCTCGCTCACCAATTGCGATTTCGTCGGATGGCACCGAAATCGCGACCGTGGTCGATAACAACGATGTGGTCGTCATTGAAATCGATTCTGGGGAAGAGCGATTACGGCTCAAGGGGCACACGGGGACTGTCACAGACATCAAGTTCGACCCGACCGGGAAATCCATTGCCACAATCGCCCGTGACAACTCAGCCAGGATTTGGGAGAACGATGGCCAGCCGCGCCACATTCTGCAAATGAAGACTCGTGGCCCCAATATACGTCCCTCTCTTGATTTCACGGGTGACGGAATGTCTCTCGTGGTTGCTACCCAACAATTACAGATTTGGAATAGCGAGAGCGGCGCACTTCTCGAAGAAATGCGACCGTCGTCGTATAGATTCGTCGCAATTACTTCGAACGGCGATCGCATACATACAGAGAGCGCGGGAAGAACGAACACTATAGTCAATCGGAGCACAAGGCAAAACGCGTATCGCTCCAAGACTAGATTCGTAACTCCTGCGCGTGCTTTCAGCCGCAAGGGCGATCTGTTTGCATTGGGGAACGTAGGTAGAATTCACGTAATAGATGTCAAACCTGGCATGAAGCAAACCAATCTGATTGGAGAAGGGTTTGTGGTTCATCCTACGCAAAACTGGATTGCCACTCTTCGACAAGATCGAATTGATCTTGTCGACCTTCAAGGCCATTGGTTGAAGACGTTTAGGGTTTCAACGGGGATCGTCAGCAATGCGAGTTTTGTCGCCGATGGAAGCATGCTCGCCGGCGCTTGTGACGACGGGTCGATGTATCTTTGGGATGTAGACAGTGGGAAACTACTGAAACAACTCAACAAAATGGACAAGCTTCTGGTATCAACAAGAGTTGATTCAGGAGATTTGATTTGTCTTCTGCACCAGCCAAAAAAGTTCTCACAAGAGCTATTCCGGGGTACACCAAGAGGACGTTTTCGGGCATGGAAGGCCAATTCCGAGAGTATCGTCGGTCGATTGAACGCTCAGTCGGAACTAGGACCCTTGGAGGTCAGCCCCAATAAGGAATTCGTTGCAGAACGGAAGACCCACCAGGTTTTGATCAGAAGTGTAGAAACCGGCGAGATTGTCCGCAAAATAGGATATGGCGGTCACGCGAAATCGTTCGCGATAAGTCCGGACAGCCGCGTTCTTGCCATAAGCAGTTGGAGACCAATCATCCAATTGAAAGAAATCGCAACCGACAATCTTCTTTTTGTTCTCGAAGGTCATGGGGAGCGTGTGGAGCGTCTCGCGTTCAGTCCGGACGGTGCACGTCTTCTTTCTCAAGACGAAGAAACGACGAGGTTATGGGATCCTCGCACGGGCGAAGAGATCTTGTCAACCGATACGACAGAGTTGTTTCGTGAAATTCCGCAGTTTACCGCCAATGGACAATGTGTCGTAACTAGCTTCTCAAGTGACAGAGGAATGATCAGTGTGCTGGGCGATACGGTGCCCCGGTTAATGCCTGGAACGCAACACGACTTGCTGAGTTTGGTCGATCCGGGACGTGATACTGTTTCGGGTATTTGGAAAATCGAAGACTCAACGCTCAAATGCCAAGGCTCACCAATGGGGCGCATTCGAGTACCAATCCAGCCTCTCGGAGATTATCGTTTTACGGCACGTCTTGTTCGGACCAAAATGGAAGAATCCATTGCTGTCTGCCTTCCCGTTAAGCATAAGCAGGTTGCGGTGCTCATCGACGGCTGGCCAACCGAAGGTTTTATTTCTGGTATTCGCAGCATAGAGGGAGTGGACGTCCACGAACAGGATTCCGCAATCCGCGGCCAGCAGATTACAAATGGTGTGGAAGTCGAGTTGAGCATTCTGGTGACCAATGTTGGCTCGGAGGCTACGATCAATGTCACATTGGACGGCGAATCGTTGTTGAACTGGACGGGTCCAATCTCGGCATTGAGTGATTCTCCCCCCATACCAATTGGCAGCCACACGCTTGGGTTCTTTGGACATCTGGTGGATGTTGAGATTCGAGACGCTCGTCTGGAGATGCTCAACGGCTACGCAAAAGTACTGGTCGACGAGGAGTCCCGTCCACTTGAAAAGGAGCAGGAGATCGACGTACTCCCGCTTATCGACGTTGATCGAGACGCCGTTTTGGGCCAGTGGGAAGGCAACGACTCGGGAATCCTCTCTGGAAATGAAAGCCGAACCAATATCATACTGGCTCCGATCGAAGTTGAGGGAAGTTATGAATGGGCAGTGGATTTTACACCGATTGGTGCCGAGAATACGATGGCCCTGATATTGCCAACGCTCGATTCTTCCGTCATTGTCGAGTTGAATTCGTATGAACGACAAATTGTTGGTCTCAGCAAAGTTGATGACAAAGTTGCTCCCGCGAATGAGACAAGTAAGCAACACGAACCATTGAAAGTTGGTCAGGCTTATCGCCTGAAGGCACGTGTGACCAAGGTCGACAGCGGGCACGTCCGAGTTCAAGTCGCGTTGGACAACGAACTGCTGGTCGACTGGCAAGGCGATGTATCCCGCTTGTCGAACCCCTTGCTACGCAACAAGAATCAACGGAACCCTGGCATCGCTACCATTCAAACCAAGTATCAAGTAACAGGCATTCGCTTCAAACTGCTGGAAGGGGAAGCCCGATTGCTTCACGCCCAATCGACCAGTGCAGAATGAAAAGTGATGTAATCACTGCCACTTAAGGCGAGCGGCAGATGAGAATTTACCGTAGTGGAATTCGCCAGAATTCCTTTTCAGACGGAAGGAACTCTGGCGAGTTCCACTACGGCAGGTAAGAACTCATCTGCCGCTCGCCTAAACACCGCATCCATCGTCAAAGGGAGTGAACAATGAAGTTGCCTCTGATTGCTATGACCGCATGCGTGTACGCAATGTTCGCGGGTAATGCGAACGCACAATTGGTAACCTACATGTGGCCCGAGCAGGCCACGTTTTCGGACAAGTACAGACTCTTCGTTCGTTACGGACAAGAACCCGAACGCGAAGTCCAACTCCTTATGTCACATGCGCGCTATGGGGGGGATTATCGTGCTAATGCGCTTAAGGGAAGGACCTTCTCGTTTGCCTCGGTTTCCTTTGATGGCAAGAACGGGCCCTTGAAGGTGCGAGTCGAAAAAAAGTTTGGTAACGCCTGCCGCTCCGTGGCAATTAGTCCACGTAGTTATGGTATCGCCTGCCAACTCGCGTCCGGGGGCAACGAGGTTACTTTCTCAATCGACTCTCCGAACCGCTACATCTCGATCAACTTCGAGGAGCCAGACAACCAGGTTCAAAAACTGCCTTGGATCAAACACATGCTTTGTGTGTTCGTTGACCCGTTAGAAACTGACGTGCCAGATCCAGATGGAGAAGGTGTCGTCGTGTATTCGAAGTCTGTCGATCCCGATGTGCTAAAGTCTGCGAACACAATCTATTTTCCCCCCGGACACCACGATCTGCGTGACTTCGCTCATGACAACATTATCAACGCAGACGGGCAGTTAAAGCTTCAGGACAAACAGGCCCTCTACCTTGCCGGTGGTGCATTTGTCGAGGGACTTGTCGAGACGGCATCCAAACAGTTTATTAGACAACGCGTCTATGGTCGCGGCTTGCTTACGGGCAGAAAGACTCTCTGGCACAACCACCCCGACCACACAGGACCACAGTACAGGCATATCCTCGGCCTGGGACACAATGGGCAGGTCAACGGCGTTACACTAATCGAATCCCCCGCACACGGGATTGTGGGACGCCGCACCAAGATCTCAAACGTCAAGATGCTGGGCTGGCATTGCAACAACGACTGCGTTCGAGTCGGGCGAGGTTCGGAAGTGAGCCACAGCTTCTTTCGCGGAGTGGATGATCATTTCTACAACTTCAACATCCACGTTCACGACGTTGTGCTATGGGCAGGCCATAACGGTGCGATTCTTACTTATGGCTGGGGTGGAAACAAGGGAGACCGCACCTACAACGCTGGTTCGTCGTTGCTCGAAAACATTGATATCATCAACCCCGAATGGACGGGATTAGGAAATAACAATGGGTTGGTCGCAGCCCAAGTCGGCCTCGATTTCCGGCCCTATGGTTACGGTGGCAAGACGACCACGATTCTTCGCAACATCCGAATTGAAGGATCGGTTCCAGGGTTGATCAACCTCAAGCCGCGTACCGGCCGTAAGTCGATCATCGCCGTTCCCGTGGACCCGGATCAGGTTGGATATTTGGGCGATCTTCTTTTCGATAACATTCTGGTCGATGATCAGGCTGGCAAGTCAAGAATCCAAGGCAAGTCAGAAGCCTCGACCCAAGATGGCAAAACGTTCTACATTCAGAACGTGCATTTCAGAAATCTTCGGATTGGCGGCAAGTTGGTGACCGAGTTGAACAAACGCGATTACTTTGAAATCGATCCAGACACCAGCCGCGACGTCACGTTCACTCACTCGTCAAAAAGCGAACTTCAGCAACGGTGATCCTGCCAGCGAACAATAGCTTGAATCAAGACCGTAACGTCCTCGTGGCGGCTATTCATTGCAAGCAACTTATTATCGGTCAATACGACGGGAATCCTCATGCCACTCACGTCAGTTTTTCAAGTAGAATAACCTCATGTCGACGGAATCCCCGCAAGCGAAGAAGACGAAGAGCAATACGGTGAAGGCGAGTTGTCCTCATTGTGGGGTGGTGCTTCGAGTAAAGCCTGCGGTGCTGGGGCGTAAGGCACG
>CAYFJO010000640.1:0-5325 GCA_964343305.1 uncultured Pirellulaceae bacterium | reverse complement strand
TTGCCGGGCAACTTGCTCGGACTCGCATCAACCAACACCATCATCATCGACACGGTCGCCGGCGGCTTTGGTTGGTTCGTCGACCCCACACCGCTGGACGACAGCGAGTTCACCGCAGCCGACGCGGATGCTTTGGGGCAGATGGATTTGTTAACCGCCGTCCTGCACGAATTCGGCCACATCCTAGAACTGGCCGATGTGCTGGTTGGCCACAATGACGATCTCATGTCCGGTTGGCTCGAAGTAGGCAAGCGCCGCAAGCCCAGTTGAGCAGTGCGTTAAACAACGGTAATGTTGGATGTTGTCAATCGATCTCGTTAGGGGGCAGTGTCCTAATTGTGTGTTGCTAACTCATTTCTACCGCAGAGAACGCTGAGGGCCGCAGAGGAATTAGGCTATGTTCTCTGCGTCCCTCCGCGTACTCTGCGGTCAATTCCTTTGGGTTGTCGGGGGCAGCAACAGACAATTAGAGTCTCACTCTGTCACATCTGCACGCCGTGCGCGCACGTTTGAAATACGAAATACGAAGCACGAAACTCGAAACAAATTCGAAATCACAAGAACCAAAATCCAAAACGCTTCCATCCGGGACACCCAGCAATTGCGACGGGTCTCGTTGGTTCTGTTTCGAGCCTTAGGATTTTGAATTTCGGATTTGTTTCGGATTTCGGATTTCGACATTCGGATTTGTTTGCGGCTCCGCCGCATTAAGACACTACCCGTTAGGGTGAAAGGGCTCGTTACATACATTGGTGAACGATCCCATTCGAGGAATTTGCCGTGAGTCTGATCAGGCAGCTCTTGCAGTGGCTTTGTCGTGAAACAAAGCCGGGTGCTGCTGGCATCGGACTTTGGTGATGTGCCGGATCTGGGCGCAGAAAACATCGACACCGTCATGTCCGGGAACTTCACGGGCGGCGACACCGATCTCCTGTCCGCTTGGCTGGAAACCGGTACTCACCGTACGCATTCCGCTGACAGCCGTTGATGTGGATTCCGTGTATCTTCGATTGCCTCTCGATCGTCGTGCGACGACATTGCGAAAACGACACAGGAAATCAAACGGGCGATGAAGACAGCGTCGCGCCATCGCAACTTCTTAATCGATGGGTGTGCGGTATTGCACGTGAGTGTATCGATTTCGCACTGGGGGAAACTGCCACTTCAAAATGGTCATTTCGTCGATCCCATGCGTTCACCAAACAGGGGCATAATGTGTTTGGCACGACTAAGTCTCAGGGTCACTTATTTGGCAATGGCATACGGCCTTTTCAAACACGAAAGCAACAGCGATGTGGTGGTTTTTTAATCGACAAACGACAAAGAAGAAATTCGCCAACCGTTCCCGCAAAGTTGAAAAGAACCGCCTGAGGCGCCGCAGACTCTGTGTTGAGTCGCTGGAACGCCGCATCTTGTTAGCGGTTGATTTTGGCGACGCGCCAGATGGCACGACGGGGTTGGACGCGGACTTGGACGCGATTGACGATGGCATCGACCAGAACCCCATCGACTCCGGCAACACAAACGCCGCGCCGTCTTACAACACGTTGTCGGCCAACAGCGGTCCGTCGCACACGATCGTCGCCGGATTGTTCATGGGTGCGAACATCGACGGCGAAGCCGATGGTCTGCCGAATTACAATGCCAACGGCGACGATGTGGACGGAGCGCTGCCGGATGATGAGGATGGGTTGATCGATCCCGCACGGGATTTGTTCGTTACCGAAGGTACTACTCCATCAGTCCGCGTCAGAGTGACCAACACCACCGGCAGCGCGGCCACGCTGTATGGTTGGATCGACTACAACGCTAATGGCGTGTTCGACAACACCACTGAACGTGCGGACGTCGCCGTTCCCAATGGGACGACAGCTGGCACAGTAATCCTCACGTTACCAACCGTTCCGGACGAGAGCGACGGCACGACCTACGCGCGGTTCCGGCTGAGCACCGATGCAACAGCGGCCAATTCCACCGGTACGGCGAGCGACGGCGAAGTCGAAGACTACCAGGCAGACATCGTCGATCTCAGTGGTGGAACGGTGAAGAGTCACGTCAAGATCAGCGACGGCTTGGGTGGGTTCACACCCAGCGGCCTGGAAACGGGAGACCTTTTTGGCAGTGCGGTGGCCAGCTTAGGTGATCTAGATGGGGACGGCGTGGGCGATCTGGCAGTTGGTGCAACCTGGGACGAAAACACGCAATTCGCTGAAGGGGCTGTTTATGTGTTACTCATGAATAGCAATGGAACGGTCAAGAGCGACGTCAAAATCAGCGACGGTCTGGCCGGCTTCACACCCAGCGGACTAGAAGAACGTGACTATTTCGGTAGTGCGCTGGCTGGTCTCGGAGACCTGGATGGCGACGGAGTACCCGATCTTGCTGTCGGAGCATGGAATGACGAACACACTCAAAACCAGGAAGGAGCCGTATATGTGCTGATGATGAATAGCGATGGCACCGTCAAAGACAACGTTAAAATCAGCGACGGACTCGCTGGTTTCACGCCGAGCGCACTTACGGTTGGGGACCAGTTCGGCAGTTCGGTGGCGAGCTTGGGTGACCTGGATGGAGACGGTGTAGGCGATCTAGCCGTTGGGGCTCCGGGCGACGAACACAGCGTCGAACCCTCTGAAGGTGCGTTATATGTGCTTCTAATGAACAGTGACGGCACAGTGAAGAGCCACGTCAAGATCACGGACGGCTTGGCCGGCTTTGTGCCCAGCGGATTGGAGCAAAATGACCAGTTCGGCAGCTCGGTGGCTAGTCTGGGTGACTTGGACGGAGACGGCGTGGGTGATCTGGTCGTTGGGGCACTAAAGGACGAAAACACGGAGAACAGTGAAGGAGCCGTCTATGTGCTGCTGATGAACAGCAACGGCACCGTGAAGAGTAATGTCAAAATAAGCGACGGTCTGTCAGGGTTCACACCCAGCGGACTCGACGAGGATGATCGCTTCGGCGTTTCAGTGGCCGGGCTTGGCGACATGGACGGAGACGGCGTGGGTGATCTAGCCGTTGGAGCGCTTGAAGATCAACACACAGAGGTCCACGAGGGGGCGATTTACGTGTTGCTGTTGAACGGCAACGGCACGGTGAAGAGTAATGTTAAAATCAGCGACGGTCTGGCAGGCTTCACGCCCACAGGTTTAGGTATCGACGACCGATTTGGCGCTTCTGTCGCGAGCGTGAGCGACCTAGATGGAGACGGCGTGGGCGATCTGGCAGTTGGTGCAACTTGGGACGAAAACACAGAGTCTTTTGAAGGGGCGGTGTACGTGTTGTTTCTCAATCCGGCGCAAGACTTTGGCGACGCGCCAGCTCCCTATCCCACAATACTGTCCGAAAACGGTGCCCGTCATGAAGTGACAGGACCAACGCTCGGCGCGAATCGCGATGCGGAAGCAGACGGGACGCATTCGGCGGGCGCGGATGCCGACGACACAACTGGCTCGCCTGATGACGAGGATGGCGTCACGTTTGGCGCGATTCAAGTTGGGGCGCTCGACGCCATGGTCACGGTCAATGTCCAAGGCGCGGCGGGGGGCAAATTGGATGCCTGGATGGACTTCAACGGCGACGGAAGCTGGGGCGGGCCGGGTGAACAGATCTTTGATAACACCACAGTAAACCCAGGCGACAATAATCTGACGTTCGACGTGCCGAGTTGGGCGCTGGCGGGCGGCACGTATGCCCGCTTCCGTCTCAGCACGGCGGGTGGTTTGGGCGTCACGGGCCCGGCGGCGGACGGCGAGGTCGAGGATTATCAGGTCACCATCGCCAGTCCGTCGGTCGGCGGCCAAGCCTTTGCCAATCAGAATGTCATCAGCACAGCGGCCAATCAAGCCTTAAGCGTGTTTGCCGCCGACGTAGACGGCGACGGCGACCTCGACGTGCTCAGCGCATCGTACTCTGACGATAAGATTGCCTGGTACGAGAACGACGGCAACCAGAACTTCACGCTGCACACCATTAGTACGACGGCCAATCAAGGGCAAAGCGTGTTTGCCGCCGACATCAACGGCGACGGCCATCTCGACGTGCTCAGCGCGTCCACTGCTGACGACAAGATCTCCTGGTACGAGAATGACGGCAACCAGAATTTCACCGAACGCACCATCACCACGGCGGCCGACGGGGCCATTCGTGTGTTTGCCGCCGACTTGGACGACGATGGTGACCTCGACGTGCTCAGTGCGTCTATCAGCGATGACACGATTGCCTGGTACGAAAACGACGGCAACCAGAACTTCACCGAGCGGATCATCAGCACGGCGGCCGATGCGGCGATCAGCGTGTTTGCCGCCGACGTGGACGGTGACGGCGACCTGGATGTGCTCAGCGCGTCGCTCAATGACGACAAGATTGCCTGGTACGAAAACGATGGCAGCCAGAACTTCACGCTGCGCACGATCAGCACGGCGGCCGTTGCGGCCGTCAACGTGTATGCCGCGGACGTGGACGGCGACCTCGACGTGCTCAGCGCGTCACGCGATGACGACAAGATTGCCTGGTACGAGAACGACGGCAGTGAGAACTTCACGGCCCACACCATCAGCACGGCCGCCGTTGCGGCCCGCCACGTGTTGGCAGCGGACGTTGATGGTGACGGCGATCTCGACGTCCTCGGCGCGTCGAGCGATGACGACAAGGTGGCTTGGTACGAGAACGACGGCAGCCAGAACTTCACGCTGCACACCGTCAGCACGGCGGCCGATGGGGTGATAAGCATTTTCGCCGCGGACGTTGATAGTGACGGCGATCTCGACGTGCTCAGCGCATCACGGGGTGACGACAAGATTGCCTGGTACGAGCAGGTGTTTCCGCGGGATTTCGGTGATGCGCCAGAGCCTTATCCCACCACGCGGGCCGAAAACGGTGCCCGGCATGTTCCCACTGGTTTGACGCTCGGTGCAACGCGTGATGAGGAAGCGGACGGCACGCATTCGGCCAATGCGGATGCCGACGATACAACAGGCTCGCCGGACGACGAAGACGGCGTCACGTTTGGCACGATTCAGGTTGGTGCGCTGGACGCGACTGTAACGGTCAACGTCCAAGGCGCGGCGGGCAAGCTGGATGCCTGGATCGACTTCAACGCCGACGGAAGCTGGGGCGGGCCTGGTGAACAGATCTTTGATGCAGTCAACGTCGGCACGGGCGACAACAACTTGACGTTCGACGTTCCAAGCTACGCGATCGCGGGGACAACCTACGCGCGCTTCCGCCTGAGCACGGCGGGCGACTTGGGCGTTGGTGGTCAGGCGGTGGACGGCGAAGTGGAAGATTACCAGGTCACGATCACATCGCCCGCCGCGGCTTCCG
>CAYFJO010000639.1:0-5344 GCA_964343305.1 uncultured Pirellulaceae bacterium | reverse complement strand
AATAGCAAAAATAACAACCTCCGGACATGCGAATTCATAGAAGGGACAGCTACGATTTGAGCCATTCAGCCTGCCCCTGCTGAATCTCTTCGGGAGTGTAGATCCACTTGTGTGACGCGATTGCCCAGCAGTGATCGAACGGGTCTTTGACTTTGCCGACCCGGTCCCCCCAAAACATGTCCGCCATCGGTGCGATCACTTCGCAGCCGGCCTCGGTCGCTTGATCAAACAACGCGTCGCAATCTTCGACATAAACCCACATGCTGGATGTGGCGCTTCCGCTGGGACCGGTTTCGTACTGGCCGGGCCACACATCGGCCATCATCACGTGCGAGTTGCCGATTTGAAGCATCGCGCGCAAGACACCTTTGCCGTCGGGAGTTGGCACCACGGGAGCCGCGAGTTCCGCGCCCAGTGCCTTTTGGTAGAACTCTACCGCCTGACCACAGTTGCCGTTGTACCACAGATGGGTCGTCAGCGTATTCATGCCTTCGGGAACGGCATTCGGTGCAGGCTCGGCCATGGTTGGTCTCCAAAAGATGGTGCGTCGTTTACACTACATCAATCACCATGACTCGCCAACCATCCACCATCACGAAAAAACTCGAACAAACCAGCCCGCAAGTATTTTCGCTGTATTGCATCGTGGCCGCCTTCGGCACCTACTTCTGCATGTACTCGTTCCGCAAACCGATCGGCGCAGGCACGTTCGAAGATTTCAAGTTTGGAGTTGTCGCCTTCAAGCCAGTGTTGATCGCATCTCAAATTCTGGGCTACACACTCTCCAAGTTCATCGGCATCAAATTTGTTTCGGAAATCTCCGCGGCGCGGCGCGCGGCCAGTATCCTGGTGTTGATCGGAATCGCGGAACTCGCGTTGCTTTTGTTTGCAATCACGCCGCCGCCTTACAACGTCGTGATGCTCTTCTTGAACGGGCTACCACTGGGAATGGTCTTTGGACTGGTATTGGGATTTCTCGAAGGCCGCAAGGTGACCGAAGCGTTAATTGCGGGTCTCACCACAAGCATGATTATCTCGTCCGGCGTTGTGAAGTCGATCGGCCGGACAATGATCGAGCGGTTTAGCGTCTCCGAATTCTGGATGCCGTTCCTGACGGGCCTATTGTTCGTTGTGCCGTTGCTTTTTTTTGTATGGATGCTCAACCAGATTCCCAAACCGACCAGCGATGACATCGCACGTCGATCGGAGCGTCTGCCTATGACGCGTGCCCAACGATGGGATTTGTTTCGCCGCCACGCGTTCGGGCTTTCGTGCATCATCGCGATTTACATCTTGCTGACGATCATGCGCAGTATCCGTGACGATTTTGGCGTCGAGATTTGGGCGCAACTGGGTGAGCGCGGCGAACCGGCGATATTCACGCAATCGGAAATGTTGGTCGCGTTGGGCGTCGTCGTGATCAACGGCGCGGCGATTTGTATTTCGAGCAATCGGTCGGCCTTGCTCGGGTCGCTCTGCCTGGTTGGATGCGGATTCATTCTCGTGCTAATGTCATTGGCCGGTCATTGGCAAGGTTGGTTGGGCCCGTTTGCCTTCATGGTGCTGAGCGGGTTGGGCTTGTACATTCCCTACATCGCTTTTCATACTACGATTTTTGAACGGTTTATCGCGGCGTTCCGCGAACCGGGAAACATCGGTTATCTGATGTACCTGGCCGACGCAGCCGGATATCTCGGCTACGTCGCTATCATGCTCGCACGCAACTTTGGTAATATCAAAGTCGATTTCCTGGCGCTGTTCGTCAATGCATCCACGGTGGTTTCCATTGCATCACTGGCGGTGACGATCACGCTGATCACCTATTACTCCCGCCGCCTACCCAAGGACGCATGAAGTTTCAAAATGACCAACATCAAGCTCGTTGTCTTCGATATGGCTGGCACGATTATCGACCACGGCTGTTTCGCGCCGATTGTCGCGTTTGTCGAAGCGTTTTCGCAGATGGGCATTACGCTGACGGAGCCTCAAGCGCGTGGACCGATGGGCTTGCACAAACGAGATCACATCCGCGAACTGTTCAAGTTGCCGGAAGTCGCCCAGCAGTGGCAAGCCGAACACAAGCGAGCCTGGAAGGAAGAGGACGTCGACTACATTTACAAAGCGTTTGTCCCGTTGCAGAAAGACGTTGCCGGTCGATACACCGAACTCATTCCCGGCGTCACTGAGTGCGTCGCAACGCTGCGCGAAGCCGGGATAGCGATCGCCACGTCGACCGGCTATCCGCGCGAAGTGACGACGCCTGTGTTGGCATCGCTTCGCGAGCAAGGATTGGAGCCTGACTGCACAATTTGTGCTGACGAAGTACGTGCGGGCCGGCCCGCTCCCTGGATGATTTTCCGAAGCATGGAAGCAACGGGCGTGTTCCCAGCGTCGGCCGTCGTCAAAGTTGGTGACACGATTCCCGATATCGTCGCCGCACGCAACGCCAGTGTCTTTGCTGTCGGCGTGACGGAGACGAGCAACAACATGGGACTAACGAGTGAACAACTTCAGACGCTTGATCCGGCCGAGCGGACAAGCCGCCGCCAGACGGTTGAAGAAAAACTTCAACTCGCCGGCGCTCACGTTGTGATCGATTCGGTCGCTAGTTTGCCTGACGTACTCGAAAGACTATGAAACCGCCGCCTTCATCTCGTGCAGCCGTGTTCGACGGAAAAAACGACCGCCTCGAAGTGAAATCGTTTTTGTTGCCGGAATTGAAGCGAGGCGAGGCGCTCGTCAAGATTTCTTGTTGCACCATTTGTGGCAGTGATTTGCATACTGTCCGTGGGGATCGCCCAGTAGCCGGGCCGACCATCCTGGGCCACGAAATCATCGGTCACATTGTCGAACTTGGTAGCGAATTGCGAGATGTTGCCGGAAAGACAATAAGCATTGGTGATCGCATTACCTGGTCTGTGGCCGCATCGTGTGGCGAGTGTTTCTATTGCCAAGCGAGCCTGCCACAAAAGTGCGTCGAACTGATCAAATACGGGCACGAAGTCATCGATGGCAAATACCCGCTGAGTGGCGGCTTGGCCGAGCATTGTCATTTGTCACGCGGCACGGCCGTTGTCAAAGTTCCCGATGCAATTCCAGACGTGGTCGCGTGTCCCGCGAACTGCGCCACAGCAACTGTCGCGGCGGCGCTGCGTGTTTCCGGCAATTGCCGCGACAAAACGATCGTCATTCACGGCGCCGGAATGCTGGGGCTGACTGCCGCGGCGATGTCGCGAAGATTCGGAGCGAAAACGGTGATCGTTTCCGACATCGTGTCGTCGCGACGGGAATTGGCAGAATCATTCGGCGCGACGTTGTCGGTCAACGCATCGGATGGTTCGATTCAAGAACGAGTGCAAGCGATGACGGATGGACGAGGTGCGGATATCGCTTTGGAGATGTCCGGAGCCAACTCCGCGATTGAGCAGTCGTTGGACTTGCTACGAATCGGCGGACGACTGATTCTCGTTGGCACGGTGTTTCCCACCGATCCAATTGCTGTGACGCCCGAACGAATCGTTCGCAAACTGTTGAGAATCGAAGGCGTCCATAACTATACTCCGAAAGATCTCGCGGTGGCGCTTCAATTCCTTGGTGAGGCTCGTTCGGAGTATCCGTTCGAAGAACTCATCGACGTGGAATATCGATTGACGGATGTCAACGATGCCATCCGTCGAGCCATGTCGAGCGAAGTGATTCGAGTCGCCGTTCGTCCATAATGCGAGAGACGGTCGTGGCGCTAACTGGATACCGCCGTATACTTGCGGTCGAAGTGCGTATAACCGCCATCGACGTAGATAATCTGTCCCGTCGTATGGCTTGACCTGGGCGAGGCCAGGAAGACCACCATGTCTGCCATCTCTTCGACCGTCGTAAAGCGGTGGCCCAGCGGAATGGCTTGTTCGATTTGGCGTTTGATCTCGTTCGGATTGGGCAGAGTCTTGAGCCACTTGTCATAGAGCGGCGTCCAGGCTTCCGCTGGCAGCACAGCGTTGACACGCACTCCATCCGCAGCGAGATCGACGGCCCACTCGCGCGTGAGACTGTTGACAGCCCCTTTTGCCGCCGCATAACCCGACGTGCTGCCTTGTCCGGTTACGGCGACTTTGGAACCGATGTTGATGATCACGCCTTGATTCTTCTTCAACTCGTCCAGCGAGAAGTGAACCATCGCATAGTAATGTACGAGGTTCTTTCGCAGCGATTCGTTGAACTTGTCCGGACCGGCATCCAGGCCGATGCCGTCGTTGACCCCCGCATTATTCACGAGGATGTCGATGCGACCAAAACATTCGATGGCAAACTCAACCGCCTGCCGGCATGCTTCCATGTCGCACAAGTCGCCAGCCAGAAAGCGGCACGTGCCCGATTCGGCAAACTCAGCTTCCAGCCGTTCACCTTCCTCGCCCGCGCGATTCACATTCACTACCTTCGCACCTTCGGCCAACAGCGAACGCACGATGCCTTCGCCGATTCCTTTCGAGCCACCGGTTACAATGGCGATTTTGTCTGTCAGTTGCAGGTCCATAAGTTTGCTCCGAACCTTAGAAACTGCGAAATGCTCGATGGTTCTTGGGACTTCAAAATTCGTCTGTAAAAAACACCAACACAGCCGCAACGCGACGCATCTTGTCGAATTGACCGCAACAATTCGACGCGGTTCCCCACGACGAGCCACCCTTTCGAATCGTGCCACCGGACTCGATTTTTCCGACTGAGCTTCCGCCTTTTCGAAGCGTCCCGTTTGATTCGATCTTGCCAATCGAACTGCCGCCTCGACGTATGGTCCCGTTTGATTCAACCTTGCCGATCGAACTACCATCTTTGCGCACAGTCCCATCACTTTCAAACGTGCCAACCGAACTCCCACCAACACGAATGGTACCACCGTCCTCGATCGTGGCCCAACTCGATCCGCCTTTGCGAATACGCATATCCGATCGAGCAATGTTTGCGCTAAGAAACACAAATGCAATCACAAGGGACATTGTAATTCTGCTCATGAGGAACTCCTGGCTCCTGCCAATTATTGACCAGAGAGAGTAAAATGACTACGGCTGAGTTGAAGGGAGCCGGAACATTCCTTTAATTCGCCATCCATAAATGCGCCCATAGCTCAGTTGGATAGAGCAGCGGACTTCTAATCCGCAGGTCGCAGGTTCGAATCCTGCTGGGCGTGCTTGGCCAATCGGCGATAAACGAGGAAATTCAGTGCCCAACCCCTTAGTTTTTAAGGGGGTTGGACGAAGCGGCTACGCCGCGGGAGTGGTGAGCGGTTCTTAGCCGGGGCTGTCTGTTGGTTCGTTTGGCGTGTGATACTGGTGGGCTTCCGGCCGCCGTGTGT
>CAYFJO010000638.1:0-5357 GCA_964343305.1 uncultured Pirellulaceae bacterium | reverse complement strand
GGCGAGAAAGGAGCGGCGTCGGTTGGGCATTAGTAGGTCACGCTCGCCGAGCGTGACTTTGAAGCACCAATAAGATACGAATTGTAACCGCCACAACGTCACGCTCGGCGAGCGTGACCTACAAAAATGAAAATCATCAATTGCCCAGTTAACGGTCCTCGCCCGATCCAGGAGTTTCACTTCGGCGGCGAGGTGCGAGCAATGCCCGATCCGGCCACGGCGACGGATGAGCAATGGGCTGATTACGTATTCAACCGCAGCGGTGAACCTGGGATGAAAAAAGAGTGGTGGTATCACACGGCGAGCGGGACGTGGTTCATCGCCGAGCGGGACAATTGCACGGACGAGTTTCGCCGGACTTATCTCTACAGTGCGGAGGCGATCGATGGATAGACGATTGCCGCCGCGCGAAGGAGAGTGGATCGATCGCAGCCAAATGGTTGAGTTTTACTTCGAAGGCAAGACGTGTCGCGGCTTTGCGGGCGATGTCCTTTCCAGTGCGCTGTGGGCAAACGACGTGCGGCTGCTCGGCCGCAGCTTCAAATATCATCGTCCGCGGGGAATCTATAGCCTGGCCGGTCATGATGCGAACGTGATTGTGGAGGGCGGGCAGCGCACAAACATCCGTGGCGACCTGCTGACCATCCAACCAGGGCTAAATGTCCGAGCGGTTAACACAGTCGATGGGCTGGAGCGCGATCGGTTGCGAATAACGGAATGGTTCAGCAAGTTTCTTCCCGTTGGATTTTATTACAAAGCATTCCACACACCGCGCCGATTGTTTCCCTTCTATGAAAATCAAATGCGCAAAGTCGCGGGACTTGGGAAAATCAACGCGGCCAACATTGGCTCTCCGTCTCCGAAGGACTACGCGTTTTGTGATCTGTTGGTCGTCGGTTCTGGACCGGCGGGATTAGCCGCCGCGATCGCAGCAGCCGAGCAGGGATTGCAAGTGCTGCTTGTCGAAGAGCACCCACGTCTCGGCGGCAGTCTTGCGTGGCAATGGCCCGGCGAGCCCTCCGCAAGACAACATTTGCAAGAATTACTCGACCGCATTGAATCTTTCGACAATCTGCAAGTCCGCAGCGGAACGCAGGCGAGTGGTTCGTATGGTGGTCATTGGACCGCGCTTATTGACGAGCATCGACTTACCAAGCTGCGCGCCAAAGCCATGCTTGTCGCGTCGGGCTGTTTCGAACAACCGGCCGTATTTCAAAACAACGATCTGCCGGGGGTGATGCTTGGCTCAGCCGCCCAGCGTTTGATCCATCTTTACACAGTTAAGCCGTTTGATCGCGCGGTAGTTTTAACGGCGAACGGCGACGGCTATCGAGTAGCACTCGATCTGTACGATGCGGGTGTCGACGTCGCGACGGTCGTTGATCTGCGACCGGACGGAGAACCGACAGAGCTAGGCGAGCGCGTCGCAGAGAAAAGGATCGATATCCGCAACGGTCACGCCGTATACGAAGCCGTTCCTGTCGCGGGAAAGATGCGGATTCAACGTGCGGTGGTTTGTCCGTTGGATAATGAAGGGAATCCGCGAGTTGCTGCGAAGACAATGCTTGATTGCGATGGCATTGTGGTAAGCGTTGGTTGGGCGCCAAATGGTGGGTTGATTTACCAGGCAGGTGGTCGACTGCGTTACGCCAATCACACCGAACAGTTCGTGCCGGACAATTTACCGGACGGCGTGTTCGCAGCAGGCCGCGTCAATGGCGTGTTCGATTTGGCAGCGCAGATCGCCGACGGACACCGCGCCGGACTTGCTGCTGCCGCGCACCTCGGTCGCTTCGACGGTGAAGTTCCCGATTCGCCCGTACATCAAGGGCAGCCGCCCAGTGATCCGTACCCGATCTTTGACCATCCGGGAAAAAAGAACTTCGTTGATCTCGACGAGGATTTGCACCTGGCCGACTTTGTCAACGCGCATCAAGAAGGCTACGACAATATCGAGTTGCTCAAGCGCTACACAACGGTCGGCATGGGGCCCAGCCAGGGCAAGCTGTCGAACATGAACGCCGTGCGCATCCTGGCACGATTGAACGGCAATTCGATTGATGAAACGGGAACGACAACGTCACGGCCGTTCTACCAACCTGCGCCGATCGGACATCTCGCGGGACGGCGATTCCATCCATTGCGTCGAACGCCTATTCACGATTGGCACGTGCAGGCGCGTGCCGAGATGATCCACGCAGGTACGTGGCTTCGTCCTGAGTATTACAAAGTCGACGGTAAGAGCCGCGATGATTGCATTTTCGACGAGGCAACGAACGTCCGCGAAAACGTGGGAATGATCGACGTCGGCACACTTGGCAAACTGCAGATTTGCGGCCCCGATGCCGTGCGATTTCTCGAACACATCTATACGAGCCGCTTCGCCAAACAGCCCGTCGGCAAATTGCGGTACGGAGTGGCCTGCGACGAGATGGGTGTGATCATCGAAGACGGCGTGGTCGTGCGACTGGCTGACGATCGCTTCTACGTGACGGCGACAAGCAGTGGTGCCGCGGCATTCTACCGCGAGATGCAGCGGTGGGCGTTGATCTTTGACATGGACGTGACACTTATGAACGCGACGGGCCAGTTGGCGGCAATGAACATCGCCGGGCCAAATTCGCGGGACCTGCTGCAAGAGCTAACGGACATCGATCTGTCGCCAGACGCTTTTTCGTATCTGGGAGCACGCGAAGGTACGGTGTCCGATGCGCCCGTGGTTTTGATTCGCGTCGGTTTCGTCGGCGAATTGGGCTACGAAATCCATGTGCCGGCATCGTACGGGATGCGCGTCTGGATGTCCCTGATGCAAGCCGGCGAGCGCTTCGCAATTCAACCATTTGGTGTCGAAGCACAACGCCTGCTCCGACTGGAAAAAGGCCATCTCATTGTTGGGCAAGACACGGATGCATTGACCAATCCATTCGAAGCGGATGTCGCTTGGGCAATCGGCAAAAAGAAACCCTTTTTCGTCGGGGCACGCAGTTTAGACGTCATTCAGAAGAAGCCGCTCACGCGTCGTCTGGTTGGCATTGCTTTTCCGCCGGACCAAACCGGTCCGCTGCCTGAGGAATGTCACCTGATTATCGAGGGCGGTGAGATTGCCGGACGAATCACGAGCATCGGACCGCGCTCGGCGGTCGGCAATCCAATTGCCATGGCATTTGTCCGACCGGACATGGTAGCAGTCGGTACGAAAGTCCAGATCCGCGTCGACGATGGAATCATGGTGGAAGCGGAAGTAACACCGCTGCCGTTTTACGATCCTAGAAACACGCGCCAGCAGTGAGCTTCGAGTATGTCCGACACACCGACAAGACGCAGTCCGATTCACTCTTGGTTGGAAGCGCGCCAACCGGAGTGGCGTATTGTCAACGAGATGTCGGTCGCGATCAAGTTCCAAGCCGCTGAAGCAGAGAAAGCGGCGATGAGCAAGCTTGCGCTCTGCGACCTAAGCGCCCTCACGAAACTTGGGGTTAAGGGGCGTGACGCAGAAAACTGGCTCTCGCAGCAAAGCGTCGACTTACCAGCCGGAATCTATGAATCGCAACGCCTTGCCGACGGTGGGCTGATCGCGCGACTCGCGGCTGACGAGTTTCTGATGGAAAGCGGCATTTCCAACGAGACCGTACCAGCGGTGGCGGCTCGACTTACTGCGCAAGACGGCCAAGTTTTTCAAGTCGTCCGACAAGAGTCCACGTTCTTGCTCATTGGTTCGGATGCGCTCGATGTTCTGACGCAGACCTGTGGCGTCGACTTTCGCGAGACGCCACCTCTGCATTTGGTCCTGACGCGCGTGGCGGGTGTCAGTTGTGGGGTCTTGCCCGATCCTGTGGGAGACACCTGGGCTTGTCGTTTCTGGATCGATTACACTTACGCGGTTTACCTGTGGGAAACGTTGGTTCAGATCTGCGAAGACCTTGACGGCAGCGTTATCGGCGCTGGTTGTATCTTCCCCGAGTTTCGATGAGCACCTTCCTCGTGTCACAGGACTGTTTGGATCTCGGCTTACGGGCCGGCGCGATCGTATTGCGCGACGTGCAAATCACGGACGCCACTGCCGAACTGCGATCGCAAATCGATGACGAAGTGGAGAAAATTCGCTCGCAATTCGCCAGCCCCGCGCTGGTTCGATCGATCCCCGAACTCGTGAAAGTACACGAAATCCTTCGCGACGTGGGCGTCAAGCCGCGCAGTCACCCGCCATCGACTCAAAAGTTGCTGGAGTTCGCCTTGAAACGCGGCACACTCCCAGCCGTGAACAATCTGGTTGATGCCTACAACCTGGTATCGGTGCGAACGAAATGCAGCCTGGGAGCGCACGACCTCGATTGCATTGCGCTCCCAGTCGAGTTACGTCTATTTCGAGGCGACGAGAGTTTCCGGCCACTGGGCAGCAGCGAGGACCGGCCGGTCAACCGTGGCGAATTCGGCTATGTGGACGCGGAAAACCGCGTCATTTGCCGTCTCAATTCACTGCAAGCCGACTTCAGCAAAGTCTCGGAATATTCGGTCAACGCGCTGCTCATCATCGAGGCAACGACTGCCCATGAACGTGAGCAAATTGACTTGGCATTTTCCGAGACCACGGTAACAGTCGGCCGCTACTGCGGCGGCAATGCAGAGACTATTGCGTCTCGCATTTGACTAGAAACCTTCGAATTCCGGCGCATTCGAGAAACCTACGGCATGACGGCCTTTCGGCACGACTTCGCCACCCAGCCGTGGGATGCTCCAGTCAAGCCAGTTTGAGAACCGAAATTCGGTCGTTTCATGGCTTTCTCACAAAACGGTTGAGATGATGGGAGAGCAGCGCTCCGCCGACCAGCTTCCAATGCAATCCTCGTAGTCGTTTCTGCCTGGAAGCTGTCATCCACTTTGTCCACGCGACAAGTGTTCAGGCCCCACGGTCCTTGACAGACCGTCAGTTGGTTTCTCACGCAAAAGCAGCGGAAGCCTCCTCTGGCATCTGGGACCTGATCAGGTTCCCGGTATCGGGTATCCCCGAGACTGGTCGACCAGGTTCTTCAGCGGTTCGCCAAACCTGTATCGACGCAGGTTCTCACAAAAGAACTCGATCAAGCGCCGCGACCGGTCACCGGACCATCCCGCGATGTGCGGCGTGAGGATTAGGCGGGGCGAATCCCACAGCGGGTCGTCTGTCGGCAACGGCTCAATTCTTGTCACGTCCAGCCCGGCCCCGGCGATCCGGCCTTCTGTGAGACACTCGATCAGCGCCGGTTCGTCGACAATGCCGCCGCGGGCGATGTTGACCAGGATCGCGGTGGGCTTCAGAAGCGCGATCTGTTCGGGTCCAATCAGGCCTTGAGTCTCGGCGGTGGCCGGGCAGGCAATCA
>CAYFJO010000637.1:0-5358 GCA_964343305.1 uncultured Pirellulaceae bacterium | reverse complement strand
ACACGGTTACTCGCCGACGCTTGTTGTTCTCCAACGCCCCGTGAAGTACGGCGACTCGCGTCAAGTCGCCGGAAGAAGAAGCGTTGCCGATTCCACCGCTCACATGGCGCTGCGAGAGCAGGTCTGCTGTCGCCGAATCCCAGTAGCGAATGGTGTGATCGTGACCGACGGAGGCGAATCGTTTGCCGTCGCGCGAAACCGCCACTTTCTGTACAGGAGCGTCATGACCGGTGTATTGCTTAAGCGCCTTGCCCGTCCGCGCGTCGAACAACTGAATGCGATCGAACCGCGCGGCGGCGAGAAGGTTTCCGTCAGGCGAGAAAGCCGGCGCCGCGAATCCGTCGATGTGATGCCGTGGCCGGGCGGTCATCACATCGATCAACTCAATCCGAGCTGGCGAATCCACGGCGAACTCCCCGTCGATGTCGCGCACGCTCGCCGCGCCGAGCAGAGTTTGTCCGTCCGGCGAGAAAGTAAGTTTGTACGCCGAGAACGAGGTCGTCGCCTTGTGACTGCTCCTTGTTTCGCCTGTTGCTGGATCCCAGTAGTGGATTTCGAGCACTCCGTCGTGCAGGCACGAAGAGGCAGCCGTCTTTCCATCGCGATCGAATGCGACTGTTTGAACACCGGCCGAATGCTTGTTGTAAGTGCAAACAGTTTCGCCCGTGTCGAGACGCCGGATCTTGATCCCCTTCTCATCGAGGCTGGCCGTCAAGCCACGATCAAGTGCGATGGCCATCGGCCAGAGCATTTCTTTGCTGGAGTCGAGCGAACGAAGCAATTTTCCAGAGGCGACATCCCACACGCGGAACGACCGATCTAGATACCCTGCCATGGGCGTATAGAACAGTTTCGTGGCAGCGACACGTTTGCCGTCAGATGAAAACACGGGCGAACTTCCGCTGCCCCCCACGATGTGCATCAACATGGCCCCGCTGGCGACGTCCCAAACACGCATTTCGCGATCACCATGCGCGGCCAGCCGCGCGCCGTCGGGTGAAAAAGCGACGGAGTCGAATTGGCCGTCTTTATTCCCGGCCAAACGCATCAACTCTCGGCCGTTGAGATCCCAAACGCGAACCGTATGATCCGGACCCACCGACGCGATCCGCTTCCCGTCAGGCGAAAACGCCAACTCGGAAATCAACTTGAACCCGGCGGCATGGCGAAACCGTAGGCTTCCAAAACGCCTGACGACGCCCTTGGGCAGCGCGTCGCCGAAGCGATCAACGGCGGCCGGTGAGGCGATTTCCGGCGCTGATGGTTGTGCACGGGATTCGCCGACAAACAGCCTTAACACAAGCATGCCGAGCAAGAGGCGTCGGCCAGTGACAACCCACAAGGACGCTCGTCGCAACATGCCTAGCTCCTCAAGGAGGGATGCGATCGGGTGTGTTCGATGTAGGTCGATCGGCTGCGATCAGACATCGAGTGGCCCCGCAATTTCCCAACAGTATCTTGCAGGCCGTTGCTTGTTACAAGCGGTAAGACCGAACTCACCCATGAGGGCGTGTCCTCGGTTGTCAGTTTCTGAAGAACGTCGGTCCTACGCGCGCAACAACTTGGCTGGCGACCGAGAATCGCCAACACGCGCCGTTAATCTGATTTTTGGGCGGGTTCTTCGCATTGAAGTCAGTTCCCTGAACTGAACTTTCGCAGATTTTGACCGTGAAAAACTGAGGGGGTTCCTTGTAAACTTCGCGTTGCTTAGTTCACCAAATCGAGCGTCGGAGACGCTCTTGCGAAGGACAAGGAGGTCCCCCTGTGTTTGCATTAATACCCTCGCTGGACGCTTGGATGCAATGCCTGTTGCCCGCTTTTACACAGCCATCGTTTCAGACGCACTGCAAGATCTTTCTCGGTTGGCTGATGTGCCTCTCACGACGCACCGAGTTTTCCGTCTTTCAAACCATCCAGGCGGACTCGCCCGTCAATCGAAAGAAACGACATCCCTTCGACCGCCAAGCGCGTGGCCAGCGGCAATCATTGGGTGGTCATGGGGCTGGCCATTTGCATTCCCCAGACCAACATCATTCTCTGCCTGCCGATCCATTGCAAGTTGCACCTGCCCGGCAAAGGCCAAGCGAGCGAAGCGGCCTTGGCACGCGAAATGTTGCTCGACGTGCGCAGCTGGTTTCCCGACCGGAAATTGGTTTTGGTGGGCGACGGGGCCTATGCCAGCCAAAAAATGTTCTCCCCACGGACCGATCTGGCCGAGCAGGTGACGTATGTCGGCGTGCTGTGCAGCGACGCGGCGTTGTACGATCCGGGCTCCAGCTTTGGGCGCAGCCAGCTCATCGTCATTCGGCAAATCATGCTGCTTTTGGAGTTCTCGGTCATAATCAAGCTCGATTCTCTTGCAATAGAGCACTGCCCAAAGCACTCCACCTGTCATGGCCGACAGTGCCACGAAAAAATTGATCAGAATAATCCTGCCCAACTGAGCATCAAGAATTCCAGCAACGGCAAGAGGTCCAGGCGTTGGTGGCATCAGGGCGTGCGTGGCGGTCAGGCCTGCGACCAATGACAATCCAACAACCAGGATTCCTCGCTCGCTCCGGACAGCCAGCGCTTCGGTAACGGACTGCATCATGATGTAGGCGACATCCACGAACACTGGGATAGAAATGACATAACCGGTCACGCCCATGGCCGCGGGCAGTCGTTTTTCGCCTGCAACTCTCAGAGTGGCGTGAGCAATTCGTTCCGCTCCGCCAGTTTCATTGGCAATCTCACCAATCATCGCTCCGAAAATCATGATCACAGCGATCCACTTTAACGTATTGGCAAACCCTTCCATGAGAAGACCAACCGACTCGGCAGGTGCGATGCCACTCGCAATTCCGTAAAGCAATCCGAACACCAGGAGCGCGAGAAAAGGATGCACGTTCCATCGGCTGATCGAAACGATCAGAAGTACGACAACAACAAGCAATAACCAGAGGTCCGTCATCGAATCTCCGTCTCCTTCACTCGAAATGACTCGAGGGACGAACGATCGATAACGACTCCCAGGCCTGGACCAGTCGGCACTCGGACAGTTGCATTGTCGAATTCGATCGGTACTTCGAACAGTTCGTCGCGAAGTGGATTCGGCGTGCGATCGAGTTCGAGTATGGCGCCGCTATCTTCAGCGCGCCCTGGTTCTCGATATCCGGATGCGAGAAAGTGTGTGGTGGCGGCAAGGTTCAACATCGTGCCCCAGCAATGAGGAATCACGTTAACGCCCAACGAAGATGCGACGGTTCGGATCTTCAGCGCTTCGGAGATTCCACCGCAGTAGGCCAAGTCTGGTTGAGCGATTTGAACGCCGCCTGTGGACAACAAACGTTGAAATCCGTAACGCGTCTGTTCGCACTCGCCTGTGGCGATGGGAACGCTGACCTTATCGTGGAGTTGCCGGAATTGGGATTCGAACTCGGGCGACAGCGGTTCCTCGAACCACGCGAAATCATGTTCCTGCAATATCCGGCCAATGTGAATCGCTTCGGGCAAGTCGTAGGCGTGGTTGGAGTCCGCCATTAGCATCGTGTCTGGCAACGCCTCGCGCATGGCAGCGATCTGACGAGCATCGAACTCCAAATTCTTACCGACTTTGATCTTCATCGCCTTGAAGCCTTGCTCGCGGTAACCTACGGCCTCGGCCAACAGCGATTCGAGCAATGCATCTTCGGCCATGTCTTTGAAGTACATTCCGGTTGCGTAACACGGGATCGAGTCGCGATAGCGCCCGCCGATCATTTCCGATACGGATTGCCCAAGGCTCTTCCCCTTGAGATCCCAGAGGGCAATGTCGATGCCCGACATCGCGCCCATCATGATCCCGCCGCGAGCGAAATCGAGTGACCATTGCCACATGTCATGCCAAAGGCGATCGGTGGCGAGCGGGTCAAGTCCCAACAACCGCGGGCCGTAGAAACTTGTGATCGCTGCCTGGTAAACCTCGGCCGGCCCATAGCACTCGCCCCACCCCGTCGTTCCATCATCGGCAATGATCTCGACCAAAAGAGCGTTGCGCGTGCTGTAGTACCACTGCGAAAACCCGAAGGGTTCATTCAGTGCGTCGCGCAGGTGGTGGGTTCGTATGCAGTCAATCTTCATGGATTAGCGACTTCCTATTATCATATCCTCGGCACTTGTCATATCATCTTATTGTATTACAATATGACTGTCAACAACACCAAGGACTGAAATCATGGAAATCACTCGATCCCGAAGAAATCTCTGTGGCCAGGTTGTTCACGATCTGGGGTGCCAGATTCTGGCGGGCGACGTGAAGCCGGGTGACCCGCTGCCCCAAGAATGGACATTATGCGATCAGATGGGGGTCAGCCGAACGGTGGTCCGCGAAGCCATCAAATCCCTGGCCGCCAAGGGCCTAGTCGAATCGCGAGCAAAGCGAGGGACGATTGTTCGCCCCGCGAGATCATGGAATTATCTCGACCCAGAAGTGCTGGACTGGCAATCGCGCGCGGACGTCAGCGGTCAGCACTTATTTCATCTGACCGAGTTTCGTAAAACGATCGAACCAGCCGCAGCAGCAATGGCCGCTCAGCGCGCCAGCGAAGAAGAACTAGAACTGATCTCCGACGCTTGCGAGGAAATGGAGCGGACGGCTGACAGTATTGAAGCTTTCTTAGTGGCCGATCTCCGCTTTCACACCGAGATTTTGCAAGCCACCGGAAATCCCTTCTTCGCACCGGTTGCCAACGTGATCAGTGTCTCACTCGAATCCAGCTTGCGCGTTACAAATCGTCAACCCGCCGACAACCACGCATCGGTCCCCCTGCATCAGAAAGTGATGAAAGCCATCTGCGCCCGCAAACCGACGAGGGCTCAAGCGGCAATGCAGACCTTGTTAGATGACGCGGCGCACCGAGTTCAGAGTGCCTGCAATGGCGAGCAAGCCGAGTAGTTTTGGACAGATCCACATTCTCGCGGCCTTTCGGCCGCCCTGTCTCGTCGATCTTGATTGTCAGTTTAGGATCTAGTCGATCTTCACCTCGCCGTAGACGGCTTCCCACTGCTTGACAGTCTTCTCGAGGGTTGCCTGGGCTTCGATCAGGAACTTGCCTTGCTTGCCGTCCTTGTCTCGGCCCGCGAGGTTCGGGTAGATCCGCTTCATCGTCGCGATGAACGGCTTGCCGTCTTCCTTGAGCATCGCCGCCGCCTTTGCCAGGCCAATGTTGCCCCAACGGGCGCCGATGATCGTCCAAGTGGCCGGCAGCGGTTCCATATTCGGATAGATGCGCTCGATCGCAGGCAGCAGCGGGATCGCGTGTTCCGGGTTCTTCTTCATGTTTACGTAGCGAAGCGTCTCAAAGATGTTGTTCAAGTCGATCGGTTGATGGAAGCCCT
>CAYFJO010000636.1:0-5374 GCA_964343305.1 uncultured Pirellulaceae bacterium | reverse complement strand
GACCCCATGCAGACCCCATGCAGACCCCATGCAGACCCCATGCAGACCCCATGCAGACCCCATGCATGACCCCATGCACCCCGTGCACAACCCGATGGACCCTGTGTTTTCGGCATTCCAACAGAAAGTGCATAATCACCTGGGATGTGGCTGGTAGTTGCATCACGTCCACCAGTCTGGGTTTGCCTGCCATTGTCAAGTGCCACGGAACTCGTTAGGCTACAAATTCAACACTAGGCCACACATGTATGAGTGGCCCATTTGTCATCCAATGACTAATTGGACTGTTGGGCTTTCACCAACGACGTAACCCATTGCAACGAAGAACATTCATCACGCTAGCGATTTGATACCGAGCGCGGCCAGGAGCAAAACGAAAACAGTTCCAAGCTCGCGTTTCCTTCGAGAAAAGTGCGTTTCACATTGGATGTCGATGTTGCTCCCGTAATTCGCGTCGAATTCACGCTAGCGAGGATAACCTCGTTAGGGACGGTTGGTTACGGACATCGTCGAAACCAAACAGTCGAACTAAGCGGTCTTTGAAGACACCGTTCCAGGCTTGGCAGTTATGGGAGCGCACAATGTCCTTTCTTCAATGTAATGCCTGTGGGAGTAGCGTTCCCATTCATGCAGTTGAGAACCACGTTTGCCCTTCATGTGGTCAAGACGTGCGACTAAGCGTCGCGGCAGAAGTCCCAGTGTTTCCTTCGGTCGCGTCACGGCAACTGCAACCGCCACCACCGCCCACACAAGAGTCAACAAACGAGTCGTTGACGCCCTGTCCAAATTGCAAATCGCCACTGGATTGTTCAGGACTTGTGGGAAAGATGATTTGCCCGAAATGTCGTGCTCAATTTTCACTACCAACCTCGTCCGCTGCTCCTGCAATGTTGCCACTACGACCGGATCAGAATTTGGCAGCCGATCAGTTAGACGTGCGCACCACGAATCCCTCACGCCCTGCCAAGCAACAACAAAAGAGCAATCAGGCATCGTTAATTGGAACGATCTTAATCATCGCAGGTCTAATTGCGGCGTTAGTTGGGATTGCGATGGAAAGGCAGTCAGAAGAAGCGGTCCTTGAAGCGGAGTTAACTTTAAATGCCGCAGAGTTAAGTAGAAGCTCGTTATTCTTAGTCTTCGGTAACAACAGGGAGAGGGTTTTAAGGGAGCGTGCATCCGAAATACACGCGGCAAATGCGGCGGTAGCTCGTGCACAAGGAAAACTGACCGCAACAAAAGCATTGCGCGTTGTCGCTTTTGTGATCTTGGTCGGTGGTGTTGGTTGCATTATTGGGGGGATAATTGTGGTATCCAGAGAAGGCATCAAGAACTTACTTCTTGAAGTCTTGCAATCTCGAAAGTCTTAAACCGCATCCAAGTTGATTCTTCCAACATCAACCCATCAGATTAATGAGCTTAGCCAGAACAACACAAATGGATAGTTGAACAGTTAGGCGATTGGACAGAAAGATCATACCGCCGGAGTTGAGTGGGCTGATGGTGATGTCGTATTTCTCCAGTCTGGGCTTGCGGTTCAGGCGGGCTTCCCAGGGTTCTATTTCCCGTTTGGTCAGTTTCACGCCGGTGGGATAGTCGCGGTCGGGGAGTTGATGAACTTCCGGAGACCGGCCTTTCCATGTCATTCGTCGGGCACACTCCAGCACGCGTCCCCGCCTTAAAGTGGCGAAGCGACCGCTGGTGTTTGTCTGTCGTTTTGCCGATCATATCACCAACGCGGGTCGTAGCACATGTTCGCGTGAATCAACTCAAACGACTTGCGCCAGCAGTTGCGTTTCTGTTTCAAATCGCACCTGCAAACGTCGATGGAAAGAAACACTGCTTTGTTGTTTGAACCTATGACGCAGGGAGGTGTTCATGAGTCGGTGGTCGGCGTTTGTTTTGATCGTTGGTGCGAACGTCACGTTGATCTTGTCAAATTCGGCCCGTGCGCAAACGGTCGATGACGAAGGACTCTGGCTTGCGCTGTTCGCCCAGGGAAAGTTTCAGGAGGATGGCGGTCACTGTGATTGCCGAAACGCCAAGTCCCATGAGATCAAATGGTGGTTCGATGGCCACGCGCGATTCCTGGACGACGCCGATTTTTTTAGTCAGAGCATCGTCCGGCCAGGCATCGGCTACGCATTGACGGATCGGGCGACGATTTGGGCTGGTTACGGCTGGATTCGGACGTCGCCAATTGTCGGCGCGGACTTTGATGAAAACCGAATCTGGCAGCAATTGACCTGGTCCAGAAAACACGACCCGCTGCTGTTTGCGTTTCGCTCGCGGCTGGAGCAGCGGTTTGTTGAAACGGGCGACGACGCCGGCTGGCGATTCCGGCAACTGATTCGCGCGCAGCACAATTTGCCGGCTTGCCCGCATCTGACGCTGGTGAGCTGGGACGAGTTGTTCATCCATCTAAACGACACCGATTGGGGAGCGCGCAGCGGCTTTAACCAGAACCGCTTGTTCGCCGGGATCGGATTGAAGTGCGATCCGCAAAGTCGCTGGCGAACGGAAATCGGATACCTGAACCAGACCATTCACGTGCCGGGCGGCAACGATCGCAGCCATCACATCCTGTCGATCAATTTCTACCGCAGTCCGTAGAGCAGAGACTTCGAAGACACAGTGCCCTTCGACCCGGCGGCCCCCGGCGGCGTGCAAGACACAAGGAAGGCAGGAAAGCAGGAAAACCCCAATGAATTTCAACTATGACAGAGTTGAGGAAGGGCTGCGCGAACGTATGCGGGAAGGGCTTTCAACCTCATTCAACGCCGGCTGCCGCGCCTCCGCGGCGATAGTCAGCAACGCCTTGAATGAGACCCTTGGATAGGTGAACTTGGATCGAGTGTGCGGAGCCTTGGCTGGATCGCAATCCAACCACGTGTCCGCGATCGCGCAATTGCTTGACGAGTTCTTGAAAAGCCGGTTCGTCGCGGCGTTCGAGATACAGCCTGTCAGGAAACCACTGGTGATGAATGCGCGACGCCTCGATTGCTTCCGGTAATTCCATTTTGAATTCGATCACGTTCAACACGATTCCAAGCACTGTGTTGATGATCGTGCGGCCGCCTGGCGATCCCGTCACTAACGCGACTCGACCATCACGCGCGACAATCGTGGGCGTCTGCGAACTGAGCATGCGTTTGTGTGGTTCGATCAGATTTGGTTTCGTTCCGATTTGTCCCGTTCGCGTGGTTGTACCCGGAAGCCAGTTGAAATCGCCCATCTCGTTGTTCAACACAAAGCCGGCGCCCCGCACAACAATTCGTGAACCCCAACTTGCTTCCAACGTGTACGTGTTCGACACGGCCATCCCCTTCGCATCGACCACGGAAAAGTGCGTGGTGCTCGGACTCTCATCCGCGATGGGAATATCGGTTGCGATCGAAGCGCTTGGCGTCGCCGTATCAAGATCGATCTGCCGAGCGAGCTTCTTCGCATACTCTTTGCTGGTCAAGTGCGCGGGGATCGTGACGAAATCCTGGTCGCCCAGATACCGGGCGCGGTCAAAATAAGTCCGCCGCATTGTCTCGGTGATGAGATGAACACTGTTTGCGGACAGGTGGCCGTACTCGGCGAGAGAAAAGTTCTCCAAAACACTCAGCATTTGCACGAGACAGATTCCGCCGGAACTGGGCGGCGGGGGACCGTAGATGTCGTATCCGCGAAATGTTCCATGAATTGGTTCGCGGATTCTGGCACGATATTTGGCCAAGTCATCTTTGCTGATTCGCCCGTCGCCGCGTTTCATTTCAGCGACAAGTTGGTCAGCAATCGCGCCGTGATAGAACGCTTTAGGACCTTCAGCGGCGATCGCTCTAAGTGACTTGGCGAGATCTTTCAGCACAAGCCGTTCGCCGGCTTTCCAAGGCCGTCCGTCCGGGTGCCCATAGACACGCAGCAATTCCTCATGACGAGGCGCGACTTGATCGCCAAGCCGGCTGATCACACCGTTGATCGATCGAGCCAAAAACGGGTCGACCACGAAACCATCATTGGCAAGCTGCACGGCTGGGTTGACGAGGTCTTTCCACGGCAAGGTACCGTGTTTTTCGTGCGCGAGTGCCAGCCCTCGCACTGTGCCGGGCACACCAACAATCTTGTGCGTGTATCGACCATCCTTGCTAGAAAACATGTCCTTCGTCGCAGTTCCCGGCGCCATTTCGCGATAATCGACACAGATCGGATTGCCCCCGGGAGAATGGACCATCATGAATCCACCGCCACCGATATTGCCTGCTTCGGGGAGTGTGACCGCAAGGGCAAAGGCGGTCGCTACGGCGGCATCCACCGCGTTTCCGCCTTTCTTCAACACATCGCGTCCCACGCGACTGGCGAGTGGCGAATCGGAAACCACCATGCCGAGTTTCGAAGTCGCTTGTTGAACTCGAAGCTCCGCGCTCCGCCCGCGTTGCGCAAGGAGAAGCAGAACCACACAGACCGTGCAAAGCAGTTCTGACTTGGAGAAAATCTTCATTCGTCATCAATCGATGATTTTGTTGATCGGGTATTCGACAATGCCCTTGGCCCCGGCGGCTTTCAATTGGGGGACAATCTGGCGTACGACCGATTCTTCGACGATCGTGTTCACATCCACCCACTCGTCGTCCGACAGTGACGAGACGGTCGGTTTCTGTAACGCTGGCAATTGCGAAAGTACCTGATCGAGATCGCCCCGAGCGACGTTCATCATCAAACCCACTTTGCCTTCCGCCGCCAGGCAAGACTGCAACATCAGCGCGATGTTGTCCAGCTTGTTCCTTTTCCAATCGTCTTCATAGGCATCTTTGTTCGCAATAAACCGTGTGGTGCTCTGCAGAATTTCGTCAACGATCCGCAAGTCATTGGCGCGCAACGAACTGCCTGTCTCGGTCACTTCGACGATCGCATCGGCCAGCCGAGGCGGCTTCACTTCGGTCGCTCCCCAGGAGAACTCAACCGTGGCGTTGACGCCGTGTTCTTCCAGGTAACCTTGCGTCAGTCCGATCGCTTCGGTGGCGATCCGTTGCCCTTCCAAATCTTTCACCGTTTCCACGGGCGAATCGTTCGGCACGCAAAGCACCCAGCGAACAGGTCGCCGGCTGACTTTCGAAAACACTAATTCACAAATCTCGTGGACGTCGGCGCGCGTTTCCAAGATCCAGTCGTAGCCCGTGATCCCGGCGTCGAGAATCCCTTGATCGACATAACGTGCCATTTCCTGGGCGCGAATTAGCAGGCATTCGATTTCGTCATCGTCGATCGTGGGATAGTAAGAACGAGATGAAAACTTGATGTTGTATCCCGCGCGCTGGAACAAAAGAGCCGTTGCATCTTGCAGGCTGCCGGCGGGAATTCCGAGTTTGAGTTTCTGTTGGGGCATGTT
>CAYFJO010000635.1:0-5398 GCA_964343305.1 uncultured Pirellulaceae bacterium | reverse complement strand
ACTACCAGGAGAACCTATTTTTCAAATCAACCCCTCTTTCATCGAATCAACCCGCCCCCAAAATGGCAACGTGCTAACTTGCAGAGGTGCAAAAGACCGACGCACTTTACCGCAAACGCCGAAACTGCGTCGAATTCATCGTCCGAAGCAAGTTGCCAGACCTTGCTGAACTGCGGGCGGGCACATCGACGGCCGCAGCGAAACTGCACGGACTTGTCGTGTCATAAATGGTTGGGTTTGTGGCGTTCTTCAGAAACGTGGTAATCGACGTTTTTTGGGATGGCTTGAGATACGGACCGGATTTCGGGAAAACGGTCCTTTCCTCGGACTGCCAAGATGCTTTTCCGTGATCCTCCGCCCCTCGGGCTGCTTCCAGAGACAGGTGCGTGCCGATGCCCGGTTGCTCTACGCCACTGCTTCGGGCGAGGTCCACCATCTGGAGTCGTTTCCTCCGGGTTCTCCAACCGCGGTCCTGCTCAAAATGGTTTCCTGCTGCCGCCTACCCCTCTGATCGCTCGTCGTAGGCGGCTAGCCCTGCAAGCTCTCGGCAAGGTTGCGGATCAAGGTCCTTTCTTCTCCGCTTGTCCATAGACAATATGGCACTTGACGATGCGTCGATTCAGCTCATCCACGACAAAAAGCCGGTCTTTCCAGACGGAGAGTGCGGATATGGTTCCGAACGGAAGCTCGGGGTGGGGAAACTGGCTGCCCTTGCCCTGGCAATCCATATTGCCATAGCTTCCGAATTCCCCGACCAGCTTTCCCGTCTCGCAGCTAATCACTTGAATACTGTACTTGCCGGCGGCGTACAGATAGCCTTGCCCGTCCAGAGTTTGATGATGCCTCGATGTAGTGCAATGGCAAGGCGGATTAGCCACTTGGGCCCACGCTAGATGGCCCTCCCACCGCCGCGACCAGAGTGGTTCGCCCCCGGACGGCGAGAACTTCGATAGAGCCAGATAATCCTCCCACGGCCTCTTGGCAGGACGGTAAACCGCGTACAAGTTCCCTTCGTCGTCGACCTGGATGCCTCGCACGCTATCCAGACGAAGCAGGCCTCGCTGTTGCAGCTTCCCGTCGGCGTCGTATACGTTGACCTGGTGGCGCAAGGCGTTGTAGGCGGTGACGGGGCGAGACTTTGAATCGACGTCCGCTTTGGCGACATAGTAAATGTTGCCTTGCCGGTCGACATCCACGCCGTGATAGACGTCGTGCCAGAAGTTTGCCCTCATCGCGTGATCGACGAACAAAGCATTCGTCCCGGTAGCCTTGAAAGGATTCGGCTTCCCCGCGCGGTCGAAACGGAGGATTTCCACCCCGGCCTTCCCTGATTTCCAACGGTAAACCCTACCGTCTTTTCCGAATATAGAATCGATGAACAGCGGCTCCTGCGGATAACGGAAATGGCGCTCGTAATTCAACGTCCCCCAAGGCGAGGTCATTCTCAAATCTCTGGCGTCGAAGAATAGGGGCGGCCACTTCTTGAGCACGTGCCCCTCCTGGTCGACCCGATAAACCGTTCCGTACTGCTTGAGGCGGTAGTTGGAATCATCTTCGACGTAGAGGTGGCCGGTTTGCGGGTCCATGTTGAGGATGGGCTGGTTGCCGCTTTGCCTGGGGCACGACAGCGTTTCGCCGTTGTCCACCCATTCTGCTTTCAGCGAGAGGTCGCCACCCGCCAGTTGCAGCAGACTCCCCGGGCCGGCGCCGTTGGCCACCCACACCAGCGGTGGAGTCACGCCGGCATCGACGGCAATCTGCAGAACGTCTTGATGTACAGGCTGGGAAACGGCCAGCAGAACGGGCTGCTTCCAACTCTTGAGTTTGATCAGTTTCCTGGGAGGCTCTGAGGGTTTCCGCGCCGCGGCGACCACATGCTGCCGCAAGATCGGCAACGTGCGTTCGACTCGCGGGTCCTCTGGTCTTTTCTCCGACCCGACGAGCACGTAGAGGTGTTTTTTGTCATCTATTGCCAAAGCGGTTGGGCCATGAAGTGGTTTTTTCTTTCCTTCGTGTTCATAGTGCGTTATCGATGCGGCCAGGCGGCCGTCTTCTCCGAGCACCTGCAGGCGGTTGTTCCCGGCATCCGCCACGATCAAATGGCTTCCGTCAAGGACCAGCCCGCTCGGCTCGGCGAAACCAGCGAACGAACCGCGTCTTTCGAACTTGACGCCTGGACGCATTTGACACTTCCAAACATAAGCTCCTCGTCCCTCTTGTCCGCTCATTTCCCAATGGTAGTTGACGTCTCTTTCGCTCACTTCAAAGTGGTAGGCGTACTGCTTTGTGGGGCGGGAACTCTGCCCCGCCGAGACGTACAGGAGGCCGCCCGGGTCAAAACAGAAGTAGGGGTAGTGAAGTGCGTGAAAGGGCAGGTAATTCTTCAGTCCGTAACAATGCCAGAAGTCCTTGGTCCAAACGGTGCTCTCGAACGGTTCATTTCGCCCTCGATGGTAGGCCGAGGTCCATCCCTCCAGGGGCAAGCTTCCATCAGGCCGCATTCTCCATAATATCCCTCTGTAAATGTTGGACATGATCAGGTCACCGCCCGGCGCCAGCGCTATCTTCTGAGGGTGGTGCCACCAGTCGCCATACAGGGAGAGTTCGCCCCAGGGCTGGAACAGTTTCGGGATGACCAACTCCGTCCCCCCTTCCCGCGCCGTCTTTCGGCAGAGGTCCCGCACGCTCGAGCGGGGCAAGGTTGGATTGAACGGCATGATCGTCCGCAAATACTTGCCCCGCCGGTCGAAGACCCGCAACTCGGCCACCCCCCTTACCGGCCTCGTATCCGAGAGCACATAGAGCTCTCCCTTCTCTTGGTCAACGGCGAGGTCCCAGATGATGCCCCGTGCATGAGGATCGCCCGCCAGCAGGAACTCCTCCAGTTCCAGCTTCACTTCTCCCGTCGTGCCGGGGTGAGCAGACCCGGGTCCAAGCGAGATCGTCCGCCGTTGTTCTTCAGCCAGAAACGATCTGCCCGCCTTGTTTGGCGGGCGATAGAACCTGTTGAGGCCGCGTGTTGAATAATCGGGCCGCGGCAGACTATCCCGCGACGGGATGCCCGCCAGCAGTCCCCACTCGTCGGGATTCGCGGGCGCGCCCGGCCAGCAATGCACTTCCCCTCCGGGCATGCCGGACCGACGGATGTTGAACCCCATCTCCGATGCGAGCGTCTTGTTCTTGTTGAAGATGTTAAACGGAAGAGCAAACTCAGTAGACCACACGCCCGTGCCTCTTGCCGTAGCGGAATGGAACGGCGGTTGCCACGTCCGGTCGCCCCAGGGCGGTGTGTGTTCGTTGTAAGAACTAGCGACTGTGCCGCCAGCCACCGGAGTGATCCGGATCAGGTAGTAGGAATTCGCATCGCCATTGGAGTCGATGAACAGCTCGACGTATTCCACTTCCTTCGAGGGCTCGCCGGGCTTGACTTCTCCCTCCGCCGCATCCTTCCTTGCACAGCGGACCCCGACATAGAGATGGTCGGCATCGCGCAAGATGAACGCCTCGGTGGTTGACTGCGCCGGCTTTCCCCGCGTGCCCTTGAGCGGACCTGTTTTTGCCGCATCCTTCCAGCACGGCTCCCCGAGCTTTCCGTCCACCACCGGCTTGGAATCCGTCAGTGGCACCCGCAACATCGTTCTTTTCTCGGGCCTGCTTTCCGCCGCCGCCCGGTCAAGGCACAGGAACGAACCGACAATGGCAACCGCGATATGGACGCTTCGGAACGATCTGGTTAGCTTCATTCTTGGTTCCCTCCAGCAAGATTCATGGCTTGCCGACAATTCGCCTTGGCCGTTCTTTCGTGTGAAGGTGTTTGCTGGTACCGTCCGGTTTCCACAGGTTCCACAGCGGGTCGGAATACGCGGCAAAGAACTCGTGCAACCGTTTTTCGAACGTGCCTTGGATTTCGGCATGCTCCGGATCGCCGCGCAGATTGATCTTCTCGCCAGGGTCGGCCGCAAGGTCGAACAGTTGCCAAGGGCCCTCGTCTGCTCTCTCGATGTACTTCCAGCGGTCGGTACGGACCATGCGAACGGAGACGCCGTACTCGCCGAACGCCACATCCTCCCATTCGATCTGCTCGCCGCGCAGCAACGGCGAGAAGTCTCGTCCCGGTCCGCGCGGTTTGCCGGGAATCTGGTCAGTCAGACCGATGTGGCTGAGTACCGATGGCAGGATGTCGTAGTTGGCCACAAGATGATCGACCTTTTTTCCGTCCACTACCTTGCCCGGTTGACGCACAATCAGCGGGATGTGCAGCGTCCAGTCGTAGATCGTCCGCGGGCGCGTGTGGTCTCCCATGCCCCAGAATCCGCCGTGTCCGCCGGCCATCCCCTGGTCTGCGGTGAAGATGACCAGCGTGTTCCGGTCAAGCCCAAGCTGTTTGAGCGTCGCCAGCACCTCGCCCACGCCGTCGTCCACCAAACTCACCTGCGAGGCGTAGTTCCGCATTGAGGAGACGTTGCCGATGTGTTCGCGATTTGTGCGAAGCCATGGATGCATTGGCTCGCGTGGGTACGACTTCATCTCGTTGCCGGCGTACGTGGCGGCGTGACGGTTTTTCGGCTCGCCTCGGATGCAATCGTGCAGGCCATACGGACCATTGTAGGCCAGGTAGAGAAAGAACGAGCCGTCCTTGTTCTTCTCGATGAAGTTGACCGCCCGCTCCGTCCAAAACGGCGTGATATGCGGCTCGATTTGCCGCTTCCTGCCGGTGTCGTCCATCACCAGCGTTCTGTAGAACGACGGTGTGTGTCCGCCTTTCTTCACTACCCAATGGGTGAAGCCTTCTTGTCCCGGGCGATCAAACGGCCCCAGATGCCACTTGCCCACGATCCCGCACGTGTAGCCCGCGCGGCTGAGGATCTCTGGTAATGTGTCGAACTCGTCGAGCGTGTTGTATTGGGCATTCAGATAATTGTGCACGCCATGCTGTGACGGCATCAGACCGGACAGCAGCGTCGCCCGCGTCGGCGAGCAAACCGGGTTGCTGGAAAATGCCCCTGTGAAGCGCACGCCGTCAGCGGCCATCCGATCCACGTTCGGTGTCTTGATATCGGGATTCCCGTAGCAGCCCAACGTCCATGCGCCATGATTGTCGGTTACGATCAACACCACGTTGGGACGCACCGAGCTCGACTGGCCAGTCTGCTTGGCGAATGTGGGCGACGGACTGACGACGGCAGTCGCGGCAGCCGAGGCCAAAAGAACGATTCGGAATCCGTCGGTGTTGATTGAATGGCGAAATTGCATCGCTGCGATTCTCCTTAAGATCAAGACCCTTTCTTCTCCTCTTGGGCATAGATGATACGGCACTTGGCGATGCGTCGATTCAGCACATCTACAACAAACAGCCGGTCCTTCCAGACGGAGAGTGCGGATATGGTGCCGAAAGGAA
>CAYFJO010000634.1:0-5407 GCA_964343305.1 uncultured Pirellulaceae bacterium | reverse complement strand
CAACGTAGGATTGCAGCTCAGCCGCCGCCAACCGCGTCGAACGCGCCGGAGATTCAGAGATGATAATCTCAGCGCGCGATTCGCCGTTTTCGACAAGGAAGGGGTCGGCGGCATGAGCCGCTGCTGGGGCGATGGACAGGCAGATGAGCCAGAGAAGTGGGTGGATTTTCATAAAGGCGGCATTTGTCATGGTTTGATGCTTGTTCAATTCTGGTTGAGGTCCTGTGCTGAGTAAGTTCATGGTTTCACCTGGGCATCAGCTTGCGCGATAGGCAGACGCGCCACTTTTCCGCGCAGCCGGATTTTGTCACTGACGGGCTCGCCGGCGCGGACATCTTCCTCGGTAAAAGTCGCCATCAACACCTCGCCGAGGGGAGTGCGCTGGTGATCGTAGATGATGTAAATTCTGCCATCCCCGGCCTGCACGCCGTCGGGGTAGGTGACGTGCTCACGTTCGTCGATCATTAAGCCTCCACTCCAAGTCTTGCCGTCGTCATCCGACACGTAGGCGGTGAGTTGCTGGCGGCCGACGCGCTTGTTGAGCGGGCCATGCTTTACCAGTAGAAGACTGCCTGACATCAAACGGCGAACGAAAAATCGTGAAGTGCAGTGTTTGATTGCGCTGCGTTGCACGGGGGCCCATGTTTTGCCCCGGTCGGTGGAAATGGTTTCGGCCAGACCCTGCACCCGTACCAGCATCCACAGTGATCCGTCTTTGCGCTCGACGATCATCGGCTCGTCCGGGCCGCGTGTCTTTGGATCGGCGATGTTGGCGGTGCCGCGAAGCGTAAAGCTTTCACCCTGATCGGTCGACGCGTAGACCTTAATGCTGTTATCCGTTTTCCATACCGACGAGGTCAGCAGCCAGTTGCCATCGGAGAGCACCGTCGGCTTGTTGAGCATGACACCGTCGCCTAGCCGACGCGGAGCGGACCACTGAGGTTCATCCGCATCGGGATCATCGCTCATAATAGCAAAGATACCATAACGTCCGTCCTGAAGCCCAAAGGCTTGCATCCAGAAAACCCACAATCGCCCCTGTGGATCGATCCAGACACACCCTCCAGATGCGCGTACGCCCCGGCGGGGTAGAATCATGAGGTGCGTGTCCGACCATGACTTGCCGTCATCGTCGCTGAAGGTCAGCAACTGATAGTGTCGGGTGCTCTCCACGTCCCGACCGTAAACTGCCCACAATCGGCCCTTCGCGGTACGCTCGATTCCAGGGACGCCCTGACGTTTCGTCGGCGGGATGTGAAACCGCCACGGGTTGACGATGACGTGCGCGGGTTTGAGGGCAATGTCAGGGTCAGGTTCCGCGGACCTTGCATTGGCGGAGGCCAGAATTATGAACAGGGAGCTGAGAAAAAGCGTTTTCATGGTTTGATGCTTGTTCAATTCTGATTGAGGTCCTGTGCTGAGTAAGTTCATGGTTTCACCTGGGCATCAGCTTGCGCGATAGGCAGACGCGCCACTTTTCCGCGCAGCCGGATTTTGTCACTGACGGGCTCGCCGGCGCGGACATCTTCCTCGGTAAAAGTCGCCATCAACACCTCGCCGAGGGGAGTGCGCTGGTGATCGTAGATGATGTAAATTCTGCCATCCCCGGCCTGCACGCCGTCGGGGTAGGTGACGTGCTCACGTTCGTCGATCATTAAGCCTCCACTCCAAGTCTTGCCGTCGTCATCCGACACGTAGGCGGTGAGTTGCTGGCGGCCGACGCGCTTGTTGAGCGGGCCATGCTTTACCAGTAGAAGACTGCCTGACATCAAACGGCGAACGAAAAATCGTGAAGTGCAGTGTTTGATTGCGCTGCGTTGCACGGGGGCCCATGTTTTGCCCCGGTCGGTGGAAATGGTCTCGGCCAGACCCTGCATCCGTACCAGCATCCACAGTGATCCGTCTTTGCGCTCGACGATCATCGGTTCGTCCGGGCCGCGTTTTTTTGGATCGGCGATATTGGCGGTGCCGCGAAGCGTAAAGTTTTCACCCTGATCGGTCGACGCGTAGACCTTGATGCTGTTATCCGTTTTCCATACCGACGAGGTCAGCAGCCAGTCGCCATCGGAGAGCACCGTCGGCTTGTTGAGCATGATACCGTCGCCCAGCCGACGCGGAGCGGACCACTGAGGTTCATCCGCATCAGGATCATCGCTGACAATGGCAAAGATACCATAACGTCCGTCCTGAACCCCAAAGGCCTGCCCCCAGAAAACCCACAGTCGCCCCTGTGGATCGATCCAGATCGACGCCGACATGGCGCGCACGCCCCGGCGGGGTAGAATCATGAGCTGCGCGTCCGACCATGACTTGCCATCATCGTCGCTGCGGGTCAGCACCTGAAAGTTTCGGGTGCTCTCGACGTCCCGACCGTACAGTGCCCACAACCGCCCATTCGCGGTACGCTCGATTCCGGGCACACCCTGACGTTTCGTCGGTGGAATGTGGAATCGCCACGGATTGATAATCACGTGAGCCGGTTCCAGCGCGATGTCGGGGGCAGGTTCTTCGGGCCAGGCGGCGGGTTTGATTCCCTCGCTCACGACTTGGTGGGCGATCGCCCGCAACGAGATCGCTCGGTCTCCGAGCCACGCCGGATTCTGAGTGATCTTCCGTACATCGTCGTGGAAGAAGAACTCGTACCAGACACAGGCGGCCAGGTAGCTGCCAGCGCCGTTCGCGTGCGAGCCATCGTTGTAGAACACCTTGTCGGATCCGTCGTCCGGCTGCGCGGCGCCGGGATCTGGTTGCGCCTCTTTCGCCTTACCCGGCCTCGACCTCCACCGGAATCCCTTATTCAGCGAGTTCTTGTCCCTGGGCAATTTCGGGTACTTGGGGTTTTCGTAGTCGAAATCCGGGTCCCGTTCGAAGTGCCACTCAGGGGACTCCGCAGCCAGTTGGAAGGCGTCTCCGACCGGTATGATTCGCTTGATTCCCACTTCCCTGGCGGTCGTATGATACGCTTTGGTCAACTCCCGGTACATGAATCCCCGAGGTTTTTGGTCCATCCCCATCCGGGTGTGGTCTTCCCGCCAAGCCCAGGTCTGATGAAACACGACTTCCGCCTGGGGCGCATGGCGCCGGATGTAGTCGACCAGGTTTTGGGCATAGGGCCGATAGGTTTCGATCTTGAAGCTCCTCGGGCTGGACTGTTGGATGGTGACGTAATCCCATTTCTCCGCAGTCAGCATTTCGCGCAGAGTCATCGACTTGCCCTGGTACTCGTAGATCCTGGCCTTCGGATCCTCCGGGTTCGCATCGCCTAGCATGGCGGCCTCGTAGTGATTCTGTAGCGTGCGCCCGCCCGGCGTCCCTGCGCCGAGAACGAAATTGTGGCCGCCTGCCCGCACCACCCCCGGCAGACAGTTGACCACATTCCTGAGAAAGCTGTTTCCAATGCCCAGGATCTTGAGCGTCCTGGTCCCATCAGGCTGCGAGGCCTCATCTGCGACCGACTGCGCGGCTACAGTTCCACAGTGTAACAACAGGCCGATGCCCGCTGCACACAACATGACCGGAATCGATCTTCTCATTTCAGTTCACCTCGAGATAGTTCGTTCGTTTTTTTGAAGTTGGGTAATGACAATTCGTAGACAAGCTTGATCGGTCACGGCGCGGGCCGCGCGGATGTCGGCTTCGCGGAACGTCGCCATCACGACGGAGCCCACTCCCCGCTTGCCGGCGCGGTTGAGTGTGTAACGCTGGTGGTCATAGATGACGAAAAGCGTGCCGTCTTCCGCCTGAATACCGTCGGGATACGATGACTCTCGTTCATCCAGTAGCAGCCCGCCTTTCCACGTCGCTCCGTCGTCGTCCGATACGAACGCCGTCATGTGAGAGCGTTTCCCGTCTGGTGAGTTGTTCCGCACCATCAGTAACGCTCCGGATTTCAGTCGACGAATGAAGAATCGTTTGTTGGCGAACATTCGGCCCTGCAGGTAGAGCGATCCGTCACTCCACGTTCGGCCACCATCGGTGGAGACACTCTGTGCGATTCCGCCCGTATTTCGCAGCAGCATCCACAGGCTGCCGTCACCACGCTCGACGATCATGTGCTCATCGACTCGAGTGCCGGGAATGCGGACCTGACCGATGCGTTCGAACGACTTGCCCTGATCCGTCGATCGATACACGTTGGAACCACGCTCGTCGCCGAGGTCGTGAGTCAGCATCTCGATCGTGTACGGCGCAAGTTCCTCGGCATCGAATTTGACATTCGGCACGTTGGTGTTGTCTCGCCACAAGCCCACAGGCAGCAGCCAGTCGCCGTTTTTCAGGACTGTCGGTTTGTTCAACATGACTCCGTTGGCGATCCGTCGCGGCTGCGACCACTTCGGAGTCTCCGAGTCGGCGTCCGCGGTGACCATCGCCCAGACACCCATGCGCCCATCCTGCACACCGGCGCTTTGAGCCCAGAAGAACCACAGCCGCCGCTGCGGATCAATCCACAGACAAGGGTCGTAGGTATGCACAAACCGGCGTGCCCGGACCAGTAGCTGCTCGGACCATGTGACGCCGTCGTCGCCGCTCGTGGCGAGCACGACATAACTCCTGGAACTCTCCACACCTCGCGGGCTCGGTCCCGCATACCAGGCCGCCCAGAGCCGTCCGTTCGCGGCGCGTTCGATCGCCGGAACGCCCTGCGCGCCGCGAGTGCTCTTCACGGTGTCCGGATCGAACTCAGCCGTTACCCGCGGCGGTTGCAAGGCGAGGTCGGGCAACGCCGCCAAGTTGTCGTCACCCTCGCTGAATTCGCTCGCGACAGCGACGCCACAGAAGATCAGGATGTAAAGCGGTGTCTTCATTGCGTACTCACGTGGTAAACGCCTCGGCAATGCGTTTGAGCGCCTTCTGTACGATCGCCAGTTCTTCAGGCTCCAGCGCGCCGTTGAGGACATCACGGATCTCTTCCGAGTTCTTCCTGAGTTTCGCGTGACGTGCCCGTCCGGTATCGGTCAGAAAAACCTGCCATGCGCGACGGTCGGACGGGTGCGGCTGACGCTCGACCAGACCATTGCGTTCGAGCAGCTCGATCATCGTCCCGATTGTCCGCGCGTCCGACGAACACCGAGACGACAACTCCTGCTGTGTGATGCCGTCTTCTTCCGCAAGATAAGACAACAGCACGTACTGATCCGCCGTTGTCTCGAACCGCAGAAAGTGTCGGTTGGAATGGCGATGCATAGCGAAATACGCCGCTCGCAGCCGCATTTGGAGCGTCTCACCATACGGTACCGGTTTGGGCTTTGGCATGGGTTGTCGGAGATTTTTAGGTACTGGGTATACGGAGTATGTTGCTTGTCAGTATAAGTAACTAGTGTTCGGGTAAGAATCTTTTGAGCCCTGCAAAGGCAGTGTTTTTCTTGTTAAAAGCTCCCCGAAGATGGAACCTATTTTTTGTCTGGCG
>CAYFJO010000633.1:0-5434 GCA_964343305.1 uncultured Pirellulaceae bacterium | reverse complement strand
TGTGGCTCGTGACACGATTCTTATACCCGTCGTAGACCACACCGTTCGGCACATTGGGTGCACAAGTGATCACCGTCACGTCGTGCCCAGCAAGCGCCCAACGAACGCAATGCTCGTAGGTTCGCGATGCGGGCGCGTTGCCTTCCGGCGGAAAATAGTGCGTCAAAAATAGAATACGCATGGTGTTGCTATCGAATCGAGATTGCTATTCGCTGCCGATCTTATAGGGTGTGACTGCCAGTGCAGTCAATCGGAACACCCTCGCGCAAGCTGCGAACTGCAAGAATTGAACACCGGGTAGTCGACGCGATTTCTGACCAAGAGATGGGCGGCTCGCCGTTCGTTCGAATACATTGAACAAAGGCGGCAATCTCATCACCATGCCCTTTGTCCAATTTAAATCGATGTGTTTTTTGCTTGCCGCTGGAGCAGAGTGTAACACGGCGAAAGTCCTCGATGACCGCTAGCTTGCCGCCGCCAATTACCTCAATTCGCTCCTTGGCGTAGGCTTTGTCGCCGCCGGCCAGGTAGCCGATGTTCGAAATACTTCCGTTGGCGTGGCGAATGGTGATGAAACATTGGTCGTCCGTCACGCTGGGTGCGTCTGGTCCGCCAATCGATTCGGCAAATACTTTCACAGGTTCCGACCCCGTGAGGAAAGTCGCCAGATCAATCGCATGGCACGCCTCGCCAATGATTCGTCCACCGCCCTCGGAATCGTTTTGCGTCCAATGGTCGCGAGGGATGTCTCCGGCATTAAACCGAATTGAAACTGTGCGAGCCACCCGATCGTTATTGAAAAACTCGTTTACGAGTTTCGCAGCAGGTGAAAACCGACGATTGAAGCCCACCATGACCACTGGTTGTGAATTCGCCTGAGACTGGGAGTTCGGCTCACTCTGAACCGCCGCTTCAATCTCAGCCATCTCCTCGAGCGTCAAGCAAAGCGGTTTTTCAACAAAAATGTGTTTGCCCGCTTGGATCGCCTGAATCACTTGCCGCGCGTGATGATCATGACGCGTGATGGAAAAGACGGCGTCGATCTTTTGGTCTTCAAGCACATCCCGCTCATCGGTCGTCGCCCATCGAAACCCATTCTTGCGGCCCACCTGCGTCGCATTCACACCCTTCGCCGAGCAAATCGTGATCGGATTCACTTGCGAGTGAGCGACAATTTTTGGAATCAGCATGGTCTTCGCAAAATTGCCCGCACCCAACACGCCAACGTCAATTGTCGTATCATTCGACTTCGCCTGACCATTCTCAGCGCGGAGCGAAACTTTGTTTGTATTCCGGCTTGATTTCTGGTCCTCGGCTGTGTGATGGGTTTTGTCCGGCTCAGAGTTTTGGTCCGCGTCCTCTGTAACTCCAGGATATTCCAGCAAAATTGCCATGAATGGCTCGCTGCCATCTTCGATCAACCGATATGCTTCCTCGGCCTGCTGGATCGCGAACCGGTGGCTGATGAGCGGGGTAACGTCCAAGCCACTCTTGGCCATCAGGTCGAGCACGGCCTGTAGATTGCGTTGTTCCGTCCAGCGTACATGCGCGGCGGGATAATCATGTCCACGCTGTTCGTAATCGGCGTCGTAGCGGCCGGGGCCGTATGAACACGAAACGACGAATTCCGCCTCTTTGAAGAACATTGGTCGGCGGTCAAAGTGTAGGTCGGCAACACCGACAAGGACAATGCGTCCTTTTTGGCGCACTGCTTGCGAGGCAAGTTGAATCGGGCCGTCTGATTTTGTTGCCGCGGTAATCAAAATGGCATCAGCGCCAAGTTCACCAAAAATCTGAGTGGTGTCGTGCGCAGTGAGATTCGCGCGTGCGACATCGGCACCCATCTTGAGCGCCAAATCGCAGCGAGCGGCGTCAAGGTCTGTACCAATCACTCGACAGCCCGCGGCCTTTAACAATGCAACGGTCAATTGTCCGACGAGCCCGAGGCCAATGACCAAAACGGTTTCGCCAATCGTTAGCTTTGATAGCCTTACGCCCTGCATCGCGATGGCACCTAACACGGTAAATGCTGCCTGATCCGAGGTAACATTGTCAGGGACTCGAGCGCAAAGATGCTTTGGAACGCAGACAACTTCCGCGTGCGGGCCGTTACTGGCAACGAGATCGCCCGGTTTGTATTCTTGAACACCGTCGCCACATGCCAAGACAACGCCCGTCGAACTGTAGCCCATTGACATCGGCTCATCCAATTTCGCTTGCACCTGGCGAAGCGTGTTGAAAAAGCCTTCATTGCGGATCTTCTCGATCACTCGCCGCACCTGATCGGGGCGCTCTCGCGCTTTCCCAAGCAGCGACTTCTTTGCCAAATCCATGACCATCTTCTCCGTTCCAGCCGAAACCAACGACCGCTGGTTGGCAATCAATAGATGGCCAGGTTGCACCATTGGCGGCGGAATTTGCATCACCGACGTCTTCCCAACGCGAATGTCTTGGATAACTTGATTCATTTTACGAAGTGCAGCCTATGTATTTTGAACAAACAATTAAATGCCTCTAACGGCCCACGAGCCTGGCTAGAAATTCTCTCATCGCGCGCGTGTTACTATTAATCGCTTGTGAGTTGGGAACCAAATCAGTCGGAGTCAAGTTTCTGACTTTCACTTTTTCCTTGTATCCGGTGGGCAGTGGTATGATTTCCAATCCACTTTCATGCGCCAAACGCATGGCTCTGGGCATGTGAAAGGCACTGGTGATTAACCCAACTTCACCGTTAGATTCCGCAAACTCGGTGGATGGATTTTCGACCAATGCTTTAATTGCTTTGATCTCTTCGTGTGTATTATCCGCTGGAATGCGAAGGATGCGGTCACCAGGGACGCCAAGATTCATAAGTATTTCCTTGGATTGAATCGAGGCATCGTTTGGATCGGGCTTGGGTTGTGCGCCGGTGGTGACAATCCACGAGGCCTTCTTCTTGTGCCAGTATTCAGCAGCAGAGACGATTCGTTGGCCCTCGGCATTCACTTCCGCCTTGCCAGATGGCAGGCGGCCGGTGCATCCACCAAGCACGAACACGGCGCGGAATTGCTTGTCAAACTGGCTGGGTTGACGTTCGTTGAATTGATATTCCAGCCGCCAGGTTAGCCACCGGCTCACGCGTGAATTTCCAACGATGGTCAAGAGTAAAATTGCAGCGGCCAGCAAGATCGCGGACGACTTGGCTCGACGAAAAACGCAGATCACCAATCCCAGCCAAAGCAAGTTCCAGGCGAGTCCGACCGGCAGCACATACATCGCCAAGAGACTCTCAGTTGATGCTGTTCCCCACCCCACATAAGTCCACACGGGCAAACCAACCCAAAGGAAGACCAGCAGCAAGACACCGATTACGCGAAGTAGGCGACTCATTTCACGGCCCGGAAGGCTAGTTGGTAAGAAGACGTCGTGTCGCTTTCAACGCGCCCCATGCACTTAGCTCGTGCTCATTCCTCAAGTTTTTGCCCAAACGCAAATATGTTGCTTCGAAGCGCACGGGGCATGATGCGGTGAAGTAATGTTCCTAGACCAAAAGTCGTTCGCGAGAATGCAAGATACTGTGGCTCGCCAACATGAGTGAAAACGCAGGATCTCAATCCATTCCTCTTCATGATCCGTCGTATTCGTCCTACGGTATTACAGCGGAAATAGGTGTCGAAGACCTCGGCGCCGTTTCCGCTGTTCTTGACGCGGTTCACAACAGCGGCATGCCATTTGTTGGGGATGATCGACGCGGCTACTGATTCGTAGCTTCGTGCGTTTGGTGTTCGGACACAGAGATATCCGCCTTTTTTCAAGACACGTGCGCACTCGGCAAAAAATGATCCGGGGGACTCAATGTGCTCAAGCACATAGTCCGTCAAGCAAAGATCGATCGACTCATCGTCCACCGGCCAACGGTCTCCTTCGATTTGACGAAATTCATCAATGTGTGGATTGTTTGCGGCCTGAGGATCGACATCGATTCCGAGGACGCAGCGACATTTGCCTTTGAGGATTCGTAGCTGTTTTCGGAATTCAACTGGATCATTATCGTACGCACCCTCCCCGCAACCAGCGTCAAGTACGGTGAATTGGCTATTCAGCAGCGCGTTAACTCGATCGTAAAACCTAACAGTTCCGTCTATCTCACTGAATCCACCGAATTGGGATTCTGGATAATAGGAATTCATCAAGGCATTATTCATCGATTCATCTCGGATATAGAATCCTGCATGGAACACGCGCCAAGTTCATCGACCGAAGTCTCACTTGGTCGAGTGAAAATCGTCGTTTCGATGAGCCCCATGCGGTATGTCTTGTGCGGCCAGTTGCCTATTGCGTCAAAAATGGGAGTGTACCCCGGCCTCGCAGAGTCATCCAGTAAGAGCCACCCGCCGGGCTTGACCTTTGTCATTGCGTGTGGAAAACAGGCCGTTCGGCCGCGTCCGTCAAGGATTACCAAGTCAAAACTATCATCGGCTAAATCTTCGGCCGCATGAAAATAGTTGACAAACTTGGGCTTGGCGGGCGTGCCAACCAACTTGATTCCGCGCCATGACTGCCAGTCAAATGAATCTCCTGCCGCCTTATCGGGTTCTTGAAGAATCACTCGCGCGTTGGTTAAACCGGCTTCGTCCAGCAATTGTATCACGCGCTGATACCATTCAGGATCATGTTCAATGCTGACGATGTTGCCACATCTCTCCGCGAGCCATACCGTTGATAAACCCGAACCCCATTCCAGCACTTGGCTTTCTTTTGTCAGAAAACGAGAGAGAGCTGCGTTCGCTCCGGGTGCGAGACGAGGCGTCTTGGGATTAAAATATCGGTAGACTCGCTTGTACAAAAGCCCCGATACAGCGCGCCGAAAACCATATGTCAATGCGTTCATAATGCTGATCCAGTGTCATATTGAAGAACATTGTCGGAATTGGAAATAAAGTAGTTTGTTAACCCGTTGCAGTTGTCGCCTCAAGTCCGCGTACACGTGCTGAGGCTTTGTCAAATTTCACGCCATCGATAATAGGTTGAAGCTCGATCTGCAGCGGCGAGTCAACCACTCGGGGGTGACACTTGTTGGTAACCGGGCGAGGAGTTTCGATCATTCGGCCAGTTGTTTTCATCTCCAACGCTTTCAATTCCCTCATTCGCCGTGCTTCGACCCGCAACCTTGCCCAAATGCGGCCAATGCGTCCATCTCTCCAAGCACCTCGCCAAAACATTTCGTGAAACCATTGAAGTTGATAGCGGAAGGGAATTGAAAAGAACAGCTTCTTGAACAACATGCGCCGTTCTAATCGACTTCCAAACAGTCTTGGCTCCATGGCAAGTGGGGCATCCTCTAGAAGTGCCAGCGCTTCCATGGTCGAGTAGCGATTTTGCTTATCGACCCAATGGTGTAAGTCGCGGCTATCATGATGATCCATCAGATGCCGTAATCGACGGACCGCCCCTT
>CAYFJO010000632.1:0-5460 GCA_964343305.1 uncultured Pirellulaceae bacterium | reverse complement strand
TGTACGGGGAGCAACACCGCGAATGATCGGCCTGCATCCGGATCATCCCAATCCCAAATGGAAACCGAACAATGTGAAGGATCTCGACCAGAACTGAAAGACACATCTTATGAATACAACTGTCGCAACACTGTTACTTGCACTCGGCCTGACGGCGTTTCCGATTCAGGGCTTTGCCGAATCCTTCATCATCGAAAACGGCGTACCGCGGGCCGAGATCATCATCTCCGATACCCCGATGCGAACGCAGCGCCTCGCCGCCCGCGAGTTGCAATCCTACCTCGAAAAAATCACCGGCGCCCGTTTGGAAGTCCTGACGGATCCCTCCGGCGACCAACCCGTCAAACTCTATATCGGCGCGAGCAAACACACCGACGCGATCGGCATCACCGCCGAAGGGCTTGGCCACGGCGCCTACCGCATCGTCTCCGGCGACGACTGGATGGTCTTCATCGGCGACGACACCGATTTCGTTCCCATCGAACCCTGGCCCCGCAACAACAACGACAACGCCAGCGGCAAAATGCAGGAGGCCTGGAACAAGATCACCGGAAAACACTGGGGCTACCCGCACAAGCAGCTCCACAAGCATTACTCGGGGCGGCAGATAACATTTGGAACACCCGACGAGCAGAAGACCAACGCCGACGGCAACATCCACGTCTGGAACTTCGACGAACGCGGTTCCTTCAACGCCGTCTGCGGCTTCCTTCGCGATCTCGGGGTCCGGTGGTATATGCCCGGGGAGATCGGTGAAATCCTCCCGAAATTGAACTCCCTTCCTCTCCCCGCGATTGATCGCACCGTGCATCCCGATTTCGCGCTGCGCACCTTCCAGTTCCGTCCTTCTGTCGACGGCCACGAGGTGATGATGTGGGGTTTCCGTCTCGGCGTGCGCCGTGAATATGGTCGTCAGGCCGCCCACGGTTTCCGCGACATGACCGACAACGAGCACACCATGAAGAACCATCCGGACTGGTTCGCGCTCTATGGCGGCAAGCGTCACAACCAACCGGACGTCAAAAACAACCAACTCTGTTACTCCAACGACGAATTGTTCCACGAAACTGTTCGCTTCGTTCGCGCCCAGTTCGACCACTTTGACATGGACGCTGTCTCCGTGATGCCGCCGGACGGCTACACTTCCATTTGCCAGTGCGAACTCTGCAAAGGCCAGGAATCCCCGGCACTCGGCCCGCGCGGCACGCTCTCCAATCACGTCTGGGGATTCGTCAACCGGGTCGCGAAAGAGATCGCGAAATCCCACCCCGGCAAAAAGATCTCGAACTGCGCCTACGGCGTTTATACCGAACCGCCCAGCAACATCGAGAAACTCGAACCCAACGTTCAGGTCATTATTGTGGGCGGGCGTCGCCCCAAGGATCCTGACCAGGAGAACATCCGCCGCATCCGCGAAGCCTGGGTCGAGAAAACCGATAACCCTGTCGAGATTTTCGAGAACTATCCCTTCACCGGAAGCTGGTTTCTCCCCGTTTTCCATGCGCATGCCATCGGCGACGGCATCAACGCCACCAAGGGCATTTCACGCGGTGAAGACATCTGGCTGACGATGGACTTTGGCGACAAGGCCGTCGGCCTCAACCACTTCCTCATCTATTTCACGGCCCGCATGTACTGGGGTGGCAAAGACCGGGACGTCCGCGACCTCTTGGATGAATACGTCGAGCTTTTCTACGGGCCGGCGGCCGAACCGATGATGGCGGCGTTCTTTGCCTACTGTGAAGAGCACTGGTACGCGATGAGTGATGACGCCGAAAAAGCCAACCGCGCCCTCGAACTCTTCGAAGCCGCCAAGCAATCCGCGGCCCCCGATTCTGTCTATGGCCGCCGCCTCGCCTTCATCGACAACTTTCTTGAAAAGCTTCGCACCCGGCTCACCATGCTCTCCCAAAAGCGCGGACCGGTTCCGAAAGTGCGCAAGGTCGGAAGCGATCCGGTCACACCCATCGTCATCGACGGCAAACTCGACGACCTTCCCTGGCAGAATATCCCCGTTTCCTCCACTGGGAAATTCCGCGAGAACCAGACCGGCGAACCACCCGCCCTCGGGACCTCCTTCATGGTCCAGTGGCGCGGCGGCACCCTCTACTTCGCCATCCGCTGCGAGGAAAAACCCGGCGAACCCCTCAACATCACCGCCCGCAAAAACGAGGACAGCGCGATCTGGTACGGTGACTGCGTCGAGATACTCCTCGAAACCGATCGCCACAGTTACTACCAGATCGCGGTGAGCCCCGCCGGCGCCATCGTCGACCTGGACCGCGGCATGAACAAGGCCAACCGCATGCGCTGGTCCTCCCAGGCGGAGGTCGCCACCCACATCGCCGACGACCACTGGATCGTCGAAATCGGCATCCCCGTGACCCGCGATGAAAACGACCCCTACCACCGGGTCATCGGAAACCGGCCCACGGTCAACTTGCCCTGGCACATCAACCTCTGCCGACAGCGCGTCCGCGACGGCGACACCGAGCACACCGCCTTCGCGCCCACGGCCACGAAGAGCTTCCACGTCCCCATGAAATTCGGCCACTTCTACAAGGGACGCTCCCACCAGTTCGAAGCCGATCCCTCGGTCACCGACTACATCATCGAAAGTGCCCGGGCAAACAAACTCGCGCGCCAGAAGAAACACGCGGAAGCTCTCACCATCTACCTCGCCCTCGCGGATGACAAGAAGGCCACCCCAAAACAGGAAACCCTTGCCCTGGAGCGGGCCGCCAACTGCGCCCGCCTCCTCGGCGACCAAGACCTCGCGGAGAAACTGACCGAGCGCCTCTCCCAGTAGACTGAACGAGGAATGAAGCCAGACCCAAAAGAAGAATCATGCACATAAACTTTCCCTTCAGGTGTTTCCTTTTCGCGATCGGTTTCGCCGGGTTCGTCAATATTGTGTATTCGGCGCCGTTCATCGTCCGGAACGGCGAGCCGAATGCTGAAATCGTCGTCGCCAGAAAGCCGACGCGAGCTGCTGAGTTCGGCGCTCAGGAGTTGCAGACGTACGTGACGAAGATCACCAGCGCGCGACTTGAGATTGTCACGGCGCCAACAGAGCAGGCGGCGATCCGAATCTACGTTGGAGACAGCGAGCACGCGCGTCGGGCGGGGGTCTCCGCAGACGGGTTGGAGCGGGATGCGTTCAGAATGGTTACCGGCGAGAACTGGCTCGCGCTGGTTGGGAATGATCTGGAATTCGAACCGCGTGAACCGTGGGCGCGGCATCACACTCAATGGGCGAACGAGAAACAGGCCCAGTGGGAGAAGCTCGCCGGGAAGCCGTGGATGAACCCGGTCGGCAGGAGCATTTATCGTGACTACAACAGGCAACTCGACATCTGGAATTTCGACCATCGCGGCTCGCTGAATGCCGTGTACGCGTTTCTTCGACATCTCGGCTCGCGCTGGTACATGCCGGGTGAACTGGGCGAGATTCTTCCAAAGCAGACCAGCATCGCGTTGCCGAAGTTCAATCGCACGGTGATGCCGGACTGGAAAGTGCGAAGCATCAGCCGTCCTTTGATTTCGTCGAATGAACTTGAGGACGCGCTGTGGTATCTGCGCATTGGTGCCAACAAGCAGTACGCCATCCTACATCACGGTCAGCGTCATCTCACTGAGCATCCGGATCAACGTGCGGCTCATCCCGAGTACTACGCGATGATGGCCAACGGCAAACGCGACAACTCCAGCAAAACGGCGAACGCGTGCCTTTCTTCCGATGGTTTCTTTCGGGAAGTGGTCGCCTACGCACGGCTGATGTTCGACCACTATGACATCCCCATGATCTCGGTCATGCCACACGACGGATTCAATCACTGTCAGTGTGACCTGTGCCGCGATCAGGCAACGATCGAACGGGGACCGTCCGGTATTTCGTCCGACTATGTCTGGGGGTTCGTCGTCCGGGTTGCGAACGAACTGGCTAAGACTCACCCGGATCGAAAAGTCTTCTGCGGAGCCTACAGCACATATCGTCTGCCACCGCTGAAGATCAAAAAGCTGCCGAACAACGTGCTCGTTCAGATCACTAACGGGCGGCCAGTCCGCGAACTGGATGACGACGTCCATCAGGCTGCTGCCGAGCTTCGCAAATCATGGCAGGCGATGACGAAGAATCCGCTCTCCGTCACGCTGAACTACACGCCGTTCACCAATCGCGGTGCCTATCGGCCTCAGTACTGGCCGCATGTTGCAGACCGTGGGATGAAGGCGACTCACGGGCAGACGTGGCGAGAGGACGTGTGGATTTCCAGCGGCAAAGGCGGCCTGCATTATCCCGGTATGGCCCACTTGAACGCGTGGGTGATTTCGCGGCTGTGGTGGGACGTCGAGCAGGACGTCGATGCGTTGCTCGACGAATACTACGAAAAGTTCTACGGGCCAGCCGCTGGCGAGATGAAGGCGTTCATCGAGCACTGCGAGAAGGAATACCCGCGGCTCGGCACCGACGGTGAGATCGCGGCGCAAGCTCTGAAACTCTTTGACATGGCAAAGTCGGCGGCTCCGAAGGATTCTGTCTACGGTCGACGCATCGCGATGGTAGAAGAGTTCCTGCCGACGTTCCGCAGCCGCGCAGGGCAGATCAATGTGCCTCGGCCTGAAGGATTGCCGGAGTATCGCCTGATCGACATGGGTAAAGACAAATGGCGAGACGTCCGTGGTTCCCTGAAGATGGACGGCAAGTTGGATGAGGAATTCTGGACGGCTTACAACTATCCCCGGCCACTCCGCCACGTGCACACCAAAGCCAAGCCGAAGAACGAAACTCGGTTTATGGGTCGCTGGTGGCAGGACAGTCTGTATTTCGGAATCCGGTGTGAATTTGATCCAGACGAACCACCCGTCATCGGCTCGAGGAAGAACAACGATCCCGCGATCTGGCAGGGCGAGCACCTCGAACTTCTCATCGAGACCGACAAGCATTCGTACTATCAGATTGTCGTAAATCCGGCCGGCGCAATGATCGACCTCGACCGCGGCGTTACGCTGAAGCAGGGTCGCGCGTACGAATGGTCATCGCAGGCGGAAGTCGCGGCGCATATCGACAGGGATTTCTGGTCCGTCGAAATTCGACTGCCGGTCACCGCATCCGACGAGGATCCACTGCACCAGATCATTGGCGTCCGGCCATTCGAATCCAAAGCGGATGCGCTGAAATCCGGCAAGGGCAGCAGTCTGCCGTGGTATTTCAACCTGTTCCGCAAACGCTCCGGAACGGAGTCCGTCGAGACGTCGGCGTTCTCACCTCTCGGTCCCGATGCAAAGTCATTCCACGTGCCGCTGATGTTCTCCAGAATCTACGTGCGGTGACGGACGCAATTGAGATAACACCATGAAACGAAAACCAAGTCTCGTTCTCTTTGCACTGTTGCTGCCGCGGGCCATCGCCGCTCAGTCGGCACTTGATGAAACATCGTTGCCCGACCTCGCGCTACAACC
>CAYFJO010000631.1:0-5492 GCA_964343305.1 uncultured Pirellulaceae bacterium | reverse complement strand
ATCGTCGAGGCCAATGACGAACTTGCTGTCGAATGGACCAAGCCGGTGGAATTCAAGCCCAACGCGATGGACCCCGCCAAAGGCATTCCCGGCATGTTTCCTCAAGGTTTCAACGCGCTGTTCGGCGACGCCAGCGTTCGGTTTATTCCCGAGACGATTGATCGCGAAGTTTTGCAGAACTTATTTCAACGAAACGATGGTAATCTGGTGGAGATTCCTTGATCGCCAAATCCATGAAGAACCAAATAACAAAGGAGCGCATCCATGCGTTATTTCTTAACTGTCGCTTGCCTGATTGCGGGCGGTGCATCGGTGTCAAATTGTGTTGCTGACGAAATCCGTTTTAAAAAAGTGCAGCTCGACGCAAAATTCCGCGGCGAAGGCGTGGCCGTCGGCGATTTTAACAAAGACGGCAAGATGGACATTGCGGCCGGATTTGTTTGGTATGAAGCGCCGGATTGGAAACTGCACTCGATCGCCGACAAGCCGCCAAGCGGACGAAGCCAGGTCCTCGGCACACCGCTGCACTTCGAGCCCAAGGGCTACAGCAATTGCTTTGGCAGTTTCGCCGACGATTTGAACGGCGACGGTTGGACGGACCTCCTAGTTGTGGATTTTCCTGGCACACCGACCTGGTGGTATGAGAATCCAAAAGGCGAAGACAAGTCATGGGAGCGACACACCATTACGCCGGTCACGAACAACGAAAGTCCCCTTTATCTAGACGTTGATGGCAACGGCAAACGTGACCTGATCGCGGGATTCTCGCCGGACGCCGGCAACTCGGATGGACCGGACCGACGAATGTCGTTTATCACCCGCGACAACGATCCGCGGAAGCAGTGGCACATCAATGCCGTTTCCGCCAAAGCCGCGCCGGGAACGAAGCGTTACTCACACGGACTCGGAGTCGGCGATGTGAACAGCGACGGTCGCAACGACATCCTGTGCGGAAATGGCTGGTGGGAAGCTCCCGAAAAGAAATCTCCAGCAGAGTGGAAATTCCACCCAGCGGTGTTCGGCGAAAACGGCAAAGCGGCCCAGATGTATGTGTACGATTTCGACGGCGACGGCGACAACGATGTGCTGGCCACCAGTCCGCACGCGTTCGGCATTTGGTGGCATGAACAATCCAAGGACAACAAGTGGACGGCCCATTTGATCGACAAAAGTTTTTCGCAAACGCATGGCGTGTGCTTTGCCGACATCAACGGCGACGGCTTGATGGATTTCGTCACCGGCAAACGTTGGTGGGCTCATGGAGGCCGTGATCCAGGCGGAGACCAGCCAGCAGTGTTTTTCTGGTTTGAGTTGAAACGCGAGAACGGCCGGCCAAATTGGATTCGTCACCAATTCGACCACGACAGCGGTCCGGGCACTCAGTTTGAGGTTGCCGATGTCAACGGCGACGGGAACGCGGACATCGTGACCTCGAACAAGAAGGGCGTGCATTACTTCGAGCAAGTGCGTGATCAATAGCAGTTTCTACGTAGCTGCGTTCGCCAGAACGCGGATCTTCCGCACTCTGGCGAGTGCAGCTACGTATTTTTGGGCAAAGCCCCTCTGCGACGCTAGCAGTACTTCAGCTTGCTTGACGCACTGGTTCGTTCGGTGTAGTGTTCCCGCCTCATGGTATCGATTCGTTGGGCGCTCGCCCTTTTTCTCATCTCCTCGGTCGTCGCGGTTGAACCTCAGTCGAACACACAAGAGGGATTGGTCGTGCTGCGCAACGGGCGCGTCCTACGAGGTGTCGTCTTTCAAACCGGCGACCAATATCAACTCACGTATCCCAACGGCGACGAAGTTCGTCTCTCCACATCGGCGGTCGATTTTGTTTGCCGGGATCTGGCGCAAGCGTATCAATTGAAGCGACTCACGATTGAAGCGGACAGCGCTCGCGAACACCTGGATCTTGCCCAGTGGTGCTTGACTCAGTCTCTTCGTCCACAGGCATTGACGCACTTGAAAACGGCAAAATCCCTTGATCCTTACAATCCAAGAATCGAGTATATCGAGCGGCGCATCAACAACCCTGTCGCGCCACCTGTCAAATCAAACAAGAGCCAACCAGCGCCTTCCAAGACTACGAGCGATGTCGATCTCGAAGAATTCATGCAGGAACTGTCACCACAAGTGGTCGAGCAGTTCACCAGCCAGATCCAGCCGATCCTTGTGAATCGCTGCTCGACAAGCGGTTGTCACAGCGAGAATTCTCCTTACAAGATGCGGTTCATTCGGACTTCGCCGGGCCGAGTGTTCGCCCGCCAATTCACACAGCGGAATCTGTACGAAACGATGCAATTCATCGACACCAGCGCACCCGAACAAAGCCCACTGCTAAAAATCCCATTGAAAGCCCACGGGACTGCCGATCGGGCCATCTTTGGGCAAGTCGATCGCAAACAGCACGCGCGGCTCGCCGAATGGGTCAAGTTGGTCACGTATAAGCCAAGGAAACTGGCTCCTAAAAAAGTCGAACCACCACCCAGCGATTTACTTGAAACCGTTAACCGAGCGTTTCGCAACTCAAAACACGATAAGCCGAAAACTCAACCAGGAACGGTCATCGAGCCAAAATCTCAGCAGAGCACTATCGAACCGAAAGAGGCGAATCAAAAGTCGTTTGTGCCCGCGGACCCGTTTGATCCAGAGATCTTCAATCGCCGCTATGGGACCGCTCGTCAGCATGAGTCCGATTCGCCGCCGATTGCGTCGAGCCCAAAGTCTCCACGCTCCAGTGCGTTCAAGAATTGAAGGTTGCTCTCCAGCAATTCAGGATTTGCCCGCATCTCTCCCACGGTCTGCCAATGGATCGATTCAACTTCCTGAGGGTCGGGCGTGAAAACCGCATCCAGCGCCACGCCAACTTCCCACCACGCCAGTTGCACCCCCCAGGACGTGACACTCTCCCACAGCGGCCTGCCGTGCGTCATATTGACGCCCAACTCTTCTCTCCATTCACGTCGAATCGCATCCTCTTGGCTTTCACCGGCTTCAATCGCACCGCCGGGAAAACAAAACTTTCGAGGTGCTCGGACAAAACGGGAGCGACGGATTACTAGGAATCGTCCGTCGCGGACCATCACGCCGACAACGCCTCGCCGCCCGTATGTGGATATACTTGGTTGCATCTGCTGAATCTCGATGTTGCAGGCGTCACATCACTCCCACATCGCCAACAATCCGTATCTGCGATACAATCAGATGTTATCTGATTTATCGTGTTGAGAAAGGATGTCGATGGACGAACCGAAACCTAAAAACGAAAATTCTGACGAGAGTGAACGTTCAACGGGTTTTAATCCAAGATCGCTGTTTGGCTTCATTCTGCTTTCGTTTTTAATCTATCTGGTGTTGTCCTGGTTTTTTTACCCAGAATCGACGATCAGTTTGCGGGAGTTCAAGGAGCAAGTCGAGAAGCGCGACAAGGACGGCCGGCCCAACACGGAGGACATTAAGCTATTCGACCGTGTCATCACGGGCAAGTTTCGAAATCCACCGAACCAACTCGATGACCGTGGCAAACCGATCAAGGGCAAGAAACTTGCCGATCGTTTTCGCGTCAACCTGACGAGTGACGAGGAGCGGACCGCGATTCGGAATTATCTGGAAGAGCACAACATTCGTCCCCAAGTGGTCGACTCGACCAGCACTTATACGTTTTTCCTCGTGATCGCGTTGATGTTGCCGATGACGTTCATCGTGTTCATGTGGATCATGAATCGCCGCGCCCAGAATCAAATGCTCGGCGGCGGCGGATTTCTGTCCGGTTTTAGCAAGAGCCCAGCCAAACGCTACGAATCGTCGCAACAGCAGATCACGTTCAACGATGTGGCGGGGATTGAAAACGTGAAAGCCGATCTGATGGAGATCGTCGAATACCTGAAAGAGCCGGACAAGTTTCAAAAGCTTGGCGGACGAGTGCCCAAAGGCGTGTTGTTGAACGGACCCCCGGGCACAGGAAAGACGCTGTTGGCAAGAGCCGTTGCGGGCGAGGCCGACGTGCCGTTCTATTCCGTCAACGGATCGGAGTTTATTCAGATGTTTGTTGGCGTCGGGGCGAGCCGCGTCCGTGATTTGTTTGGCAACGCAAAGGAAACCGCGCCGTCGATCATTTTTATCGACGAAATCGACGCGGTAGGCCGTCAACGCGGTGCGGGACTTGGCGGCGGTCACGATGAGCGCGAGCAAACGCTGAACCAGATCCTCAGCGAAATGGACGGTTTCTCGCCCAACGATTCGGTGATCGTTCTGGCGGCGACCAACCGCCCCGACATTCTCGATCCGGCGCTGCTGCGTCCCGGTCGTTTCGATCGGCATGTGACGGTCAATCGGCCAACGCGTAAAGGACGTTTGGCCATCTTTAAAGTCCACGTCCGCGATGTGCCGCTGTCGCAAAACGTCGATTTGGATCGCATGGCGTCGGGCACTGTCGGCTTGACCGGCGCGGACATTCGCAACATCGTCAACGAAGCCGCTCTGTGGGCCGCTCGCCACGACAAGAACAAGGTGGAAATGGATGATTTTGAATATGCCCGCGACAAAGTTCTGATGGGTGCCAAGCGTGATGATGTCCTGAGCGAGGAAGAAAAAGAGAAGACCGCCTATCACGAAGCGGGGCATGCGTTGGCTGCTTGGAGCCTGAAAGGGGCTCATCGTGTTCACAAGGTGTCCGTGATTCCTCGCGGCCGATCGCTGGGCGTGACGCAGATGTTGCCGGGCGAAGACCGCATGAACATGTCCAAACGCGAACTACTCGACAATCTCATTGTCTTGTTGGCAGGTCGCGCCGCGGAAGACATTGTTTACGACGAGGCCACGGTCGGTGCGGAGAACGACTTGGAACGCGCGACCGGGATGGCGCGACGGATGGTGACCCATTGGGGAATGAGTGAGCGGCTTGGCCCGGTCAGTTACAAAATGAGCGAGGAAGACCCATTCCTGGGCAAGGAGATCCACGAACACCGGCAGTTCAGCGAGCACACGATGGAAATCATCGACGAGGAAGTCGGCCGCATTCTGCACGACTCAGCGGAGCGGGCGGAAAAACTGTTGACGGAAAAACGCAGCGATTTGAACGCCATCGCCGAGGCCTTGGTCAGTGAAGAAGAGATCGACGAAGACCGCATCACCGAATTGATCGGCCAGTCGATTCACGAAGAGGAAAAATCAAACGGAGACACATCCGTCAACGTCGCGGCCAAAGAATCGGTCGACGACGCAACGAAATAAAAAGAAGCGCATCCCGTTACTGGGCAATTCTCGCACTGCTGATTTGGTGCATCGTTGGTGTCATGTACTACGGCCTTCCTGCCACCGTTGGAACGATCTTCGTCTATTTACTTTGCAGCCAAGTCGGAATTGAAACGAGTATCGGCGACCGGCGGCTCAGATTCTCACTAAGGTCGCTGATTCTGTTCGTTACAGTCATTGCCACATTATTGTCCTTGCGATGGGTCTAAAACCCTCGCCTTCAGGCGACACCTTTAGGT
>CAYFJO010000630.1:0-5529 GCA_964343305.1 uncultured Pirellulaceae bacterium | reverse complement strand
CGCTGGAATGTGAAAATCGTTTTGCCAAGCGTGATTTGATCGCCGTGACGCAATCGCGTTCGTTGAACTTGCCGTCCGTTAATTAGCACCGGATAGTTGACCGGATCGACCGTTTCCAATTCGTATTGGTCGGCCGCGCTGCGAATCGTGGCGTGATGGTCCGCGACATCCTCGTCGTTGAACAAATAGATGTCCGAGCGAGGTGACGCACCGACATTGACCCGATCTTTGAACACGAGGAACTCCTTGCCCGACAACGGACCTTGAACCATTTGCAACCACGCGTCGCGGGCCAGCAACTCGACAACGCCGATCATCAAACCGACCACCGAACCAATGATCGTGATGCCAACAAAGCGACTGACGTGAGCGCTGGGGCCCTCGGCGCCCAAATAAGCGATCGGGTCGAACAACAGCCCGCCAAGCAAACCGCCGATCGTTCCGCCCAGAAATCCGTAAAGCAAAAGCCGGGGCGACCGCAGCGACACACCTTGCCCCAAACCCATGGCCATGCCCGCGAGACACCACGCCAAGCCGCGGCCAGTCACTTGAATCGTGAAAGCCATGGCCGTGACCTCGCCGGCCTCGTCCATTTGACGTTGGGCCATCATGTTGATCGGGTAGTAGATGAAGCCGGCCAAAATCGCCGACAAGAATCCACCCAGAAACCCGATGATCATTCCAACCACACCGCCCACAAAAACGCGCCGCCAAAGCCGGCACATGAGCCCGTCGGCGGCGGCAATCGCGAAGCCCACGGTCGCCGCGATGATCGGAAAAAGCAGCAAGCTGGCAGCCAGTTTTGTGCTTTCGAGTTCTTGGAACGTCGCTGAAGTGCGTGTTTCGGCGGGTGGCGAATCAATCACAAAAAACGCTCCGCCAACCTTGTCGCCGTCTGGTGTCTCGCCGACCTTGATGTAAAACCCAGCTTCGTCGCCCTGAGACAAACTGGCGATGTCGAAATCCGTCAACGAGCCATCTTCATGATATTGTTGCGTTTCCACCGCGAGATAAATCAACTTGCCGTCGACCGTCACTTCGTATGGAAGCTCGAATATACGCCCCTCCAATTCGACGATGTTGGGACCCGCAACAGTGCTGACTTGCGTTACTGTCCCTTGGACGTAGTGATAGTCGTTATAGTACGGCTCAAGCAGAACGATCGCAGCGGATGCAGCGATCGTTCCTGCAACAAAAAAGACGAACCAGTTGCTATAGTACCAGCGCCGCCGGCGTTTGGCCGTCATGCCTTGCTCGCCCATCATGCTTGCTTGGCGGTTGAGCAAGTCGTCGACGTGGTCCGACATCGCCTCGTCAGTTGTGATGCGGATCACGTTGTCGGCGGATGGCGGGTCGTAAGGGTTGCTCATTTCTTTTTGCTCCGACTTGGTTCGCTCGACGAATCACTGCCGTCATCTTTGCTGTCTTTTCCCGAAAATGCAAACGACGCAATTAGCAAAACGGCGGCGATCGCGGCCAGTGCGTACAGCGCCCAGTTCCACCACGGCCTGCCAGGTGTTTCTTCATCGTCTGGCGACGCGGCCTCTGGATCATCCGATTGGATCTGCGCGATGAGTTGTTTTAATTGCGATCGCAAATAGACGTTCTCTTGTTGCGTCGCGACGATTTGCTGTTGAAGCTTTCTTAGCCGCTCTTCCTGTACCTTGGTCAACGCAGCGTCGAGCTTGGGCGGGATTTCCCATTTATCAATCGAAATACCAAGCAGCACTTTTTCGTCGTCAATCTCCACCGGGACCTCGGCATACTGCCGACGTTTCGGCGGTTCGGGAAGCGCTGTCGCGCGATCGAAAATCAGCACGCAGATTCCCATCACGGCGGCAATCCCGACCAGCATGCCGATGATGGTCAGGAACCTGCTGTTGCGGTGGCGTTCTTCGTCGCTGACTTGGATCAACTGGCTGAGTCGCTGCTCGATGTTGTTGATTTTTCTCTCCAGGTCGCGCGAGACAGATCCCTCGGATTCACTTGCTTGCTCTTCGGCTTCGACCAGAGCGGCGGGCAACTTGCACGTGCGCCGTTTTCCATCGACCCAAAATCCACGTAGATGTGCCACGCTCCCGTCGTCATTCACACAGATCGCCTCTTCGCCGCCTAGTGGATCGATGACCAAGGCGAATTGCGACGGGCCGGAGAAAAAATTCTGCTGGATGAACAAGTCCATGTCTGAGAACTCGACGCCGAATCCAGGGTGAGTGTGATACCAGCCGACGATGCTGAGCTTGGGATAGTCACGATCTTTCACCTCGTAGATCTTGTCCCACGTCTCCTGTGTATAGGTGACGTGCGTGCCGCCTTGCTTGGCCGACGTCCCGCGAATGGCGGCTTCAACGCGGACCCAGACACCGTCGTCGTCTTTGCACAGTTGTCCGACGACGACACCGCACACTTCTTGGTCGAGAGAGTCTTTGGCGTGGGCGGTGACATCGGCATACGCTCCGCCGGTCATCGCGACGCGCACCGAATCGTCCGTTTGGTCGCCGACGGGAAACTCTTTCCAAGCCGCCTCCACCGCGTCGTCCCAGCCGCTGCCAGACGCGGATGTATTTTCGTTGTCACTCACGGTCGCAGTCTCCCGCTAGTTCGATGCCCAACACTTGTTCGCCACGTCGTGCCCAAACGATGTCCCATTTCGGCAATCCGATTTCGCTTGCTGTTTTCGAGCGGACAGGCGAATCGTCGCCGATGCTGTGCAGGAAGTTTGGCGTCAGCTCCGAGTTGCACACTGCACAGACGGCTTGCTCGGCCGTAATCTTGTGAATCGGTTGATAGACGTCGGTCGTCGTGTTGCAATGGACGCACGTCAAAGACGTGACGAGTTCACGACTAAGATCGATCGCGTCGAGGCCGCCTAATCGTTCCGTGGCAAGATTCCAAATCACGGACAGCGATGTGTCGCTGTTAATATCTTCGACTGTTGCCACTGGCGACGGCGGTTCGTGCCAAGGGCAATCGTCGTTCTTGGGCATCGAGATGGTGAACGAATTATGTTTGGTACCTTCAAAGACAAATCCAGTGCCGGCCAAGTGTTCCATGCCGTGCAAACACTTGACGACCTCTTGCGCTTGTATCGCGCCAATAACCGATGCCGTGGTCGGAGTCGTTGGCGTGCCACCATGTTGGATCGCCTGTCGTGCCAGCAGCGAACAGGATCGCCGTTGATTCAAATCGTCCCAATCGGCTTGCCCCATCGTGCACTCGTAACACGCGGAATCGGGCGGCGAAAAACCGCGGACGATGCCGTTAAGCACTTCGATGCCGCCGTCGAACCATGTTTTTCCAAGCGTCGCACAGGTGCTGTTGACGAACACGCGTGCCTCGCGATTGTCCAGCGCGCCGACAACCGCATCGGCCCAGCGAAACCAGCCGAGCCCGACATCGCCCAAAATGTTTCCGACCAGCGCCGTTGCGCGGATATCGGGATACAAACGGCTGGCCCCTTCCGCGGCCACTTCGGCTTTGAAGCGGCCCTCGTCCTCGGCTTGAAACAACACGGATCGAACCAGGTTACTCTCTTCGATCCGATCCATGTCGGCGATGGCCAGGTTTCCCACGCCCAGCAGCGACAGGTTCTTCACGACTTCGTTGCCCAGCGCGCCGGCACCCACGACCAGCACCCGCGCGTCGCGCAACCGCTGTTGATCCCACCAACTGATCTGCTCGAACCGCTCAAAGCGTCCGGTCGGGATGACGATCGTCGATGAATCCTGCTGCGACATTCTTAAGACCCTTCAACGCTGCCGGCGGTGATTTCGGGCTGGATACGCAAATCGTCACCGTCTCGCACGCCCACTTCTTCCAGCGTTTTGTTCTCCAACAATTGTTGCCCCGATTGTTTGTGATGAAACTTGTAGCTCATCAATTGGCCGTCGGGGCTGTTCAACGGCATGCTCATTTTTTCGACCAGCAGCACCAGGATGCGAGCGATCGGAATGTCACTCGGAACTTCGACGTCCTGGCTGCGGCTGCTCGTGATATCCCAGATACGCAAATGAAGCGTTGCCATATTAGATTTTCTCCGTCAACAAAGACTCAAAACGCGACCACCTACGCTTGCATCGCGATTCCAGCCACGATGAGTGCCATCACGGCAACGAAGATAAAGGCGTTCCACACAAGCGCAATCCAAACCACAAGCGTATTGCCCAGCCGACCATCGACCCCGGCGAGGGAAAGTCCAAACCCGATGATGGCTGACGAAGTAATGACCATGAAAAGAACCATGGCCGAATTTTCGTCGGCGACAGCTCCCGCGAACATCGCCCAGACGCAGAGGGTTGAAAGGATCGCGCAAAGAAACGCAAACGTCAGAATTCCCTGACGCATGGACGGCATCGAAGCCGTTTTGTTTGTCGCGCATCCTGGACAGATTGCCATGCCGCCGGAGAAGTCGAATCGACAGGTCTGGCAAACGGGCGCAAAACAGATCTTGCAACGTGCGACCGCGGCCATTTCTGGATGTTGTTTGCAGCGATAGTCGACGCCACCAAATGGATTGGGGGCTGCCGGAGTCGAATAATCAGGCGTTTGGCCAAACGGTTGCGGCGCGGGACTTGCGTACGGATTTGCCGGCGATTGGCCAACGGGATTGAATTGCTGTGCCGGACTCTGTGTAACTGGATTCGATTGAAAGGGCGCGGGGGCCGGAGCCGGATTCGCCGCTGCTGGCGACGGCACCACGGTGATCTGCTGGCAACTTGGACAACGAGCTTTCGCACCGGCGTGTTGCGGCGGCACTTTCAACATTCGCCGGCAACTCGGACAACTGAACTCAATGACGTTGCTCTGTGCTGGCGGTGTGCCCATGTGCTGAGGTTGTCCAAACGGATCGTTCGACATGAATCTTCTCCAAAGGTGTCCAATTCTCTCACTGTAATTTGGACATTTGCCCAATCAAAAACAGGCCAACATCGACGATCCCAACAACCATCGCGGCGTTTGCCATTCCGTGCCCCCACATCGTTCGATCTCGTTCGAGCAAACTTTTGGACTGAGCCCCTTTGACGATCGCCACGAGTCCCAAAATAGGAGCGCAAATAAACACACCAACTATTGCACAGATCATGGCATCTTTGGCCTCCTTACACGGCGTCGTCGCCAGCGCTCGCGGCGTCTTGGAACCAACGGCCATCACTTTGCAACCGCCGCAATAATTCTGGCCGTCGAGATTGACGAGGCAGTTTTTGCAAAACGATTCCGCGCACCCCGTGCATCGATCGACTGCCGCGGAAGCCGGATGGTTTCTACATTGCATAACCCGCTCCCATTGCGGAATTGGACTTCATACATACATGATGGAATGACAAGACGTTGGGCCAACGTGATGTAAGCAACCCTCAGCAAAGTTGGAATATATCACCGTGCTGGGTGGGTTGCAATTAGCCGGGAGTTAATCGTCGCTCGCCGACTCGTTCTGTAGCTGCGTTCGCCAGAACGCGGACGAGCATGATCCGCGTTCTGGCGAACGCAGCTACAAAATTGCTACTGCTCAAGCCGAGCCTCGAGATAGTC
>CAYFJO010000629.1:0-5543 GCA_964343305.1 uncultured Pirellulaceae bacterium | reverse complement strand
TGCCGATTCACGTAGGACACTTGATTGTCTCAATGATCGATCCGCGGTCCGATTGAGGCGATTCCATCATTTATAAGGAACAAGAATGAAACGTCTGGCACATTTCACTTTGGAAGGATTGATGCAGCAAGGACCGCACAACGTCTGGATTCCACTTGGCACATTCGCATCCGCAGAGTTGGCCAGTCAAGCCCAAGGCAACACGACTCGCGACGACATCGTACAAACTCGCGTCATGGCGTTGTACCGTGACTCTGGCGATACCCACGCCGTCGAGCAAAGCTATGTCAGCCCCGCGATGACGAGCGACTCGGTCTCGACCGAAAATGTCACCGTTGCGTAGAGCAATTGTCCCCAATTGTTCCACAAGCAATTGAGACAATTGCTTTACACTGAATCGATCCATTCGCGCATCCATAGCTCCAGCACGAGCAACGCCCATAAACGATAGCTGTGGTCGAAGGCGTTGCTCACGTGCTGTTCGACCAGCCGCGCGACCGCATCGTGTCGAAAGTAACCACGATGTCGCGCGGTGTCATCGAGCAACACATCTTGGGTCAGTTCGCGTAATTCGTTGCGCAACCAATGATCGATGGGCACGCCAAATCCCATCTTCTTTCGCGTCCAAATCTCGCGTGGCAGCAGGTCGCCGAATGCTTTTCGCAGGATTCGTTTACCGGATCCCCGGCGGAATTTGTAGCGACTTGGCATCTTGACAGCGAGTTCGGCCACCCGGTAATCCAAAAATGGCTGTCGGCACTCAAGGCTGTGCGTCATCGACGCGATATCCATTTTCGTCATCAAGTCGCAGGGCAAATACGTCGCGAGGTCGGCAAGCGAGGCTGCGGAGATGTGGTCGCGGCCCTTTGCGCGCGACCAGGCCGAGTGCAAGAAGGCAAACGGATCGGAGTTGGGCAACGCTTTGAGAAACTCATCGGCGTAGACTTCGGCCCGTCGCGATTCATTGAAAATGCCAATCCAATCCAAATACCGCCGCTGGGTCGGCATGGCCAGCGCGGAATTGAATCGCTTGGCCCTTCGCAGCAGCGACTTTTGGCGCGTCGAACTGGGCAGCCATTGCCAACATCGCGCCCCCAGCAGTTTCTTGAGCGGCCAGCAGCGATCCAAACAATCTGCCAGCCAGATCGCCCGGTAGCGCGGATAGCCGGCGAACAACTCATCGCCGCCGTCGCCCGACAGCGCGACCGTGACGTGCTCGCGCGTCATTTGCGAAACGTACCAACTGGGGATCGCCGAGCTGTCCGCAAATGGCTCGTCATATTGCCAGACCAGTTTCGGCAGGATTTCGAGGCAATCAGGCGTGACTTGAAACTCATGGTGATCCGTGCCGAGGTGATCGGCAACCTGGCGAGCGTAACGCGTTTCGTCGTATTCTTTGATGAGAAAGCCGATGCTGAACGTTTTCACCTTGTGATCCGTGTGCCGGCACATCAGCGCCACGATCAACGACGAATCGACACCACCAGACAGAAACGCCCCCAGCGGCACATCGCTTCGCATCCGCAACTTGACCGACGAGTCGAGCAATTCCCTGAGTCGGTCAACAGCATCAGCCTCACTCATCGGTTCTTCGTGGTTGAAATCGGGCTGCCAATAGGGCTCGACCGTCAACTCGCCATCTTGATAGACGGCACAGTGCGCCGGGGGCAATTTTTGAATGCCGCGAAGAATCGTGTTGGGATGGGGGACGTATTGATACGTTAGGTACTCATCGACGGCGCTGGGATCGACTTCGCGGGGAACGCCGGGCACTTCCAGCAGACTCTTCAACTCGCTGGCAAACAACATCCGGCCGGGATCGACGCGATAGACCAGCGGCTTTTGTCCCAAGCGGTCACGTCCCAAAACCAATCGGCGGCGATTGGCGTCCCAGATGGCGATGGCGAACATGCCGTTCAAATGACGAAAGCAATCAATGCCTTCGTCTTCGTACAAATGCACGATCGTCTCGGTGTCGGACAGAGTTTTGAATTGGTGCCCGGCCCCTTCGAGTCGATTGCGCAACGTTTCAAAGTTGTAGATCTCGCCGTTGAACACCACCAGGATCGAGCCATCTTCGTTCGACATTGGCTGAGCCCCGGTGTCGAGATCGATGATCGAGAGACGCCGAAACCCGAGTGCGATTCCGGGGAGCGGTTCATAGGGCGGACGAACGAGATATTGTCCCAAGTGCGTACCTTCGTCGTCAGGTCCCCGATGCCGCAGCACGTGGGTCATCCGCGCAAGAACTTCCGCTTCAATCGCGAGTTGCGGGTCAGTCCAAATTGCGCCGGTGATGCCACACATGTATCGTTCATGATATTCGCAAGCCGCTGAGCGTCGTAGTGGTCTCCGGAGCTATTGACGTAGCGTTGCGCTAAGGAATGCAGGAACGCAGGAAAACCTTGAAACACAATTTGTCTTGGTCTTTCCTATATTCTTGTCTTCCTTATTGTTAAGAAACTCTCGCCGTCGAAAGAAAGTCCGGTGCCGTGAGGCCGATGTTGGGCATTTCGTGGATGTCGTGGGTGCCGGGGGTCCTCCTCATTTCGGATTTCGGATTTCGGATTTGAGATTTCGGATTTCCCATATGGGTCGTGCCAGTCGGCGTCGGTCGGGTCACAGAAGCGTTTCTTCGTAGATGGGGAGAACGGGAGACAACGAGGAATTCGGCATTCTTTCTCTCCCTGTCTCCCAATCTCCCCCTCACCCCATCTTCTTCCACGGACGGGCAAGAGGAACGGCGCGACGCCCAGTCGGTACCAGCGGTCGCTTCGCCACTCGCCGCACTCCCGACGCAACTGGCCCAGCGGCACCGCCGTCATGGGAAATGTTAGGTCGTAACATTGTTTTGCGAAGAAAACGCCTTCGGAGGGTGGGACTCACAGTTTACGAGAGCTTAATCCGTGGAGTAAAATCGAGTGTAGAGAGTCGCGACAAAAGGGTCACAAACGAGAATGACAATCCACACAGCAACTTCGCCGCAGAGAATAGAGGCCGCACGTCGGCACGCGCGCTCCTGGCTCAAAACGACGAGGTCAACACAAGCGCAATTAGCCAAACTGGCACAGGTCGATAGAGCCACGTTGAGCCGATTCCTTAATGGAGATCCTACGATTTCCAGTCGTAGGGCTTTCTCCATCACAGAACGTCTCGAACGACTGTGTACACAAACTGACCTGCTTAGCATCCCAGAGGCGAGCATTGAAGCGAATCCTGAGCAGCGTTGGCTGATTCGATTTCAATGGTCAATCAGACATATCATCGACGAATTCCCACCGCCATCGGGGCTGTCAGTCTTGCCTGAATTCTATCTTCAAGCCATGCATGCGCCAGCCAGTATAGCATGGCGAATGGCGGTCAGCACGCTTCAAGCAATCGCGATCCAAACTGATTCGATTGACCGGTCCGAAGTGCCACAGTCAACGCTTCGCGAGACAATAGACTGGTGTAAAAGACTAACCCATCGCGTCATTGAGATTTCAGCCCAAGAGCCAGATCGGCTGAACCAGGCCAAGTCAATTCATAGCTATTGTTTGTTTCACCTAGGACAGCTTCTGGGTGACAAAGAACTCGTAGATTCGGCATTGCGCCAAGCCCAAGAGACTGTCGCTGCAAGTCCAGAAGAGAATCACTGGCATAATATTCTCGCCGTTTTGGGCACGGCTAATCCAGATCATTGGACCTCCGAAAAGAACCAACGCCGCGGACATTTGATCGAGAAGCAAGTTGCTGGAAAGACTTCAGAAGATGAAGAACGGGAACTCGATCAACTCAATGCGGATCTTGATGAGCATCTAGACCAGATTGCACCGTTAAGGTCGGAGCGTCTTGAGGATTTACTCAGTAGAATCCGACACGAACATGGAGTTTCGTAGTTAAGGAATGGGACCATTTGAATATCCAACAGGCTCACATGAAAGGCGTCACGGTCCTTCGGGCTATCGGCAATATGAGAGCTATCGAGCGTGGTTGCGAAACGAGTTTTCCTTCCGATGCGTCTATTGCCTCCAACGGGAACAGTGGTGCAACCTTGAGGGTGTGTTTCACATTGATCACTTTCTGCCACAGTTAACGCATCCGGATGCGGTGGTCGATTACGACAATCTGGTCTATTCCTGTGCGCGGTGCAATGAAGCGAAGAAAGCTCTTGAAATCCCAAACATCTGTGAAATCTCATTGGCGGATTGTTTAAGGATTCGGCCCGACGGAACGTTGGAAGCGGTTGACAATGACTCGATAGGCGAACGTCTAATCAAGCTGCTTCGACTCAATAGTAGCAGCATAGTTCGCTATCGGCAGTGCATACTTGAAACAGTCAACTTTCTGGAAGAGCACAACCGCCAATTGTTTGTCGAGTGGATGCGGTATCCAGACGACCTCCCTGATCTTTCGACGAAGAAACCACCTAGCGGCAATAATCGACCCAGTGGTATCGGGGAGAGCTTTTCTGCGAAGAGAGAACGCGGAGAACTGGATGCTACCTATTGAACCATCGGCGTAAACGATCACCGATCATGAGCACGAAAGAATTCCGATCCCAAAGATCGAGATTGGCGAGACGACTTGGCCGGCGGCTTTCATGGCAGCTCGTTCCTGGTTGAACTCCGGGCTTCGATAAAAACTCTTGCCGATCTGCGTGAAGTAGTTCTTGATCACCTCCTCGGTCATGCCCACGCCGTTGTCGGTCACGCGGAGCCACTGCTGGCCGGTCTCCTCGTCCGTGCCCCAGTCCAGCGTGACGCGCAGTTCCTCCTCGCGGCCGTCTGGTTCGCGAACCCAGCCAGGGCGGATCAGCTCGCCATCGACCGGCTCGCGGGTATCGCCCTTCTGCTTCATCTTCAGCCGTAGTTCGCGCAGCTCCAGAGCGTCCAGCGCGTTTTGCAATAGCTCGCGGATGCAGAGGCGGTCGCCGTAGAGCGACTCGCCCATCAGCAGTTGCTGGATCTCGTCCCGGTCGAGGCGGAATTGTAGGTCGTGGTGACGTATTTCGGCTGGTCGGTCAGCGGGTCGCGGGCCGGGCGGATGTCGAGGTGGGTTTGGCTGGGCAGGTGCAGGTCGTAGCGGTGCTGGGCGGCGGCGGGGAGCTGGCGGCGCTGGGCGTCCAGCTCGATGCGCACAGCGGACAGCTCGGCGTCGATCCACGATTCAGAGTATTCGCGTAGTACCCGCATTTGTTCGCCCCGAGAGGTGCGCATTGTTCGCTAACGAACCGTTCAATATAAGCCGTTTTGGGGACTGTGTTAAGCATTGTGCCTTGGGGAAAATACGGATGTGAATCATTGAGTTTACCTTGTATTCTCGACAACTTGCGTGGCGACGGACGTTGGCAAACATGTTTATGTGGAGAAGTTTTTCCCGGACGCGTGTTTCGAACCGAAGCCAATCCCAGCATGGTTGCATCGCGATTCGACTGGCCGTGCTGATTTCAAAGTTCACCACGACAGGCCACCCATTGCACGCGTCTCGAAAGATGTGGTCCAATGCATAGCGTGGATTATTCACTAACCCGACGCGCAAGCGAGGGGTCTTGGACGTCGCCC
>CAYFJO010000628.1:0-5549 GCA_964343305.1 uncultured Pirellulaceae bacterium | reverse complement strand
CCCCCCGCGCAAGATTCGAAAGTCTCAAACCCCAAGTGATAGCATCGCGGTCACAGCGATGACACCAAGAACGCCGAGCACGATCCACCATGTTGGCCGACCGGTCCAGGGACTGTGCTCGAACGTCACGTACTGGCCGCACGCGGGGCATTGCTCTGAATCTTCGTAGATGTCCGTACCACATTCAGGACAAGGAAGTACCTGTGGATCATCGACGTCATCCGTATCCGGATACTCATCATATTCAAAGCCGTCGTCCCACTCTGGATCAGTCATCACAGTTGACATTTGAGCGAAATCCGGACGAACTCGCAATTCGTTCATGGTTCAAAAAGGGGACAGGTACCTTTGCCGGTACGGCCCGAAGGGTGCCCTGTACAAAGGTACCTGACCCCTTTTCGAACCGTCGTCGGGGAGAGTTGTAATGAATTCGTTAAAGACCGCATTTGTTGTGTTAGTTCTGCTGGGCGTTCTGTACGGTGTCTATCGCGTGTTGAACATGCCGGACCCACAGTTCATGGCGGACAACGACTTTGGTGAATCGTTCAGCTCGGCACTGCAAATCGAAACGGGCGTTCCTTCTTCACCTGGCAGTGATACCGGTACGGATGCTCAGCCGCTGCCCTTGCCAGGCGACCCGAACAGCGCAGGCGAACTGACGCCGATTCCGCCGCCGTTGAGTGCCCTCAACGATTCGTCAGATTCCCCTGTGGCGATTCCGCCGATTGGCGCTGCCGAGGAAACCCCATCCGCCGATCAATTCAGCACCAATACCGCCGCGCCGCCTGAGCCCGACGTGTCAAATGACTTTCCCAGTGTCGATTCTCGTCCACCTTTGCCCAATCCGTCGTCGGATTTCAGACCCACGCCGCAGGCTGCTCCGCCGGCCGATTCGACACTCGTCGGATTCGACAAAGCGTGGGCGCAAGCCCAAACACTCGTTGAGGAAGGAGAGCTGCGCGAGGCGCTGGCCACACTTTCCATCTACTACGACTCGCCCAACTTGAGTGCCGCCCAACAACGGCAGCTTCAAAGTTGGCTCGACCCACTGGCCGGCAAAGTGATCTACTCGATGGAGCACCACCTCGAAAACCCTTGGAACGTCCGACGCGGCGATTCTCTCGAATCGATTGCAAAACAACACGATGTGCCGGCCTCGCTGCTGTACAACATTAATCGCGACGGGATCGTTGGCGATCCCCAGAATCTGCTGCCCGGAACGGAACTGAAGGTACTCAAGGGTCCGTTTCACGCCTACGTGGATCTCGAACAGAAGAAGATGACTTTGTTTTTGAACGACTTGTACGCCGGTTACTTTCAGATCTCCGTCGGCGTGGCTCCTCGCCCAATGCCGGGCAAATTCATCGTCAAACATAAGATCGCTCCCAATGGACCTTCCAACCCGGTCGGTGAATGGTTTCTGGATCTTGGCAGCCCGATGGCAATTCATGGTACATCCGCTTCGGGAGCATCTTCCTTTGGCTGCATCGGGCTGACTGCCACGGACGCAGCGGATGTCAGCTCCATTCTGTCGATGGGATCGAGCGTGGTCGTTCGGCGATAACCTGTGTCAACCATGCCCCCTTGTGAATGCCAGTGCGTTAATGTTATGAATGCGCACATGTACGACAAAGAAGCGCTCATATCTTTGGTACGTGAACTAGCCCTGGAGTTCGGCGATTTCACACTGGCATCCGGCAAGAAAGCCAAATACTATCTCGACTGCCGCAAGCTAACGCTGGACAGTCGTGGGGCGAACCAGGTTGCGGAAGGAATCCTCGATCTGCTGGGTGACAATCTACCGGACGCCGTCGGAGGCATGGCGATTGGCGCGGACCCCATTACGGCCGCCGTGATCACGATCGCGGGCCAGCGTGAACGGCCGATCAAGGGATTCATCGTTCGCAAGGAACAAAAAGAGCACGGAAAGGGTCAGGATGTCGAAGGCCCTGTCGCCGCGGGCGATTCCGCCGTCATCGTCGAAGATGTTGTCACGACGGGGGGCAGTTCGCTCAAAGCGATCAAGCGCGTTGAGCAGTTTGGCATGAAAGTCGTCTCAGTCGTCGCAATTATCGACCGGCTCGAAGGCGGCCGCGAAGCTTTTGAGAGCGCGGGATACCCGTTTCACTCGCTGCTGACGATTCGGGACCTTGGTCTCGAACCACCGACCGGCGCATGAGACGCGGAGACGCCGGGTGTGCTACGGGCTGCTCACCTTCATGGGATCGATACGGAGACTCGCTTGGCCGGTTCGTTGTGCAATCTCCTGCCCGCCCACTGACACGATCACTCAGTCAGTGCCACTCTGCCCGTTCAAGATCATGGCGACAGCACTGGCGTTCGAGCATTGCCGAAATGAGGAAGGCCGTTCGATCGATTTCACGAAGGATGTTTCATCCTCAACGAATGATTCATTCTCAAAACGATCGACATCTGGCAACAGTCATTTCCAAATGCCGAAGGACTGTGTTAAGGTGAACGGAGAACATTTTTTTCCGTGCCAACAGAAAACTTTCGGTAACAGCGCGATACATCGGAAGCGCGCATCAAACAACCCAGCGGATCGGAAAACTTGTTAGCGCGCACCGATGATCTTGAGCGTTGCGTTGCAATGAAAACTACCACGTTGATTGCGGTTATTTGTGTTGCATTTTCGACGGTGGCAATCATTTTTCTCATGCCAGCTCGTGTGACAATCCAGGTTGGCGACCACAGTGGCAAAGTACGCCAAATCGGTCAGTACGGCTTCGGTAAGTCATTCTTCAATCTCGCGGGGAAACGTGATTCTGACGGAAAGGAACTCAAACCGTCGGCAATCAGCATCGGGGGCGGGTGGCATCTTCTTATTTGGCACAACGACCATGTTGATTCAATGACTCATTTTCGCCATGTTCAAGTTAATCCAAATACTTATGGCGAATGGCACGATGTTAACGCCGTCCAATCATTCACGATTTCAAGACCCAGTCTCATTCCTTATTTCGTTGGCGTCGCAATGACATTTAGCGTTTCATTGTTGCTTGGCCGTTATCACGCCATTTCATTCATCTTGTTTGCGCTCTTGTTGACATTCGTTGCCCTGATGGTGTTCGTCCTTTCGACGCTTGCCGAGACTTTTGCGTTGCTGCATTTCCTGTTTGGCGTAGGCTGGATATCGGCGGCAATGATCGGCTACATTACGGTCCTACCGCGTCCAAAGACAGAATCAGCCGCAGACGAAAATGCGACATAACCTCGTTGGATTGAACACTAAAAACGCCGTTTCCACCGTTTGCGGGTTGCGTCGTGACTCGCACCCGAGCGTAATAGTTAGAATGTCTTTCATGAAGTCAACTAACAACCACCAGGGAGCATTGCCATGGCGTTAAGTGTGCAAGACCATTGCAAAGAAAAAGGACTTTCACTGCTGGAACTGACCGACAAAACCAACTTAGATATGAAACGCCTGCAGGCGATCTATCTCGGTCGGTGGACGCCCAGTCCCGCCGAACGCCAGAAGATTGCCGAAGCCCTCGGCACATCCACGGACGACGTGGCTTGGGGACATGAAACACCAATCCAACGCATCTACGGCCACGGACCAGGGTAGTGTAGGAAGTAGCACAGGCTGCCAGCCTGTTTTGCAAAACCAAACTACAGGCTGGCAGCCTGTGCTACGATCTCAAAAGGGATACTCAATCAAGACAGCATAACCACACGTGTCTGGATCATCTGGTCGATAACGCTCGACCGGCTGCACCAGCGACGCCCCGTTGTCCAAGTGAAACGACAGAACGGGATCAATTTGCTTTCCATCGTCGCCGCGCAGTTGAACGTATTCATCCATCGACACCTCGTCGTGCTCGTGGAACTTCACCGGCCGCGTGAAACCAAGAATTCGTTTGACACCGTCCAGCCCACGCGCGAATTCAACTTGTCGATCCACAAGCCTACGCCCCAGATTGTTCCCTTTGCCGGCTCGCGAAACGCTAACGTCGACCAGTTGATAAATCTCACCGCCAAGATCATGCGATCCGCGAAACGTTCCGTGATCCGTCAGTGCGTCGTACGACCACGGCGTCGATTCAAAGAATAATCGCGTCAGTCGTTGAGCGAAAATCACACCCACAATTTCATCGTCCAACGTCGCGGCCCACTGACCGTGCGGAAACGTTTCGATGCGTGACGCGATGTTTTCGACAGAGTTCGCCAGCTCCACTGGCCAACGCTCACGTTCGATTCGTGCCATCTTCTCGGCTTCTTCGATCGTCGGATTTCTTAAATGAATTCTGGGCATGATAGTTTCGTTGGCACGCCGATTCGATTCGGTTAAGATCGTGTTGGCACATGTTGGCAGGACGGTTTTTCAAACCGTCCGAGACGGATTAAAAATCCGTCCTACTTTTTGGTTGCGGCTTCGTCGCGTTGGGAAATAACGATGACCGCTCGGCGATGCCTTATTCTCGGACTCGTTTTCGCGTTGCCTTGCGATTCAACCTGTCTTGTTGGCGACGAATCCGAACCTGGAAGGATAGCAGCGGTCAATTCGAAGTGAAAGCCACATTGATCCGTCGGGACGAGAAGTTGGTCTACTTGAAGAAGCTCAACGGCAACGTGATCAAAGTCCATTGGGAGCGGCTGACCAGGGTCGACCAGCAGTTCATCGAAACGATGCCGGACGAGCCGTTCAAGGACAAAGTTGGACACATCGGGGCCAGTCGCAACTTGTGGTGTAACTTCCGATGTGACTGCTTAAAAAGTGTGTGAAATTGATCTTTTCTTGAAATCGGTTTTGTGCTTTCCTATTGGGCATGTCGGGCCCGCACGAAGCGATCACCGTTGGCGGCGTCAAGCTGCAGATTCTACCCTAGGAACGGACTCCCCTGGTCGAACAGTTGCTGCGCGGGATCCAACAACAGCAACAGGAAATCGAAAAACTCCACGAAGAAATCCGGCGGCTCAAGGGATTGCCAGAGACGCCCAAACGAACAACGCCACAGACAAGTACGCTCAATGATCCCCAAGGAAAACCCTCCCGGAAGAACAAAAAGAAAACAAAAAAGGGAAAGCGGCCGGGCTCCCAAAAGAAAAAACTCAACATCCACGAAACCGTCAAGCTCGAACTCGACGACCTGCCTGAAGGAACACGGCTGCACGGCTTCGAGGACTTCTTCGTGCAGGATCTGGTCATCTGCTCGCACAATACCCGCTATCGCCGGGCGCGATACCAGTTGCCCGACGGCTTCTGGCGGACCGCCCCGCTGCCGCCGCAGGTCCAGTCCCACTTCGGGCCGGACTTGCAAAGTTACGTCCTCTATCAGCACCATCACAACCACGTCACCCAGCCGCTGCTGCTGGAAGAATTGTGGGAGTTCGGCGTAGACATCTCGGCCGGACAAATCAACCGGATGCTAACCGAGGGCCACGACGCCTTTCACGAGGAGAAAGACGGTTTGCTGCCGACTGCCCGCAAGGTCTCCGCGTATCTGCAAACCGACGACACCTCGGCCCGCCATGGGTCCATAAAGTGATTTGATTTTTACCCAGCGATTGCTAGCGATGGGTCGGTT
>CAYFJO010000627.1:0-5565 GCA_964343305.1 uncultured Pirellulaceae bacterium | reverse complement strand
ATCGTTGTGTACACCGCCGACATTCGACGTGACGAGCAACGACTTGTTGTCGGCGGACCAAGAGAGTTCGTAGACGCGACCGGGAAAACGCGTGACTTTCTTTTCGTCGCCGCCGTCGGACGGCAATATCCACAGGTCGCACTGTGGCCCGTTGTTGCCGCCCTGTTCGCCACGAATGTCTTGCGTCGTGGCGAGTGCGATCGTCTTCGCATCGTGCGACAGCGCGTAACGCAAACCCCAACTAAACGCACGCAGTTCCTCGCCCAACTCGCCCGTCTCCAGATCGAGCCAACCGACTGTGAATTGTCCGCTGCCACGATGAAATGCACCGAGCAAACGATTGCCTTCCCGATCGAAGAATAACTTGTCGCGAGCAAGAATCTGTTTTGGCAGCGGAATGATTGTTCCGCCGTTGGCTTTGATCAACCGCAACGGCCCGCTAAACGAACCACGGCCGTTGATGTATGCGATTGTTTTGCCGTCGGGCGACCAAACTGGTTCGACGTCGAACCCTTCGCCGTCGGTCAACTGCGTCATCACTCCGCCCTCGCGCGGCATTTGCCAGATGGCACCTTGATAAGAAAATGCAATTTGCTCGCCCGACTCGGAGAATCGCGGGAAGAGTCCGCCTAACAAAATCGTGCGCGGGTTGCTTTTTTCGGCGAACGCTGACAGAGGCAGCAGGACCAGTAATACGAGTCCGAGAGTTTGAATCCTCATAAGATACTCCTCGTTCTTAGGCCCGTAGCCGAACTCGCCAGACTTTGGACGGTCTAAAGTCACGATCAAATCCAAACTCTGGCGAGTTCGGCTACGGAAACGTTGACAAACACCCAGTGTATCGCAATCCCACGTCGAATTCTGTTGCTGGTGCGTCGCAAACGTGAAATACTGGAGGCAACTTTGAATAGGAGTCCGAATGATGAGACCAAAATGTCCGTGGGTTGTTTCGTTGCTTTACCTTGTTCTGCTGTCAACCGTCGCGATTGGCGACGATTTCAAGCTCGAGGACGGCTTCAAGTCGTTCTTCAACGGTAAGGACCTGACTGACTGGAAGCTGCGCGGCGGAGACTCGCTGGACGGCAAAACCGCGGCCCCAAAAAACCGCATCCAAGTGCTCGACGGCAAACTGGTCATCGACGGCAAGACCAAAGGCAACATGGTCATCGATTCGGCGGTCGAGTTTGCGGGCGATGTTCATATCAAGTTCGAGTACCTGCCCGACGAAAAGTGCAACAACGATTTGTACTTTCGCGGCTTGAAGTTCGACATCAAGAAACAGGGCGTCAAGAACATCAAATTCGGCGAGTGGAACCGGTTCGAGATCGTTGTCACGGGCGATCAAGTTGAATTCAAAAACGACGGCGAAGTGCAGCGGACGCAAAAGGCCAAGAACAACAAGAGCCCGCTCGGTGTGCGTGCTGAATTTGGTGCGATCGAAATCCGACACATGCGATACAAGGCGGCTGACGAAGGCGCGACCCAAAAAAGCAAAAGACTCCGCGTCGCGTTCGTGACGAACGCCAATGTGCCGTACTGGCATTTAGGCAAAGCAGGTGCCTTGGCTGCTGCCAAGGATTTCGATGTGGAAGTTGAGTTCCGGATGCCCAACGTTCCTAGCGTGGGTGAGCAAGAGCGCGTCGTCGAAGACTTGCTGATCAAAGGTTGTGACGGCATCGCCATCGCTCCGGTTGATACTTCGCAACAAGTGGGGATGATCAATCGCTTCGCCGAACGAACGCATTTGATCACGCACGACATCGACGTCCCGGATTCCAAACGCCGCTGCTATGTAGGGATGGACAACTACGCGGCGGGACGATTGGTAGGCAAACTGGTCAAGGAGGCGATCCCAATGGGCGGCAAGGTCGCCGTGTTCATCGGCTGGCTGCAGCTCCCAAACGCTCGCGAGCGATACGAAGGAGTGGTGGACGAACTGCTTGGCCGCGATCGCGACCCTGATCGCAAGTTGGCCAAAAAAGTTGACGGTGACAAATACAAAGTTGTCGCAGTGTTGGAAGACCGTGGCGATCAAACGACGGCGGTTCGCAACGTTGAGGACGCCATCACGGCGTATCCCGATCTGAGTTGCATGGTCGGTCTGTTTGCCTACAACCCACCGATGTGTCGGATGGCGCTCAAAAAAACCGGCAAGACCGGCGACATCAAAGTCGTCGCGTTCGACGAAGATGAGGCGACGCTGGAAGGCATCCGCGACGGCTCGATCCACGGCACGGTGGTTCAAAACCCGTCCGAACAGGTATATGAGTCGATACGAATTCTCGCGGGCCTGGCAAAAGGCGACGAATCGCTGCTGCCAAAAGGCGGGTGGCTGCGGATCAAGCCACGCGCGATTCGCACCATGACGGTGGCCAATTTCGAAAAAGAACTCCAAGCCCAGCGCGCAGCGACGAAACCACCGTAGCACAGGCTGCCAGCCTGTTCATCATGCCTCAACAGGCTGGCAGCCTGTGCTACGACTCTTCACCGCCAGGCAGATCAGCAGCCATTCGACGTTGAGCAGCGTCGCCCACAAGACCCACAGCATGCCGCTCGCGCCGCCGAAGCCGTAACTGTGCAGGCCCGATGCGAAGACAAAGTTCACCACGTACCACGACACGATGATCGACGCGTAACAGAGTACGGCCGACATCGCCAAACCAAAGTCTTTGACCCAGCCGATGTAGCGGGCGTGCAGCGGAATCACGTAGCAAATGAGCGCGATCAACGCGCCGACTTCTTTCGGGTCCCAACCCCAGAACCGGCCCCACGATTCAGCCGCCCACCAGCCACCAAGAAACGTTCCGGTTGCCAGCAAGAACACGGTGATTTGCATTGCGCGGTACGTAAAGTTGGACAACTGTTTGACCGTCTCGCGATCGCCGTGGCCGAAGGCGAGGATTCCGAGCGTGATGTTGCCCAGTCCCCAAGCCAGTGTTCCGGCGGCATAGCTTGATACGATCGTAATCACGTGGACGGTCAGCCAGTAATTTGTGCGCAGCACCGGCGCGAGTTGGCCGATTCTTGGATCGAGCGCCAGCGGCAATTGGTCGGCGAGGATTAAACCCAGCGTCGCGACGATCGCACCCGCCAGCGCGATGACGCGTCGGCGGTAAATCAGTTCGAGTACCAACGCAAAGATCGCCGACATCAACGCCGCCCAAATCACGGTCTCGTACATGTTGCCGACGGGCGCTCGGCCCGAGATGTAAATCCGCGCGACGAATCCACCAATTTGGAACACCAGCGACACACCGTAAAGCAGCAACCCCGCAACATACACGACCGATGGTTTGGTCATCGTGCTCGTCACGAGAGCGATCGTCGCCAGCAACATCACAATCCACGACCAAAGAAACGGTTGTACGCGGTTGTATGTCAGCTCAATCGGCACGGAACTCTGCACATCGTCGCCCGCACTGAGTTTCTCAAAAAACCGCGCCGATTCTGTTCCAAAGTTTGCCGCATCGTTAGCCACGAACGCGTCGCGGACGTTGGCAAACTGGTCGAGGATTTCGGTGATGCGTTTTTTCGGAACGGAATGCCGCTCAAGCGCCGTTTGATAAACATTTGGAAAGCGGCTTTCGAGATACTCCAAGTGAAACATGCGAAACTTAGGATCGTCTGCATCGTAGCCCGACTGAGCGAGCGCGAGACCATGCCCGATTCGCTGCACACTTTTTTCGGCGACGCTGGTCAAGATCGTTCGCAAATATCGTGTCGCTTGGCGCAGCGCGTCTTCAGGATGGGACGCCGGATTGGCGAACGCCCGGCGAGCGTGGTCGGCCAATTCTTCCGGCGCGGATCGAACGGCTTGATTGAGAATCTTGTTGGCGGTCGCAAAATCTTCGCGAGCGTGCGCGTCGCGAAACTGTTCGATCGTTAGTTTGTGCCGGCGCTGGAGTTCGAAAGCAAGGTCTTCGAGCGCCTCGCTGCCGCGGCCGGATTTGATTTGCTGTTGAAATTCTTCGAGCGCCGCGCGAGTGTCGTCGTCCCAATACGTTTGCGGATTGGCGGCAATGCGGGCTTCCAGGTAGGTCGCCCATACTTTTTCGTCGGCGGCGATCTGCCGCAACTGCGAAAGCGAAAGCCAGGCACTTCCCGCCGCGAGGTCGATCGCGGCAATGTGGATCGGGTCGAGCGACTGCGCGGATAGCTGGTCAACCGCGGCTTTGACCAGCTTCTGACCGACCAACGTGCTCTTGTACAACCTGGTGATGGATCGACCGCACAACGCATTGAACAACACAAGCCGCCGGACCACCTCTTCGGCCTTCCGTTGTTCGGCGGACATGCGAAAGTGCGCTTTGCTCGGATCGGCCTGTCGATGGTCAGCCACCTCGCGCAACAGGCGATCGAATCCGGGGGAACTGCGCAGATCGGCGGGCGAGACGTATTTTCCGTGCTTGTCGTCCGCGTCGTCGCGATGCGCGAAGATCGTTTTTCGCAATTCAATATGCCGGCACAAAACGAATGGGTAGTGTTCCCAATCACTCGCTAAATTACCGTGCCCGCGGCCTTCGAGCAACATCCAACTGAGCACAATGGGGACGGGATCAAGCCCATCAAATCGCGCCCGGCCGCTGATCTTGCGAACCGATTCGATGCACGCCGATTGAAACGGCTTCAAGCGGCGGTCTTGCACTGGCAACGCGTGCCAGGCCGAGTAGTCGAAATCGGGCAGGGTTGCCTTGACGTCCGATTCCTTCGGCGAGTGTCTCGGCGAGGACGCGAGATTCACGTACGTGAGGTAGAGTATCGCCAGCGCGACAGCAACGATGGGAATCAAATACCGGCGAGAAATCGAAGCACTCACAAAGTTTATCGTACCAGATCCACTGGCGTGTTGTAGGACGGATTGCCAATCCGTCCGGGCGACGTTTCGGACGGATTCGACAATCCATCATACAGAGTGACTTAGTCGCCTTCTTTAACAGCTCTTTGAACGTCTCAAATCTTTCTTTGTCGATCGTTTCAGGTTTAATTTCATCGAACAGCTTCATCAAGCGCAGCGGGTTTGACGCGGGCATCGGCCGGCTTCCGAATTCGGCAGTTAGAATCGCTTTTGCCTCGCGTTGAAAGGTCGACGGGTGTTTGCTGACGAACGACAGATGGCTTCGCGCGTTGCCTAACAATTTGGCGAGTTGCTGTTGTTCTTCGTCCGACTTTTCGGCCTTCGACCTGAGCTTTTCGGCGGTGGCCAAGTAGGCACGGGCCAGCGATAGCCGCAAGTTGAGCCACTCCGGCATTTTGGCTTCGTGCTCTCTGATCGCGTCGATGTCGGGGGCAATTTCCTCGATAACTCGATCGTGTCTTCTGACGTCTTTATGCGACCAACATTGAACGGCGAGGACCAACACTTTCCGCCGGATTGTCATGAACACGGGTGGGTTTTTGGATTGTTCCAGTAGATCGTTAAAGCAATCCATCGCTTTCTTGAAATCGTTGAGTTTTAGATGGCAACGGCCTTGATACATACGCGCGTACAACCCCACGATCCGTGTTCGATAATCCTGGGAAACCTTTTCAAATCCTTCTGCCGCCATCTTTAGACTCTCGTGCCGC
>CAYFJO010000626.1:0-5569 GCA_964343305.1 uncultured Pirellulaceae bacterium | reverse complement strand
TTCATCTGCGAACTGCCCCAGAAGCGCACGATCAGGTTGGCGATCGGGTCGATCAGCAGTTGGCGCAGCGTTGAGTAGAGGTAGTAGATGATGGCGATCGTAATGACGATCGGTAGTGCGACCATCAAACCGCTGAACAAGCGACTGCGAATAAAGCGCAGCAAGATCACGAATGGAGGCGCGTCATCGTCTGGGGCGGGAGTGTTTTCGGGCTGACTCATCAAGGGGGATCCTGTTGAAGAGAGTTCATCTAGGTCCGGGCGACAACGCGGTGAAAGTGAAGCTGGACTTCCCGATCGACAACGCGGCGGACGCCTTCGACCAGACATCTGGGTTCGTTGTCTTCTTGGCCGAGTCGGAGAATGTCATCCAATTTGGCGCTGGGCGGGACGGTGAACGTTGATTGATTGATAATCTGATTGCCGGCGTCCAATTCAGGAACGATAAAGTGGCATGTGGCGCCGTAGGTCAGCATGTGGCACGCGTGTGCTTCGTGATAGGGCCGCATGCCAGGGAAACTGGGTAGCAGCCCATGATGCAAATTGATGATGCGTCCGCCGGCGTACTTCCAGCAACTGGCCGCGGGCAGGATACGCATGTAGCGCGCCAGGATGATGTAGTCGACTTCATGTTCGTCACAGATTTCGATCATCTGATCGTCGTCCGCTTTTCCTTTGTCGTCGCCGATCTGTTGCCAGTCGACATTGAACTGTTCGGCGATTCCGCGGCACGCATTTCGGTTGCCGATCATGACGGCCGCGTCGGCTTTGATTTGCCCATCGCGCATGGCGCGCAAAACCGCCAACGCCGGTTCGGGACGGTAGGTCGCGCAAATTGCCAAACGAGGCCGCTGGCGTTGTTCCGGCGACCAGACTCGCACAGAGAGCTTTTTGATGTCGCCAATCTCCGTTAATGCGTCGCGCAGCGGCTCGTATTGGTCGGATGGCAATTCGATGCGCAGAAGCATGGCAAACAGCGCCTCTTCATCGTGATCGTACATCTGGATCTCGGCGATGTTGGCACCCTGGCCCGTGACGTAGTGAATAATGGGGTCCGCCAAACGAACGTTGTCGGGTCCCACAGCGGTGATGATGATTTGCATGGGATCGTTAGTTGAGAAACGAAACGTAACAGCCGTGATTAACGGTAGAATAGGCGATGCAGTGGGTTTGCCCAACGCCAATCGCGCGGGGAGCGGGCGATTCAGATCCGCTTGGATTCTTGTGGCTAGTCGTGGATTTCAGACGCCTCATCCAGCGACTTTAGTGCGAACCTGACCAGCTCCGCAACCGATTGCGTTCCCGTCTTCTTAAAAACATTGTGACGCCGCATTTCGACCGTCCGAATGCTGACATCCAAGTCGCTGGCGATCACTTTGTTTGCCTTTCCCGAGATGATGGCCTTCAGGACATCCGTCTCCGACGGCGTCAGTTGTGCGAGGCGATGCTGGGCGTCGATGCGTCGCGTCTGTCGAATGCGGATGGCTTGATCTTCGGCCAAGGCACTGTGGATGGCGTCAACGAGTTCGTGGCTGCGGGGAGGCTTCTCCATCAGTGTGACAGCACCTTGCTTCATGGCACTTACCGTAACATCTGTTTCGGCGAAGGCCGTAATGATGATGATTGGCAACTTGATTCGGCGGCGGTTGAGTTCGTCTTGCAGCTCACGGCCACTCATCCGGGGCATTCTCAGATCGGTGACCAGGCATCCCGGACGACCAGGGTGATAACTGTTCAGGAAATCTTCCGCAGAGGAAAACGCCTCGACCTGAAGACCAATGGATTGTGCCAAAGCGCATACAGAATGGCGGGCCGATTCGTCATCATCAACGACGAAGATGGTAGGTTTGTTTTCCATGATGCATCTTCCACAATCTTCCCGTTACATCGTTAACGATCAGCAGGTGATGCGTGCAAACTGCGACGGGAATCACATCTCGTTTCTCAGCCAAGTGCAGGCTACTCAGTGACGTGTGAGATCGAGAAAGTTGAGTTTTGATATTCGCGAAAGGGCTGAAGTATGCCACAGCCAGTTAGTAATGGCCGCATACGTCGTTTAACGCCGAGCCGGCAGGCGACGGCTATTCGTGTGCCGTCGCCTGCCGGCTCGGCGTTAAACGAGGACATCTTCTACTGGCCGCGGCATAAGTTGATGCGGGAAATGTACCAACATTGAAAGCTGGCCGTGTCAACAAAACTTCTTACGTGAGTGTACCATCTTCATTGCTAATATCCACTCTAAATTCATTCAAATCCGATCCGCTAGGATAACTGTGCCGGCAGTTCTCGCGACGGGTCCTGAATACGCCCTTGAATCCAAGCGATGGCGTTGTGCCGCAATCAAAGCGTTTTGACGAGTCCAACCGTGACGGCTGGCTGAACGACGGGTCGCGGTTCGTGGGTGCTATCAAATTGCCCGCGGGCAAGAACTGGCGTTGACAGCACGACACGGCAGATGTCATCATTTCACCCCGCATCATTGCGCCGTCAATGAATGCACGCCCGCGATGTGCAAGATCGTTGAATCTCCAAACCGACCCAACCTACCTTGCCAGTGACAAAGGAATGTCATGCAAATTGGTCTGATCATTCAGGGACGAATGACTTCTGAACGGCTGCCCGGTAAGGTGCTGCGGCCCATTCACGGCAAACCGCTGTTGGGATACATGGTCGATGGATTGAGTCGATGTCGATGGATTGAGTCGCTCGTGGTTGCCACCTCAAACGATCCGACGGACGATGCCGTGGCCGAGTTTTGTGCTGAAAAAGGCGTCACCTGTTTTCGTGGATCGCTGCACGATGTCGCGGGGCGATTCGCGGGCGTGCTATCGAAGGTCGAGTGGGGGGGATTTGTGCGTGTCAGTGGCGATAGCCCTTTGATTGATCATCGTTTGGTCGATCGCCTGGTGTCGCAGGCCAAAACATGCCGCTACGACATTGTGACGAATGTGCATCCGCGTTCATTTCCCGTTGGCCAGTCGATCGAAGTCGTTCGTACGGATTCGTTCTTGCAAGCGTACCGGTGCATGCACAGCAGCCACGAACGCGAGCATGTCACGAAATATTTTTACCTAAATGAAGACAAATACGAAATTGTAAACGTCCAACGGGAATTCGATTGCAGCGACATCAGAATGGCAGTCGATACACCGGACGACTTGTCAAATTTCGAGACCGTTCTTTCGAACTTGTGTTATCCACATTGGCAATATGCCGTCGACGACCTGATCGACGTGTATCGCCAGGTTTCCCCCAATTCCCACAGGAAAGCAGCGTGAGTCAACTTGGCACCGGCATCATCGGACTGGGCATCGGCGAGCAACACATCGCTGGCTTTCGCCGTCCGCCCACGTGCGATGTCGATGTGCTTTGCGACCTGTCGGAAGAAAAGTTGAGCTGTGTGGCCGAGCGATACCCGCATTGCCGGCGAACGACGCACTGGCGCGAGCTTTTGGACGATGACAAGATCGACATCATTTCGATCGCATCGTTTGACGACGCGCACTTTGAACAGACGGTGGCGGCCCTTCAGGCACGCAAGCATGTGTTTGTGGAGAAACCGATGTGCCGGTCGATGCTCGAATTGACCGTCATCAAGCAGACGCTCATTCGCCAGCCGGATTTGAATCTGTCGTCCAACCTCGTGCTGCGAGCCGCTCCGATCTACGTCTGGCTGCGCGAGGCAATTCAAAGTGGCAAGCTCGGTCAAATCTATGCCATCGACGGCGAGTATTTATACGGACGGATTCATAAGATCACCGAGGGCTGGCGCAAGGACGTGCCAAACTATTCCGTCATGCAGGGTGGCGGTGTGCACTTAGCCGATCTGATTCTGTGGCTGACGGGCGAAAAGCCGCTCGCGGTGGTCGCCAGCGGAAATGGGATTTGCACGGAGGGGACCGCGTTTCAACCAAACGATTTTGTCGCCTCCGCGTTTCAATTTCCATCGGGGATGACCGGCCGGCTGACGGCGAACTTTGGCTGTGTGCATCCACATCATCACATCCTCCGTGCGTTCGGAACCAAGGCCACGTTTTTGTACGACGACCAAGGGCCGCGGTTATTCACCAGCCGCGATCCCGACCGGCCGCCCGAGCGTCTCGAGCATGCGACGTTGCCGGCGGCCAAGTGGGACTTGATCCCCGAGTTCGTGGAAGATGTGCTGAACGGCAAGAATCAAATCGAGAGATCGCAGCGCGAATTCGACACGATCAGCGTCTGTTTGGCGGCGGACGAAGCCCTGCGTTGCGGTGAAAAAGTTGAGGTGAAATACGTATGAGTACCACGAAACGAGAGATTCCCTTTGGTCGACCGTGGATCACGGATGAGGACCGCCAGGCGGTGGCGGAAGTCTTGAACGGCTATCTGCTGACGCACGGTCCACATTGTAAAGCGTTCGAAAGCGAGTTTGCCGAATTCATGGGACCGGACGCCAACTGCGTTACGGTTTCGTCCGGCATGGCGGCGTTGCATTTGTCGTATTTGCATTTCGGCATTGGCGCGGGCGACGAAGTGATCGTGCCGGCCATGACGCACATTGCGACGGTTCATGCTGTGGAATGGGTCCGCGCGACGCCGGTGTTTGTCGACTGCGATCCGGCAACGGGCAACGTCACCCCGGAAGCTGTTGCCGCAGCCATCACGCCGAAAACAAAAGCCATTTCAGTCGTTCATTTCCAAGGTATCCCGTGCGACATGCCGGCGATCATGAAAGTTGCCGAGGAGCACGGATTGCGAGTGATTGAGGACTGCGCTTTGGCGGTTGGTGCACGTATCGAAGTACCCAGTACCGAGTACTCAGTACAGAGCACCGAGCATCGGCACGTTGGTCTGTTCGGCGACGCTTCGATTTTTTCTTTCTATCCCGTCAAACACATCACCGCGGGCGAAGGTGGTATGTTCGCCACGCGTCACGTGGATGTCGCCACAACGGTGGCAAAACTGCGAGCGTTCGGCGTCGATCGCCGGCACGACCAGCGAACCGTCCCCGGCATGTACGACGTTCCCACGCTCGGTTTGAACTATCGCATGAGCGAGATGCAAGCCGCCTTGGGTCGAACCCAGTTGCAGAAGATCGACGCGATTCTGTCCCGTCGATCCGAAAACTTCAACCAGCTTCGAGATGGACTGGCAGGCTTGTCACAAGTGCGCGTTTTGGATTCCACGTCGGCCGCCCGAACCAACAGCCACTACGCGCTCAGCATGGTGCTCGAAGGCGACCTGGCCGCGCATCGCAACGACATCATCCAGCAATTGAAAGAGGTGGGAGTTGGCACCAGCGTTTACTATCCCCAGCCAGTGCCTCGCATGACTTACTACCAGGAAAAGTATGGCTACGATGCGGATCGCTATCCGGCCGCAACACAGGTCAGTGACGAGTCGATCGCACTGCCGGTGGGTCCGCACCTGTGCGGCGAAGACATTGAGTACATCATCGACCGGGTTCACGAAGTCGTAGGACGGATTGCCAATCCGTCCAGCAATGCCGCCTGAAGACACCTTGCGGCTTAGGCACACAATCTGGACGGGTTGGAAACCCATCCTATAGAAGAGAATGGAGATCTTCATGA
>CAYFJO010000625.1:0-5582 GCA_964343305.1 uncultured Pirellulaceae bacterium | reverse complement strand
GACCACGACGAACCCGCGACCGCGTTGCCCCAGCGTCCGTTGTGGCACGAAGTCTGCGACGACTACGCGGTGACGGGCCTCACCTTGCGCGAACACCCGATGTCGTTTTTACGCGAAGAACTCAACCGCTTGAACACGTTCCGATCCAGTGACCTGACAGAGTTAAAAAACGGCCAAACGGTCCGCATCGCCGGCCTCATCACCGGCCGCCAACGCCCCAGCACCGCCAAAGGCGTCACCTTCGCCACGATGGAAGACGAAACCGGCTTCGCCAATCTGGTCATCTTCAAACAAACCTGGGACAAATATGCCCACGTCTTGCGGCATTCAAACCTGTGGCTCGTCACCGGAAAACTACAACGCGAAGGCGACATCATCCACGTCGCGGTTCAAAAGGCTGTCGACTTCGAACCACAACTTCAAGGCCTCCACACCACGTCGCGAGATTTCCATTAAGAATTCGACTGACGCGTCATGGTCCACAGTGCACCCACAGATTGCCACAAGAATCACAAAAGCACACGAAAACTTTCTCATGTATTTTTGTGCTTTTCGTGGCGATTTACTCGTTGTGGGGCGATCTCCCGACCATCCCACGCAATTGACCGCACCGAAGTTCCTCAGACTGCATAGATCGCGTTTCAAAGCTGATCAGCCGCATTAGCCCACGGTTCACAAAGTCGTCAATCCGCCAGCGAGCCACGCGCGGCCCGCCGGCATCGCAGCGCGAGCGCGACCAGCAGTTTTGTCATGCGGTCGCGGCGGGGTTTGTCTATGTCAGCCCGGCTACGTCGTTACAATCCCACACTGGCCACGGCACTCATCAATGAAGGCGCACGGTTTACCACGATCCAACGGCAAGCGGAATCACGCATTTGAGTCATGGTTCGGCCTGGAACTTGCAGCTCTCGCAAGCGCGGATCGATCGAATCCAGAAATCGCTGCTGACCAAGCTGCATTGGCCGAGCGATGTGGAATCTGGCCAGCGAGGACAACTACACCGATTGTTCGGTCGCCCTGAAACAACGTGCGACCACTTGGTAATCAGTGTGCGCTGCCCGAATTGAAAGCGCTCGCGAAAGGTGCGAACCAGGGTTGCCTGGACGTGAGGATATTGGCTCAAGGCGCGCAGCGACGGCGCTATCTTCATTAAATTAGGTCGGGTCCCAACGACGCAAGCGAGATTGAGTGACTGCTTAAGTCGCTCTATTTGGGATTCAAGTACACTGGCATCAAAGTGATCTATTCGAACCCTGAAAAACTGGCTGCCATTGACATTAGAGGCGTGTAGGAAGGGATTATGAGTATTCTATTGTAGTTCCCAGGAATCCCTTGATAGAGCAGCACCATGAAAATACGAGGTTTACATGATTGGCAGGATTCGTCGATTTGGTCTAAAATGTTAACTCGTCAAAATCAAAGGACATTTGCCGAATTCATCTGTACTTGCCAGTCCAGCACCAAAGTAAGTCATGGCAGAAAACAGCACTCAATTTGACCCGTACCGCAAGTGGCTGGGCATTTCACCTAAGGATCAGCCGCCAAATCATTATCGATTGTTGGGCATCGAGTTGTTCGAAAGCGATGCGGAAGTAATTGATGCCCAAGCCAACAAGCAGATGGCATATCTCCACACGTGCGCGACGGGCCAGCGCGCTGCACTGGCCGAGCAATTACTCAACCAAATGGCTGAAGCCCGGTTGTGTCTACTTGATTCGAATAAGAAGTCCACGTACGACCAAAAGCTTCGTGCGAAATCGCCAAAACCTGCGAAGCCTCCACAGAAATCATCTCCTCAACGGACAACACCGAATTCGACTTCACAACAGGTAGCGTCGACTTCACAACCGGCAGCAATGCCCTCGATTCAAATTGAACCGAAACCTCACACCGTGCCTCGACAAGAACCATCGACAACCAACCCCAAAATGATCATTGCGGGAAGCATCGGGGGCGTAATGCTCGTGGTCGTTGTGATCATCATTTTCGTCATGTCGCAGTCGTCTGCCGACCCAGTCGTAACAAATACTGAAAACAACCAAACCAAGCCGACGGGCACTGAGAAGGATGACGCGTCATTACCCATCGGCACAAGTCCGTCGAACGTCAATGTCAACAACCCATCGGAAAAGAAGGATGATGGCGAGGAATTAGATGCGACATCAAACGCGGGAAACTTCACGAATAACGAGAGCACTAATACGACGCCGGCGACTAACGATAACGTGAATCATACAACTGGTTTGCCAAAAGAAGACCCAGATTCTGACAGTCCAACAACTAATGACGATTCCACGAACCAAGGCGCAGAAGACCCGCCGCACGTCGCGCAGCCTTTGCCATTGAAGCGACAGCAAGTTCCATTGCCGGCAGCCCAAAACGACGCCCGTCAACGATTGAAAGACATCCTCGATGTCGAGGCGAACGGCCCCGATGAGCATGGCGAGCGAGCGAGAAAATTGTTAGACGCGGAAAAAGAGCATCCAGATGAAGTCGAACGTTTTGTAATACTTCGGGGTGCCTACGACCACGCGTTGGCATGCGGCGATGCCGCTTTAGCCAAGCAGGCGATTGGGCAAATCGTGGCCGGATACGAGATGGATGAAGGGGATCTAACGGCGCACATGTACACGCAACTAGCGGAGATGCTGAAGCCCAATTTCGAAGCACGTCGCATGTTGGAAGAAATGTTGAAAAAAGCGGACGAACTGTTCAAGAACCGTCAACTAAAAAACATTTCCACGATTTCTACAGCGGCGGAAAAACTGGCGGCGCGATTTGAAGATCCTCGGTTGCAACTTCGGACTCGAGTTTTGTCGTACATGTCTCGGCAATTGACTACCCAATTCACTGGTGCAGTTATATCGGCGAACGAAACGATCGAGAATTCGCCCGACGATCCAAAGTCCAATCTTGTCTTGGGACACTACGATTGCCTCGTCTTAGGTGACTTCAAGACAGGCTTGGCGCGACTGGTAAATGGCGACAATGCGGCAGTGGCCGAATTGGCCGCGCTCGACCTTTCTGCGCCACAAGATTCCAAAGAAAGAATGGGGCTTGCTAACCAGTGGTACGACTTGTCGCAGTCCGATCCCGCATTTAAGGCATATTCAATCCGTGCGCTGCTCTGGTTCTCCCAACTTGGTCCGTCCACGAAAGCTCGATCGGTGCAAAGTAGCGCCAAATCATTACTTCGAGAGATGCTCAAAGAGGACTATGTTGATTCACGGTCCCGTAGCGGGGCAGGCGACGCACTCGGGTTGATACAGACATCGGCCGACATCAAGTCCTATCCAAGCATTGCGTTTTTGTTTCTCGTTCACGCCCATGCCCAGGCACTTGAAAGCGACGATTATGATCTCGCGCAGCAAGCGGTGGAATCGCTCGACGAAATGGGCGTCGCAACTTCACCGCTGAAAATTGCGGCGGTACAACGACGCGTTGCCAAGGCTCGGTCGGTTGACGAGCGTCGCCAAATTGTTCTGGAGATCATTCAGGCGTCCGACGAGGCGATCGGTGAGAGTCGAATTGAGGACACTACTCAACTACTAAGAATGGCCTTGACGATGGTTGCGAGATTAAAGGACGCAGAATTGCGTGCGACCATCCAACAAAAACAAGCCTTCGTGGGCGAGTTAGAGAAGTGGATTGCGAAAGTTCAAGAAGCGCAACAAACCCTGGAAGCACAGCCGGACGATCCAGAAGCCAATTTAGTTCTCGGCAGATATTCCTGTTTTATTCGCGGCGACTGGGAAACGGGGCTGCCCCACCTTGCGCGTTCGTCAGATGACAAATTAAGTCATGTGGCGAAGATGGAACTTGAGAAACCGAGTACGAACGACGAATATGTTCAACTTTGTCAGAATTGGGCTGCCGTTTATGAGGGCGAAGACGACCGCTTTTCCAAAGCGCGAATAAAAGACTATGTTGTGGGACGGATTGATCCGATCGTTTCAAAAACTAAAGGCGCACCGCGAGACGCGTTGGATGCTCAACTAAGCCACTTTTTTGAACGTGGGGCCATCAGCGATGGAGATGTTGCACTCGTTTCGCGGGGCAGTCGAGTCTATGGTTGCAACTATAAGCCGCAGTGTTTGATCGACGGTGATTCGACGAGCCGTGATAAATACGCTGCCGCGAGCGCCTGGCCGTGTGAATGGGTGGTCGAATTGTACGAGGTATGCTCGTTACGCGAAATCCGTATGCGCTTTTACGATTCAGAGAATTGCCGTTACAAATACACAGTTGAGACATCCGTGGATGGCAAGTTCTTTCGCAGTCTTGTAGACCGCAGCAAAGAGGGGGACGAGGGAGAGAGTTGGCAAGTGATTAAGTTTCCGGCGCGGGGGGTAAAATACATCCGCCTTCGCGGACTCGGTGTTCGCAACAGCAGACTACCCCTCTACGTTCATGAACTTGAAGCCTATTGCAATCCAAACAATGCGCTTCCACCTAATTAGCGGAATTTTGCCACGGCACGTGGATTCTCATCGATTCGAAGGCGCAACTTGCGGGCATGGATTTGGCTTCGCTGTTTCCTTTACGACTTCCAACATCCTCTCGGCCAACACATTACGTGAATAATGTTGTTGAACAAATGCTCGGCCATTTTTGCCAAGTTGTTCGCAAAGTTCTTGATCCTCGACGAGATTCATAACGGCCGTTGCCAGAGACTCTGGGCAGTCCGGTTCGGTGTCGATCGCTGCATTTGCACGGCGAACGATTTGTCGCGATTCTCCCTCGACACCCATAACAATAGGCCGTTGCATGGCCATCGCTTCAAAGATCTTTGAGGGAATGACGGACTGAAACAACTCACATTTTTTCAAGTGGACCAAGACGGTGTCACTGCTGGCAAGGATTTGAGGGATTCGTTGTTTTGACTGACGACCAGTGAAAACAACAAGGTCACTGACGCCCATCTTTTGAGCAAGTTGTTCGAGTTGCTCACGTTCGGCACCATCACCAATGAGACAAAACACGACGTCTTGACGATTCCGTTGTTGCAAAAGTTTCGCTGCATGAACGACGACGTCCAAACCGTGCGCCATTCCGATCGTCCCTACATACGAGCAGACAAACTTGCCTTCCAAATTCCACTCCTTCAGAAAGTCGCCGTCAGGTTCGGTTGGCGAAAAGTGGTCTAGATCGACACCATTGGTAACGACCGAAATGCGGACGTTTTCGTCAATCTTGGAACCAATGTTTTCGCGATACCCCTCACCGACCGTCACAATTTGATGGGCCGAACGGTACATCCACTTTTCCATTTTTCCGAGGGTGGCCAACAAAATGGAGTTCTTCATTGCGCCAACAGTCTTGATCGACTCCGGCCAGATGTCACGTACCTCGAGGACAAAGGGGATCCGGCAAATTCGAGAAACAAGGACGCCAGCCCAGCCGCAGAAGAACTGAGGTGAGGTTGCGATCACGACGTCGGCGCGACGGAGTTGAACGGCTTCCAAACACGCGGAAACCATGTACGAAACGTAATTCAGAATACGTTTCAGGCTACCAGCATTTGCAGCCAAAAACGTCCAAACGCGAATGACTCGAATTCCATCGATATATTCGGTGTGGCT
>CAYFJO010000624.1:0-5593 GCA_964343305.1 uncultured Pirellulaceae bacterium | reverse complement strand
GACGGTAAGGCGTATCGTTGTCCAGATGAATCACTGCCACTTCGACAATGTAAGAAACGATGTCGCCACCCAGTCGCGTCAGATGTTGAGCGTCATCATCTTTGCACTTTCCAGCAAGACAACCATCGTGCAGCGGCTCACATTGCTCGCACGATTGTGGTTCGCCGTTGATCTCATCCCGCACCCAATCCAGCAACTGATCGACTTCGACGGAACATGCCTTAACTCGCTGTCCGGTCGTCCAGCTTGTTTTCCTCGATCGGCTTCCTTGCCGTGTCTTGATTTCTGGACAATTCGCGCGGTGGAGGACCGTATTCCTGCGCGTTGGATTGCGGCGCGTGTCGAGTACGAATCCATTCCGATGGCGTTTGAGCCATGAAATGTAAGCCGGATCTTCGTTTATCAAGATGACCATGATTCACACATTCGATTTCGGCGCATCTACGGCATCACGAATTCATGTCCCGATTTGGGCACGGTCAACACTGGACAAGGTGACTTGCGAACTACCTTCTCAGCGACACTTCCCATCAACATGTGGATCAACCCGGATCGGCCGTGCGTGCCAATAACGATTAGGTCGATATCTTGTTCTTTCGCGTACCGCACAATCTCAACAAACGGGTTCCCCTTCCGCCGCTCTCGTTTCACCGTCACTTTGTCATCCCACGTCTCCCCAGGCCGAGTCGCTAGTTGTTTCTCAGCCGACTCCATTTCTGTCGATAAACAGAAACCGGGACGTCCTCAGTCAATGTCAAGCCTTTCCCGTGACAGTCGGGACAAATCACTACCTTCGTTGTCGCCGGCAGTCGCACATTTTCGAGTTGTTTGACTTTGTCGGCCACTTCCACATTCACGTTGCCGAATTCTTTGTGGGCATCGGATTCACAAGGAATTCTCGTGCGGCGGCGAAGGTCCAAACCAAATGCCAGCGATCTCCCAATTCAGATGGGCCACGCAGCGTTCCAATGTTCCGATGTTATCGTCACCGGATTTTGCGCGACCAGTTCCTTCGCATACAGGGCATTTACGGTCAAGGTCTTCAATGTTGAACATCCTTGGTCTGCGGTTTCATGTGACGGCGACAACGAGTTTCGTACAGTACTTTCAGCGAATCCGTCTCAATAGGACGATTCCGCAATAGGCACTCACTAGCCATGCCGACACTTCAGGGAAGCACAGCATGATCGCACCGACGAAGAAAAATAACGGCATGTCGTACATGATAAATCTTCTGTGCCATATTTCATGTTCAATGTCACCTGGCACTTCGACCGAAACAAATCTTTGCCTTTTAATGGGAAATCTGCTACTCACTTCTTTGCTGTAAGTAATCAGTTCACGCAGTCGTTAGCTGTTCTTTTCGACTCTTTCTATCTGGGCAGTTCATAAGTCTCCGGTCCTCGGTCAGTAGCATTTGAGTTCGCCGTGCGCTGACTTGGGACCGGTGGTGCTAAAGGTCTTTTATCATTCGGTTTTTTAAATTCGCAATACTTCCATTTTTACAAGGAGTCACATCATGGCGAATCTCACTCGTGCGCATGACGAGCTGTTTCGTCGCTCGCCGGATGAACAGTTTCCGTCTTTGCACGCTCTCGTCGAGCATTGCAAATACGAAAAAGAAAACTCGATCGAACGCTGGGAACTTCCTCAGTCGTTACGGCCTGCGATCAGTCGATCCAACGAAAACCTGACTATCGCGGTCGGAAATGACGGCGATTTTCTGATGAACGACTGGAGTTTCGGTCAGCTTTGTCGTCTGGCAGGCGTTAAGAAGAACACTGTCAATCGACTCAGTCCCGATACGGCGAAACGTGTCTTTTACGAAACGCTCCCGCACGGCAATAAGCCGCTGCAGTTGCTGACCAACGAAAGTCGCGTCCGCTCGATTCATCAAGCCAGTTACACGCGACTCTACAACGCCGACTTATTGTCGGTCGTCGAAGAGTTCGCCAGCGACTTCCAACCGCCGCAAAAGGCTGCTGATGGAAGTACTGGATTGTATTTCGGTGAGCAAGACATGTTCACCTTTCTGATCGATCCAACTGGCTGGGCAGAAATCAACGGCGAAGCATTTGCTCCAGGGTTTTTCCTTTGGAACAGCGAAGTTGGCCGTCGATCGATTGGCATCCAAACGTTTTGGTTTCAGCAGATTTGCCGAAATCATATCGTGTGGGATGCGGTCGAAGTCGCTGACTTCAGCCGCAAGCACACGAGCAACGTGCATGAGGCACTCGACGAAATCCGTCGTCGAATTGAATCGCTCGTTAAATCACGTGACGAGCGACGAGATGGATTCGTCAAAGTCGTCAAACGCGCGATGGAAACACGCCTTGGTGCGACAAGCGACGAGGTACTGAAGGAGTTGACCAAGAACGGAATCCCCCAGTCGCTTGCCACCAAGGCTCTTGAAATCGCGCAACAACAAGGTGCGTTCACCATCTTCGCACTCGTCGATGCACTGACGCGAATCGCTGGCCAAGTTGAAAACGCCGGCGACCGCACGGAAGCGGACCAAAGAGCAGCCAGCTTGTTGGCGCTGGCTATCTAGTTTTCTTCTGCAAGTCCAACAACCATCCCTTGTTTTCATTTCCTCACTTTCTCTCACAAAGGAGAGCAATCATGGCAAAGAAAACTGCCAAAAAGAAACCTGTGCATGAGATCCGACTGGGCCGCATTCGCGCGGCGATTTGGGAGAACGACACCAAAAATGGTGCGCGTCACAACGTCACGTTCTCGCGTCTTTACAAAGACGAAGACGAATGGCGTGACTCCACCAGTTTTGGCCGTGACGATTTGCCACTGCTGCAAAAGGTAGCCGATCGTGTCCACTCGTGGATATTCGAAGGTTCTAAGCCCGAGTCGGATGAGAACGGTAATGAAGACGCTGAGTTCTAACGTCGAATCGTTTTCACCCACACATTTTTCAAGGCCCATTTCTAGCACCACCGGGCCTTATCTTCATCTTCTTCTCGTACGTGCAAGTTGCTTTTTGAAACAAGTACTTCCTCAACATCCCGGCGGCCCTTTCGATTGTACGCTTCGGTCAAGGTCCGCATCCGGCTGCTGCTTTTCGAAGTGCCGCAAGCGGTGCCGGTCGGCAGATTTTTTTCTGCGTCCATGCAGAAAAAAATCCACTTCAAAAAGACTCCACCTTGACTCTTCGCTAACTCACTTGGGTGAGCCGCCGGTCGGCCGAAAAACGTCTGTTGGGCAAATCAGTTGAAAAAACGATCGGGTGACCGGCATCACGGCGCGGCAAATGAACCTGTTCAGTCAGGTGCAGACAAAGCAGAAGCCGAACGACGTGCGACGCAATATCCAACCTACGCTGACGCGTCACGGCCTGACGGCCGAACGGCTGGACCTGTATCGGTAAGCCGCAAAACCTTGCGCGTTGGTCGGAAATCTGATAATTCCATCAGTCATCTACCATCCGTTTGGTTTCAAGTTCTTACTGCTGAGAGTAATTGAGCCATCCGAATTCTCTCGCTCTTTCTCAATTCCAATTCGTGCAATCAAAAACGCCTAGCCTTCGTGCGGATTCATCCCGCGCGAAGGCCGGTCGCGTGATTCGGTTTTTTTCCAAGGTTCCCGAAAAAGAAAGGAAGGTTGCACATGCAGAGCCAAGTCATTCAAGGCGACTGCTTGCCGGAATTGATCAAGTTACCCGCTGCCTCAATCCAGACTGTGTTTATGGACCCACCGTATAATTTCGCCTTTGACTACGGCGACGGTCCGAAAGCCGACTCGCGTCCAACGGCCGAGTACCTCGCAGACATCGAACTTGTTGTACGGCGCTGCGTTCGACTGCTGACGCCAACTGGCAGCTTGTGGCTGCTCGGCCCTGAACGATGGGCAGATCAGTTTGGTGCGATCCTCACCAACATCTTACCCAGACGCAATCGCATCATTTGGCGCGAGACCTTTGGCCAGTACCGAGAAGACCGATTCCCCAGCGGACATCGTCATCTATTCTGGCATGTAAAAAGTGCCGAAGCATCTTTCTACACGGACCAAATCCGCGTCCCATCGCAACGCATGAAGAACGGCGATCGACGAGCCAAGGGGCCACGAGTCCCGGACGACGTGTGGGAGTTGCCCCGTTTGGTCGGAAATGCTGCCGAACGTATCGCCGGGCATCCGTGCCAATTACCAGAAGCATTGTTGGAACGTGTTGTCCTCTGTTCATCAAAGCCCGACGACTTTGTTGTCGACCCGTTCGCTGGCACCGGAACAACTCTGCGCGTTGCACAGCGTTTAGGACGCCGTTACATCGGCGTCGAGAAACAGCCCAAGTTCGTCAGTCTCATCAAAAAGCGGCTTAACGCACCAATTCAAACAGGACTGTTTGACTAGCGAAAGACTGCGGAGCGAAGCGTTAATGCAGTGGGCCAGGTTGTTCAGTCGCGCGACCTGGCCATATTCGTTCAGCATTCGCACGTGACCAAGAAACGGCAACTTCGCATAAACTCAACCGTCAAAATCGAAGCTTACCTTTCCTTCATGCAGTTTAAGGCGGGCACCGAAGGGCTGGCCCGATTTCGATTTGAATCCCTTCAAGACCGAAGTCTTCCCGTCGCGCAGCAGTGCCTTTACCGTGCGGACCGAGATCCGCTTGCCCGACATCGTCTTCCAGATTGTCATGCTGCAACCGTCACGCCAGCGGCTGCAACTGAACGACTTCTTTTGCTCCACAACATGCGCCCCGCAAAGTGGACACGAGCCAAGATCCGTTGCGATTTTCTTCTCCATCGGTCGATTCGAACCATTCTCCGTGGGCGTCTTCCGCGCCGATTGCCGATGACGTTTCGTCCGGCCAGCGGACTTCCTGCGGGTTTGTTCGTCGCCTTGAGGCAAGGGGATTTCGACCAACTCGCCGGAATCCAACATGGTCAGCACGACTTGCTGACCGTCACCGAGCTGAATTGGCTCATTGGTAACACCGTGCTGCAACAGCGCGCGTATTTGCCTTGGGTCCAGATCGCGGTCTCTGTAAGTGGGCTGGAGTACAAACCGGCAACCCTCCCGCCACGCCGAACAGCCAAAGGCGCGCCGGCCGGCAATGACGGGCTGTCCGCATTGCGGGCAGTCGCCGAGTCTTTCTTCGTCGATCGCGATGTCGTCACTGGACTGAATAATCTGGCGCGTATATTCGACAATCTCTTGCATGAAGCCTTCGGGCGCGGTCTGGCCGGCTTCGATCCGGTTGAGTTTTGACTCCCATTCGCCGGTCAGCTCGGGCGACTTGAGGTTGTGATCCCGCACGAGCGCCACGAGGTATCGACCGAGGTCTGTCGCCACCAGGTTTTTCTTCTGACGCATGACGTATTGCCGCTTCAGCAACGTTTCGATGATCGCGGCACGCGTTGCCGGCGTGCCCAGCCCTTTCTCTTTGAGAGCTTCGCGTAGCTCGGCTTCCTCCACGAGCTTGCCCGCGGTGTCCATCGCGCCCAGCAGAGTGTTTTCGGTGAAATGTTTGGGCGGGGTCGTTTGGCCTTGCTTGATAAACGGCTCGTGCGGGCCGCTTTCGTCCGCCGAGAAGTCCGGCAAAGCTTGCTCGTCCTCGCCTTCCTGCTCTTCGGACTTGCGA
>CAYFJO010000623.1:0-5593 GCA_964343305.1 uncultured Pirellulaceae bacterium | reverse complement strand
TTCTACAGCTTCTAACCGTTTCTCATGCTCTGAACGTTGCACGCGATGTAGCGATTCGAATGATGTTGCCGGTTCTGCCGGGTCGATAGGGTGTAACGTGGGATTGTGCTGCGCCCCCATTTTCGAGTCCCACTCCTTCCAGTTATCTCATCGCATCTGCCTGAATTCTGCACACCTTATGATCCAAACGGCACTCCGAAATCCGTACCTTGTGATCGTCGTGGCCCTTGCGGCCATCGTGCTGGGTGGCTATTCGTACACGAAGATCCCCGCGGACTTGTTGCCTCAGTTTGAAACGTCGGCCGTCCAGATCGTCACGTTCTATCCCGGCATGCCTCCGGAAGTGATGGAAAAGGACATCATGAGCCGCCTGCAGCGGTGGACGGGCCAATCGGTCGGCATCGAGCACCAGGAAGCGACGGCGATGCAAAGCGTGTGCATCGTGAAGGATTTCTTCCGCGAAGGTATCTCGATGGACACGGCCATGTCGCAAGTGACCAGCTATGCGATGAGCGACATGTTTTATTTGCCGCCGGGAACCATTCCGCCGATGGTGATGCCGTTTGATCCGACAGCGTCCGTGCCGCTGTGTCTGGTCGTCGTTTCGAACGAACAGATGGATGAGCAAGAGTTGTACGACATTGCTTACTACGAACTGCGGAACAAGCTGCAATCGATTCAAGGTGTGATCGCGCCAGCGGTTTATGGTGGTAAGCTGCGTCGCGTCCTGGCTTACGTCGACGCCGATCGGCTCGAAGCTCACCAAATATCGTTGATGGATGTCCAACGAGCGTTGTTGAAACAAAACGTGCTAATTCCCGCGGGCAGCATCAAAATCGGCCCGCAAGAATTGCAGATTTTCACGAATGCCAACGTCGACGCGATCGACCAACTGAATGACGTTCCGATCAAAACCGTCAACGGCGTTCCCGTCAAAATGAAGCAGGTCGGCAAGGTCGTCAACTCGTCGCAAATCCAGTCGAACATCGTTCGCGTCAACGGCTCACGGAAGGCCTATATTCCGATCTATCGCCAGCCGGGTGCAAACACGATCGAAATCGTCAAACAAATCAAACGTCAACTGAGCACGATCGAAGGCAAGCTGAAAGTGGAGCGCGCCGAAAATCCCAAGATGAAAACGCTGGTGCTGAGCGTGGCGATGGATCAATCGGTTGGCGTCCAAGCCGGTATCACCTCACTTCAATTAGCCGCGCTGCTCGGTGCATTGTTAGCGGGTGGTGTCGTTTTGGTATTCTTGCGAAGTGTCGCCTCGACGTTGATCATCGTGCTGTCCATCCCCCTGGCGATTCTTGGTGCCGTCTTTGGACTTTATTTTACCGGTGACACGATCAACTCCATGACGCTCGGCGGTTTGACGCTGGCGATCGGCATCCTGGTCGACCAGTCGATCGTTGTTTTGGAAAACGTCGTGCGGCACACGCACATGGGGAAAAGACCGCATCAGGCCGCCATTGACGGAACGGTTGAAGTCGCACTGCCGATGTTGGTTGCGACGATTACATTTGTCATCGTCTTCTTCCCGGTCGTATTCCTTTCTGGATTGGCCAAGTTTTTGTTCACACCCCTGGCGATTGCCGCCAGTTTTGCGATTGTCTTTTCCTATGTGGCAGCGATCACGCTCGTGCCAGCCTACTGCGCTAACTTTTTGAGAATCAGCGAGCGACCGCAAACCGAAACCGATGCGGGGCTATTGGGAACCATCTACCACCTTGTACTTTCTCTGGCACTTAATCTTCGCTACCTGGTTGTGATCATCGCCGCTTGCCTGTTCGTCACGGCCTTGTTCGCCATGAACGGGCTGATGGGACAGGAACTGTTTCCGCAAGTCGATGCCGGACAAATCACAATCTACTTCCGCATGCCGACGGGAACGAGAATCGAGAACACGGAAAAGCGGATCATCGAAATAGAAAAGGTGATCAAAGACTTGATTGGCACACCTGACCCGCGATTTGCCGTGGACGGCAAAGGCGATCATGCCGATTCGGATCTGGTGTTGCTCGTATCCAATATCGGCGTCTTGCTCGACTGGCCCGCTGCCTACACTCCAAACACAGGAGCGATGGACGCGTTCTTGCTGGTCCAAACTAAAGGCCGCAAAGGAGTTTTTCAATACGTCGAAAAACTTCGCGAGACGCTGCAAAGAGATTTCGCGGAAACCGACGGATACCAGTTCGCGTTCAATACCGGCGGCATGTTATCGGCCGCCCTGAACATGGGCGAATCATCGCCGATCCACTTCCAGATTCAAGTTCCCAAAGACCTGGAACGTGCCCAAGAAGTTGCTCGCATGATTCGCGACGAGGCACGTAAAGTAAGCGGAACGGCGGATGTTCGGATCGCACAACGCATCGACTATCCAACGCTCGAAGTTGAAATGGACCGCGAACTTGCCGCCCGAATGGGCATCACGCCAGACGACGTGATGAAGAACCTCGTCGCCGCAACCAATAGCACCATCAACTTTCAACCATCGTTTTGGATCGACAAGAATAAAGGCAATCACTATTTCTTCGGCGTTCAGTATTGGGAAAAGGACCTGAAGAGTCTCGAGACGCTGCGAAACATCCCGATTGGCGGCGACATGCATGGTCCGCGACGTTTGGGCAGCGTTGCCAAAATCCGGCGGGCTCATGGACCTGCCGTTGTGAATCACCGTAATATTGGCCGCGTGACTGACGTCTATGTCAACATCCAGCGCGGCTACGACATTGGATCGGTCGTCAGCCGGATCGAAAAACGACTTGTCAAAATGGGCGCGATGCCGTCAAGCGATGAACGGGGTCAGTTGTATCGAATCGGCTATCACACCGACCTGAATGTCAAACAAGAGAATGCAACCGAAGAAGAAAACGAGGGCAAAGTGTCCGCGGCGGAAATCGACGCCTTGCCGTTGTCCGACGGGCGCGAAAAACATCGTGATTTCAAAGGGATGTCGATCCGCATGATGGGCGAAGTGCGGACCATGCGCGAGTCGTTCGAACAATTTCGTGGCGGTTTGGTGATCGCCGCGATCCTCGTTTATCTGGTGATGGTCGCACAATTTCGCAGTTTCATCGATCCACTAATCGTGTTGCTGACCGTGCCGCTGGGATTCATTGGCGTCGTGGTGATGCTGCTGGTCTTGGGAACGAATCTGTCGATCATGGCCTTCATGGGCATCATCATGATGGTCGGCATCGTCGTCGAGTATTCGATCGTGCTGGTCGATTTTGCCAACGGGCAAATGCAAGAAGGCCGCACGGCACGGGAGGCGATCCTCGACGCGGCCCGTGTGCGGCTGCGGCCGATTTTGATGACCTCGCTGACCACGTGGTTGGCCATGTTCCCGATGGCATTTCCCTGGATTTTCGGATTTCGCGGCGCGGACGCAAATGCTCCGTTGGCACAGGCCATCATTGGCGGCGTGATCGGCGCAACGATTTTATCGCTGCTCGTCGTGCCGTGTTTATATGTGATCATGAAACAATGGGCCCAAATGTTTGCCGGCCACGGTGCGTCCGCCGACGAAGCCGAACCGCGGACCGAAGCCGAACCTGCTTAAAGACAAAGACGGAAGGTATTCCTCATGAGCAAAGACTCAAAATCCCTCGAACACAATGAAAGCCGACCCGCCGCGATTCAGTTGGCCATCGTGACGATCGCCTGCTCGGCGCTGCTGACGTTGGGCGCCGGTGGGTGCGGAAGCGCATCCGCGACGGACGGCAACGGCGACTCGGACGAAGCGAAGGTCGAAACGGTTGTCGAGACCATCCAAGTCACCAAACAGAAACACACGGTCAAAGTGGTTGTGCCGGCGTCGGTCGAAGGCTACGAAATGGCCTTGTTGAAATCGCGAGTTGAAGGTTACGTCAAGAAAGTGAATGCCAACATCGGCGACGTCGTTCCGCAAACGAACGACATGGGCATGGCGATTCCGTTGGCCGAATTGGACGTGCCGGAACTGCACGCCGATAAGGCGCGACTCGCAAAATTCAAGGACAAAGCTGTCGCTGACAAAGCCCTTCGAGACGCCGAAAAGAAACAAGTCGAAGCCAAACGCGGCGAGACCGAAGCCATGCTGAAGCTTCGCGAGGCGGAGTACAAACGGGTCGCGGGCCTGGTCCGCTCGGGTGCACTCAACGCCGAGAAACTGAACGAGGCCAATTACGCCTTGCAATCGGCCTTGGCGGCGAAGAATCGCATCGAAGCCGACATTCTCGCCGCGGCCGCGATGGTCGATTCGGCGGATGCGGAGATCGGCGTGGCGGACGCCAACGTAGCCAAAGCCGGCGTCATGATTTCGTATCTCAACATCGACGCTCCTTTTAACGGAATCATCACCGAACGACTGGTCGATCCCGGCGCGTACGTCGAACCGGCCAGCAACGGAGGCTCGCCACTGTTCCGCATCGAACGCGTCGACAAGGTACGGATCGTGATGTACGTGCCGATGGACGATGCTGTCGAGCTGAGCCAAGGAGACGCCGTGGTGTTGCAAGGCGTTCACGGCAAACCACACAACAAGTTCGAGGGCCAGATCGCTCGGCTGTCCAAGTCGTTCAACCGGCAAACGCGAATGATGCGAGTCGAAGTCGATCGAGATAATCCGGTCGTCAAAGGCGGCCGTCGCGAACTGCTGCCGGGCGATTATGGCAAAGCAACGATTACCTTGAACGAGTACGACGCCCTCGAATCTGTTCCCGCATCGGCTGTCGCCGATGATGGGGAAGGCCAGTACGTCGTGGAAGTAGACGATGACAACGTCTGCCGCTTTCGCCGCGTTTTGGTCAAGGCCACCAAGAAGGGCAAGGACGATTCCCCGGACGTACTCGGCATCACCAACGGCGACGGAACGCCGTTTTCGGCCAAGCGAGTGATCAGCTCCAACGTCGCCGAATACAAAGACAAGGATGGAGAGAAACTGCACGCCGTCTCGACCAGCACGCTGGATGTGGAGTGAGTAGTGACGAGTGACCAGTGACCAGTGACAAATGACCAACCTTAAGAGAACAATTCGCTTCTGCGGTCTCGCGGCCATCGCGGCACTTGTCCATTGCGCCGGCTGCGCAGGGCCACCCGCTTTTGGCCCAGCGAACAACTCTGGCTACGCTGTGCCGCAAGCACAGAACTTTCCGCCGCCAGGCTCTTCCGCGTTGGCGAACAATCCTCGACCGGCTGGCCACCAGCCAGTGCAGGCTCCGACTGCGAGGCAATCGGCAGTCCGCCATCGAGGAGCGAAAAGCACTTCGTTCTTTTTCGGAAATGTCGCGGCCAAGCATTACCCGCCAGTTCCTCAGCGCCCGGCTCCGAATCATGCGCCCGCGCCGAACATGCCGCCGCAAAACTTCCCGGCTCAGAATCGGAACATTCAACTCACGTCGCAAACAACTCCAACCGGAAACTTCCCTGTTCCAGAGGCCACAATCATCGAAACCCTGCCGGCGACCGGCCAGGCGGCTCCCGTAACTGAGCAGATTCTAACCATCGACTTGTCGCAGGCACTCGCTATGGGCGGCGCGAACCACCTGCAGATTCAACTGGCCCGCGAACGCGTGATCCAAGCACACGCGCACCTGAGCCGAGCCCGTTC
>CAYFJO010000622.1:0-5596 GCA_964343305.1 uncultured Pirellulaceae bacterium | reverse complement strand
GGGACGCAATAAAAAGATGCCCACCAAGGTATTACCTATCCGCTAATCAAACACGCGTCTGGATCATCGTCGTTTTCGGTGAGCAGAGCTTCATTCCACTTTTTCGCCGCATCCGTGGTTTCGAGACGAGTTGTGGCAAACCGAACTGCGGAACACTTACTGGTTCCGACGTAGAGACGCTTGCCATCCGGAGCAAGGATCAGGCATCGCGCCCCGGAAAGCACGGTTAGCTTTGCGGGTGATTTGCCTTCACGGGCAACTAGATCTCCCTGTTTCAGGATCTCCAGCAGACTCAGTTTTCCATTCGTGTCACAGCGAAACACGGTTATCGTGCCGTCAGCTTGGGAAGCGACATACAAGCGTCTTCCGTCAGCACGGATTGCTATGGCACGCGCTCCCGTGAAGACCTTCTCTCGACCGATGTTTTGTTCATCCACTCGCTGGAGGAAGGATAGTTTCCCCGTTTCCGTGTCGCGATTCCAAACGCTGATTCCTTGCGTCAGACTTGTAACAATAGCCAACTTTCCGTTTGGGGAAATAAGGATTGAACTAGCATGTTTGAGCCCGCGATTTCCTGTCGATTCGTTGTCCCACAAATGCTGCACCAGCTCTAGACCGCCGTCATCGACTTGACGCTCGTAGCATAGTAACGAACCGTCTATGCTCTCGGTTACATAGACAAACTTGCCGTCCTCGGAAATCACCAAATGAGAATTCCTGTGCAGTTCTTGTACGTCCGCATCTTGAACTCGGGTTTGCTGCTGAGACTCCATTGGGACTGACGCAACGTATTTAAGTGTTCCGCTCAAGTTTCGATCAAGCACATACACTTGCCTGGTAGTCCTGCTGGTGACATATGCGTGCTTGCCATCCGGACTCACTGCAATTGCTTCCGGGTAGGCAAATGCTTTCATCTCCAGGCTTTCGTTTCCTATCACCATAACCCCATCTTCAGACAATCCCCTGGTCGCATGCGTGTTAAAGGCAACGATTGCGTTGTCTTTCTTCGAGCAAACATATACGTGTTTCCCATCGGGACTTGGCTCGACAAACGTGGGTAACGTCATTTCTGATTGCGCAATCGGGTGGAATACAGGCTCCACGACTCCCGGCGTGTAGAACGATCTGACAAACAGCAAGCGGTCATTCTCCCGCAGTCGATAACACAGCAATAATTGTCGAAAACTATCTGTAACAAATAGGAATTCTTTGTCGGAGCTAAGTGACATGTGTTCTCCAACATTTCGTTCATAGCCAATCGACGAGGAAGACACGAGCGTGAGAGACTCAACCCTGAATGTTGGCTTCGGCTGATCCGATTCGATCAATCCTGCATCTTGAAACTGCTTGAGAAGGATGTCCCTAACTAGCGTCGAAGATTTCTGTGATAGGTATCCGATATAACCACCCCCACGTGATGTTGTCACTTCGCCAGCACCCCCACCAGCAACAAGACGAAATCTTTCAACTAAACTCTCACCACTAAAAACATCAACGACAAAGAATTTACCAATGTCTGCATCAGACGTACCCTTGCGAAACTCTACTGAGAAAACTAGCGATTGTGCAATTTGCTTGATGATTTGCTCATCGGTAATCACCACTTTTTGAGAGTGCGGCAATAGGAAATATTGGACTTCTAACCGACTGCAAGTTTTGACGTTGTGTTTCAGCGAAACCGAGTTCGACGGGATTGCTCCTCCACATGACGTGAGACTGACTGCAACGCCGACGAATAAAATGCAGAGGTAGGGCAATTGACGTGCGGTTTCGGGAGTGAAGCGATCGCGGCTAGGTTGAACGCATCCGGGTATCGCACCTGCCGCGGCATGTCGTTCACCAGCGCGAACGTCCGTCAGCTTTTCAAGCGATCGGAATTGGCCGGTCCGTTGTAGACATGCTACCATGCTATCAGTGCCACCATCTCAAGCTGTGGAAGACCCATTTCGTAACCCCTGTGACAAAGGATGCAGAATGTCTAAGCGATCGGGTTTCCAAAACAGGTGTTGAAATGCGCTCTAGGCATCAAACATCATGGCGGCCAGTTCACCTTCAGTGGGCAGGCGCCGGATGCCGGCGGTCAACAACCCACTCATCAAGTTGGCAGAATCGGCGGAAGAATAATCGTCGGCGAGATTCAAAGTATGGCCCAACTCGTGTAGCAAGACGGTCAGAAGATCCATGTGGTCAGCGGGTAGGGTACTTTCTTCGGCGACGAGGCCATTGCGGCCGACGATGGAGAATTCGTGGTGGTCCGTTGGGGACGTGTCGACGAACCAACCGTGACCCGCGGCGTTGACATCGATTGTGATGGTGTTGCCTAGTGTTTGGCCCAGGCGTCTGCCAGTCAGGTCGGCAATTTGGAAATTGATGTTGCTAAGTTCGTCCGCGCTGATGCCGGCACCGACCAGGATTTCGATGGCCGCGTCGGCCACACCGGTCAACGCTTCGGAGGTCAGAGCAACCGTGTTTTCGGATTCGTTGGCCGCGGTTGGTGCGAGCAACGGGGTTGGCAGCGCCCAATCGCCGGCGATGGGTTGGTCGCCCGCCGTGCCGAACTGTGTCGCAGAATCGCCGGCATCAAAGGAGCCGTTGCCGTTCACATCCCGATAGACCATCGAAGTGGCGGGGCGGAACACGGCGATATTGTCTGTCGCACTGCCATTCCAATTGCCAATGAACGGAATGTCGCCAATCGCCCCAAAGCGGATCACCAGATCAATGCCAGGTTGGAAGCTATTGCTATCATTAAAGTCTTGATAGAAGTAACTGTTTGACGGCCGGTAGACGCCGATGTCGTCGATGCTATCGCCGTTCCAATTGCCTGCGATGGGAATGTCGCCGGTGGCACCGAAAATGAACGACTCGTCGCCGCCGGCAATGCCATCGTAAGTACCGTTGCCATTGGCGTCTTTGTACCAGCGTGCCATGCTCGGGCGGAAGACGGCAATGTCGTCAATCAGGTCGCCGTTCCAATTGCCAATGACGGGAAGGTCACCGAAGATTCCGAAGGGAACAACTTCATCGCCGCCGGCAACTCCGTCGAACTGCCGATTGCCATTCTTGTCTTTGTAGAAGGTCGAATTCGACGGACGATAGATGCCGATTTCGTCCTGGCCGTCGCCGTTCCAATCGCCCGCGATCGGAATGTCTCCGGCGCCACCGAAACTGAACACCGTGTCGCCGCCGGTCGTGCCGTTCCACTGGCCGTCGTTCGTGACGTCTTGATAAAACAGGCCGTTGCGGAATACGCCGATCGAATCCACGTCGCCGATTGTGACCTGATAGTCTTCGACTTCGCCATCCGCCGCATTTCCGACGGGCGAGAGTCCGCCGGTCGAACTGACGCGGAACCGGGCAAACGTGTTGCCGACTGGAGTTCCCACGGGAACCTGAAACGATATCAATTGAGTGTTTGGTCCGGCGGTGATGGCCCCGCCAGCTAGCGACCTCAGGCTGACAGAGGAAGTCGCAGCGCCAGGTGTTACGTTTAAGGTGCCCTGGAGGACCCCTGCACGGTTGACGACCGTAACGGCGCTGTCGCCGAGGCTGGCAAGGTAAATCCGACCGTTGAGGACAGCCGTTCCTGTGTGCGCGTTAAGGCTGTGTCGGAATGAACCGGTGACCTGACCGTTCGTCGGGTCTATTTCGAAAATCGTTTGTGTCTCTGCGTTGCTGGCCAACAGCGCGTCCGGGCTCTGGATCGCTGCAAGCCCGCCGGACATGGGGAGTCCCGGATTAAGTGACTGGATGATCGCTTTTGTGGCCGAATCAAAGACGTGGATTCGCTTGGAAGTCGTGTCCTGAATGTAAATCAACCCATTCAGAGCGGTGAGACCATCAAACGTGTGATTGCCGGCGACGGCGGGATCGACACTGAGATCGGTGCTGCTGATGACACCGCCGCTGAGATCGACCTGGTACAGGATGTCCTGCGTGCCGCCAATGCCCTCGATGTACCAAATGTGATTTCCGTCAAACGCGATGCCGTTCAAGACACCGACCGTTTGCGGCGCGGTAATCGTGTTGACCACTTCGCCCGTGGAGGAATTGATCACGACCAATTCGTTTTGCGAACCGTCGCGATTAGTCGCGATCAATACGCCCGAACTGGACAGCACATCCAAGTTGTTTGCGATTCGCTCCGCTGGCTCGTCGAACCTTCTGTTCTGATTGAAATCGATCCAGCCGTCCAGTTTGCCGTCGGCTTGGGAAACGGTGACTTGGACGACCCCGCTGCCGCCGGGCAACAACGAGCCAAGGAAGACGACGCCATCATCGTCGTCGTTGCCATCGCCATCATCTCCGATGGCGTTTGTATCCGGCTGGCCGTCGCTTTCACCGTCGATATTCGTTCCCAGCAAGGGGCCCGTCGTCGTGATGACGTGCGACGCGCCGTTGTTGGCGACCGTCGTGCGGAAATTGGGTTCGGGGGCATCCCCATAATCAACAATGGGCCCTTGTGTGATGGCCACTTGATAGTCTTCCACTTCGCCACCGGCGACCAATCCCGTGGGCCCGATGCCGCCTGTGAGGCTGACCCGCACGCGAGCATAGGTGTTTCCGGCAATGGCGGTGGCCGGAACGAAGAACTGAAAGGTCTTGGTGGCGATCGTCTTGACGATGCCGCTGTTGATGATCTTTTCGTTGGCGTCAAACGTGCCGCTTTGGTCGAAGTCAATCCAGGCATCCACGAAACCGTCGAAACCCGATACTTGGACAAGTGCGTTGCCCACGCTCGACGTGGTCAAAGTGCCGAACGAGACTCCGTCTTCGTCGTCGACTCCGTTTAAATCATCGCCGTCGGCCAAGACGGATGGTTGACCGTCGGCTTCTTCATCGACGGCCTGGCCGAGCCGCGGCCCGCCAACGATGTGGGCCGCACCGCCGTTGGCCAAGAGAGTGTCGTAATCGCCTGCTCCATTGCCGGATGTCGTGTCGGGAGCGTCGCCAAAATCGAGCGTTTGCAGCGCGACGTGATAATCTTCGACTTCGCCATCCGATGCCGAGCCGGTTGGGCCAAGTCCGCCGCTGGTACTGACACGAAATCGTGCAAAGGTCGGGCTGGAGCTAATTCCGTTTGGCACGGGGAAGGTGAAGGGCACGGCTGTTCCGGCGGTCACGAACTGACTTGTTACGATCTGTTCACCCAAATCCGTGAAGCTGCCATTGCGGTTCCAATCGATCCAGCCGTCGACATTGCCATCCGCCTGCGTGACGAAGACCGTTGCCGTGGCATTCTGGCCGGCGCGAATGTTGCTGAACGACACGCCGTCTTCGTCATCGGTCGCGTCGGCGTCGTCGCCATTGGCGATCCCTGTGGGATTGGCGTCTGATTCGCCATCGATGCGAGTTCCCAGCCGCGGGCCCGTGGCCGTGTGGCTAGGTCCGCCATCGGCCGCCAGCGTTTCATAGTTGCCCGTGCCCGTGCCGAGTCCTGTGTCTGGAGCATCGCCGTAGTCTAGCGGCACGGGGGTAATGGTGACCTGATAGTCTTCCACTTCGCCGTCGAAAGCCGGTCCTGTTGCTGCCAGGCCCGTCAATGACTGGACGCGAAAACGCGCGAATGTCGTGCCATTCTGGCCAGTGGGCACCG
>CAYFJO010000621.1:0-5611 GCA_964343305.1 uncultured Pirellulaceae bacterium | reverse complement strand
AGTTAGGGTCATACCGCTTCTTCAAAAATCATGCAAGGTGCGCTGTACAATTAATAGGTCAGGTGATCGAAAGTATTAGGAGAGGAAATTGGCAGGTCAATGGTTTTGGGCGAGTTTCTGGGGTTCGCGTCTGAGCGTGAAGAAGCGCGATCTGCGCCGCCGCCTCATGGTCGAGCGGCTCGAATCGCGTTTGCTGCTTGCCGCTGACTTTGGCGACGCGCCGGACTTGGGACCGTTCACATCCGTTGGCAATTACAGCACGCTGCAGACCGACAACGGACCAAGCCACACGATCGACGCGACTCAAAACACATTGTATTTGGGAGCCAGCGTCGACGGCGATTCCGGCACGCTGCAAAACGCCAGCGCCGATGCGGACGACGTCGACAATGCCCTGCCCGATGACGAAGATGGAGTGCTCGATCCACTTGACTTGCGTTACAACGTCAGCAGCCAGCCAAACGTCACTCTGCTGGCAACCAACACAACAGGCAACACGGCAACGCTATATGGTTGGATCGACTACAACCGCGACGGCGTTTTTCACGACGCAACTGAGCGTGCGCAAATCGCAGTTCCCGATGGCACAGCGAGTGGACAATTTACGCTTGTCTTCCCAGTCGTTCCGATCGATTCTGGCAGTTCGAGCTATGCACGATTCCGGCTGAGCACCGACCCTGCTGCCGCCCATTCCGCTGGCGAGGCGAGCGACGGTGAGGTCGAAGACTATGTATTCACAATTTCGCCGCCACAAGATTATGGTGATGCGCCAGTGCCCTATCCCACGACGCATTCCGAGGACGGCGCTCGACACATTCCGACGGAACTGACGTTGGGCACAGCAAGGGACGCGGAAGCCGATGGAATCCACTCCACAGCAGCCGATGCCGACGACACGACGGGCTCGCTGGACGACGAAGATGGCGTGACGTTTGGTCCGATTCAAGTTGGAGCGTTGGATGCGGCGGTGACCGTCAACGTGCAAGGCAGGGCGGGCAAGCTGGACGCCTGGATCGACTTCAACGGCGATGGCAATTGGGGCGGCCCAGACGAACAGATCTTCGACTCGCGCGACGTTACAGTCGGCAATAACAACCTGACTTTCCACGTGCCGAGCTGGGCTATTTCGGGCACAACTTACGCGCGGTTCCGCTTGAGCACAACGGGCAATCAAGGCATTGGTGGGCTGGCGGATGACGGGGAAGTGGAGGATTACCAGATCACAATTGTCTCTGGCGCGTCCTCCGGCAATTTCAAGGCTCAGCGCGTGGTCAGCACCAATGCCTTTGGTGCCTCAGACGTTTTCGCGGCAGACGTAGACGGCGATGGCGACACCGACATCCTTTCCGCGTCAAAGAACGACGACAAGATCGCATGGTACGAAAACAACGGTAACCAGAGTTTTGTGACGCATACGATTACCACGACCGCTGACGATGCGTACCGCGTGTTTGCCGCAGACGTCGATGGGGACGGCGACATGGATGTACTCAGCGCCTCGCGAGATGACGACAAGATCGCTTGGTATGAAAACGATGGAAATCAGAACTTCACGCCGCACGATGTGACTGTACCTGACGTCGACGGCACTCCGGACCACGGACAAGATGGAGAGACCAACGGCCCAAGAAGTTTGTCCGCCGCTGATGTAGATAGAGACGGAGATCTGGATTTGGTCAGCGCTTCGCGGAACGACGACAAGATCGCTTGGTATGAGAATGATGGTAATCAAAACTTCATCAGCCACACGATCACCACGGCGGCCATGCAAGCTTATAGCGTTTTTGCCGCGGACGTGGACGGAGACGGCGATATCGATGCTCTCAGTGCGTCTATTTACAAGATCGCGTGGTACGAAAATGACGGCAATCAAAACTTCACGACACACACAATCACCACGAAGGTAAATTTTGCACGAGGCGTGTATGCCGCGGATGTAGATGGCGACGGAGACATGGATGTGCTCAGCGCTTCATCGACTGGTCCCCGGATAAGTTGGTACGAGAATGACGGCAGCCAGAATTTTGAGATGCACATCGTAAGCAGGGAGCCAATCTTTCCTTCCAGCGTGTTCGTCGCGGACGTAGATGGAGATGGCGACGTGGATATTCTCAGCACATCGCTTTCTAGGAACACGATTGCCTGGCATGAACAGATTGACACGACGCTGCAATTGTCCGCGTCGTCCATATTCGAAGTAGAGGATGGATCCGGGAATGCCAGTATCACATTCACACGATCCGGTCCCGGTGTTTTGACAATTGATTTCGCAGTCGCGGGCAGCGCGACATTTGGCGTAGACTACACGCAAAGCGGCGCTACGGCGTTCGACACCGACTCCGGCAGGGTGACGATGGCAGAAGGGGTTGATCAAATGACAATCACTTTGTCTCCCTTGGCGGACACTGACGTTGAGCTGGATGAGACAATTGAGTTAACGGTTGCGGAAGATCCCGGCTACACGATTATCGCTGGCGACGCGATAGAGCTTACTATCGTGGATGACGAACCTGGAGACTTTGGCGACGCACCCATTCCTTATCTTGTCACGTTGTCGCGTCACGGCGCAAAGCACGGAGTCGTCGGGCCTCGTTTGGGCACTAATCGTGACGCCGAATCTGATGGCCAACCAAGCTTGGCGGCAACCGGCGACAACCTAAATGGATCGAATGACGAAGATGGCGTGACGTTCGGAAATATTCAAGTTGGCGCGTTGGACGCAAGTCTGAGTGTTCAAGTTCAACAGGCTGCGGGCAAGCTTGACGCATGGATCGATTTCAACGGCGACGGTAGCTGGGGCGGACCCGGCGAACAGATCTTCGCCTCGCATCCTGTGACCGTGGGCGACAATCACTTGAAGTTCGATGTGCCGAGTTGGGCTATCGCAGGAACGACGTTCTCCCGATTCCGTCTTAGCACGTTGGGCGGACTTGGAGTGAAGGGAGCAGCAGCCGACGGTGAGGTGGAAGACTATCTCGTCACTATCGTTGGCCCCGATAGTTCAAGCGGAGTATTTGGTCCGCAGAACGTTATCAGCACAGATGTTGACTATGCCAACAGTGTGTTTGCCGCAGATCTGGACGGAGACGGAGATCTGGATATTCTCAGTTCGTCGTCACGGGACAACGCGATTCGTTGGTATGAAAACGACGGGAGCCAGGCGTTCGCCAATCACACAATTACCACGACCGCGGATAGTGCTCAAAGTGTAGTTGCCGTCGACCTGGATGGCGATGGAGATCAGGATGTTCTGAGCGCGTCCGGCGGTAGCGACACAATAACTTGGCATGAGAACGACGGAAGCCAGAACTTCACCCACCACACGGTTACTACCACTGCAGATTTTGTCAACGGAATCTTAGCGGTAGACGTAAACGGCGACGGCCATCTCGACATCCTCAGCAGTTCAAATCATGATGACAAAGTCGCGTGGTATCAGAACGACGGCGACCAGAACTTCACGACTCATACGATTTCGACAATGGCGTATCAAGCCCAGAGTGTATTCGCGGCGGATATGGATGGTGACGGTGACCTGGATGTACTTGGTGGGTCTGAATCTGCGATCGTTTGGTACGAGAACGATGGCAGCCAGGAGTTTGCAACCCGCACCATCGGGAACGTGTCACTCGGCGCGAACAGCATATTTGCCGCAGATATTGATGGTGACGGCGACCTGGACGTGGTAAGTGGACGTCCCAACAACCTCACAGTTGATTGGTATGAGAATGACGGCAGCCAAAACTTCACCCCCAGGCAAGTTAGCGCGGATGCACGTGCGGAAAGCTTAACCGTTGCAGACATGGATGGAGACGGCAACCTGGACTTGCTTGCTGCGTTGGTTCTAGGTGATGCAATCACATGGTACGAAAACGACGGTAGCCAGGATTTTGCAACTCATATCATTAGCACGTCCGTGCGATTCTCACTGAGCGTGTTTCCCGCTGATGTGGATGGCGACGGCGACCTGGATGTCCTCATCGCGTCGGCTGGTGACGACAAAATCGCCTGGTACGAGAACGACCCAATCCCAACGGTGCCAGACGCAGTTGGCATTTTCCGTAGCAGTCAATCCCGCTGGTTCCAAGGCGTGAGCGGCAACGGCACGGTCGACAACGCGGTCAACTTTGGTGCCAGCGGCGATGTCCCACTGGTCGGCGATTGGGACGGTGATGGTGTGGAGGATATTGGCATTCATCGAGCGAATGAAGCTCGTATCGCCCTCGACACCGGCTCGGATGGAACGACCGACCGCTCGTTCACGCTGGGAGCGGCCGGCATGGATACTGTGCTGGTCGGCGACTTTAACGGTGACCAGCGTGACGATCTGTTGATCTACCGGGCCAGTCAGGCGAGGTTTTATTTCGACCTCGATGCTGATGGCGACATCGATCGTTCGCATACATTGGGAGCCGCCAACATTGACACCGTGCTTGTGGGTGACTTCGACGGCGACAATACGGACGATGTGTTGATTTACCGGGCCGGACAAGCAAAGTTTTTCTTTGACTTTAGCGCCAACGGCTCCGTCGATCGATCGTTTACGCTGGGCACGGTGAACATCGACACCGTCCTGGTCGGCGATTTCGACGGCGACGAAAACGACGACATCGCCATTCATCGCGCGGGTCAAGCCAGATTCTTTATCGATCTCGATGCCGACGGGACGGTTGATCGATCATTCCATCTTGGCGCGACGAATATCGACCTCGCGTTGGCTGGCGACATCAATGGCGACGGCACGGACGATATCGTGATCCACCGCGCCAGCCAAACGAGTTTCTACATCGACTTGGACGCGAATGGAACGGTCGACAACTCTTTCCATTTAGGTGCTAACTCGGACACTGCAATTATTGGTGCTTGGGGCAATCCACTGTTGGCATTCGGCGGCGTCAATCTTTTCACCAAGAATGTGGAGGACCTAACTCCGGACGACCTCGCGCCGATTACTGACGCCGCAATCAACATCTGGGCGGGGACTGGGCTGAACACCGAACAACTTGAAAAACTGCGGGCCACGGCCGTAAGCATCGGCAACCTGCCGGGCTCGCAACTGGGCGCGACACTTCAGACAGCGATCGTGATCGACGCGAGTGCCGCGGGGTATGGTTGGTTTGTCGATGTGACTCCTCAGCGAAACGAAGAGTTTGTTGATCCCGGTGATGAAAGTTTGTCGGCGCTGGCCAGCAGCGCCGCGCTGGGACGCATGGATTTGCTGACCGTGGTACTCCACGAATTGGGGCATGTGTTGGGATTGGACGACGGTCATTCGGGCGGGCTGATGCACCAGACGCTAAGCGTCGGTATCCGGCGACGACCTGGCTAGTCCGCGCGATCACTGGTTCTGCGATCGGTTGTCGCCTTCGCGCCTTCTAGAGATTAGAATCGAGGCGCGCGTGCTTGACTTCCGGATGAGAGTCGGCATGCATCGAACTGCGCCTCAAGATGGAAGAATGCGATGAGAAGAATTACTTGGATCTGTTTCTTTGCGTGTTTTCTTTTCGCAATGAAAGCGACCGCGGCGCGGCGGTTTTCTGGCGTTTCTGAATTGCCGAATCAGCCGGCTGTTGTGCTTGTGGCGAAAGATGCGGCACCCGCCGTTGTGTTA
>CAYFJO010000620.1:0-5622 GCA_964343305.1 uncultured Pirellulaceae bacterium | reverse complement strand
TGTCTCAATTGCTCCCGGAACAATTGAGACAATCGTTCTACAAGCAAGAAGGACCAAACACGATGACAAAAGCAATCCTGTCACGGCGCGACCTGTTTCATTGGGGCATCAACGGCCTTGGCGCGACGGCTTTGTTGAGCCTGTTGCAAGACGACGCTCCCGCCGCCGAAGCGTCCATGCCACATTTTGAACCGAAGGCGAAACGGGCGATCCACATTTGTCTGATCGGCGGCATGAGTCACATCGACTCGTTCGATTACAAGCCGGAGTTGGAAAGGCGACACGGCAAGTCGCTCGCCATGGACAAAAAGCCCGACATCTTTTTCGGCAAGGTTGGATTGTTGCGGAAGCACGATTGGCAGTTCAAGCCACGCGGCGACAGCGGGCTGATGATCTCCGAAATGTTTCCCAACATTGCCGAGTTGGGCGACGAGTTGACGGTCCTTCGGTCGATGGTTTCCGAATCCGCCAACCACACACCGGCCCTGTTTTTGGCGAACAACGGATTCGAGTTCAATGGGTTTCCGTCGATGGGGGCCTGGATTTCGTACGGTCTGGGAGCCGAGACCGAATCGCTGCCTGCCTACGTGGTGTTGAATGATGAACGAGGCGCTCCCAACACTGGCGCGTCAACTTGGAGCAGTGCTTTTTTGCCATCCAACAGCCAAGGCGTCGTGCTCAAAGGCGGCAAACAACCCGTCCGAGATCTTTTCCCCGCAAGACCCATTGCGAAAGGTGCGGATGCCGCGACGCGTGAATTCGTCAACGCGATCAACCAACAGCACTTCGAGCAAACAGGCGACGACGACGTGCTGGCCGCTCGCATCCGCAGTTACGAACTAGCGGCCAAGATGCAAATGTCGATCCCGGAAGTCAGCGACCTGTCCGGCGAAACGAAGAAAACGCAGGAAGATTACGGCATCCACGAAAATCGAACATCCGACATGGGACGCCGTTGTTTGCTTGGCCGCCGTTTACTCGAACGTGGCGTTCGTTTCGTACAGCTTTTTTCTGGCGGCCCAATCGCCGGTAGTCCGCGCGCAAGCTGGGATGCACACGAAAGCGTGAAAGACAACCATTCACTGGAAGCGGGCCGCATCGACAAACCGGTCGCCGCGTTGCTGCGCGACCTAAAACAACGTGGGCTTCTCAAAGACACGCTGGTGCTGTTCACCACCGAGTTTGGCCGCACGCCGTTTGCCCAATCGGATGCCAACCAAGTCGGCCGGGGGCGCGACCACAATCGTTACGGTTTTTCCTGCTGGATGGCCGGAGCAGGACTCAAGCACGGCAGGGCGATCGGCACGACAGACGAAGTCGGCTGGAAAGCGGTCGAGCGTCCGATCCCTTGGCATGACTTCCATGCAACCGTGCTGCATCTGTTCGGCATCGATCATGAGCGGCTGACCTTCTACCACAACGGCATCCAACGGAGACTCACGAACGTGCACGGAGACGTGGTCACGGAAGCACTTGCTTAGTTTTCAGTTACCGTGGAATATTCTTGAACCTTGGGGCATCAATACAGTGTCGACAATGTACACGGAGGCTCTAATGAAACGGTTCATGCTGTTTGCGATTGGCCTGATTGTTCTGGTGGTTTGGCGAACGACTTCCAACGACGCAACAGGATGTGCGCCGGCGCCGCCAAGCGGATTCGATGTTTCGGTCATCGATGAATACGCTCTCATTGTTTGGGACCCTGAGACCAAGATCGAGCACTTCACGCGCGTCGCCAAGTTCGACACAGAGGCGCCGGATCTGGGTTTCTTGGTGCCGACCCCGACGGTTCCAACGTTAACGGAAGTCAAAATGTTGGGCATCGTGGATGCCTTAGGTTGGCAAACGAGAGCGCGGACGAAGTACAAATCGAAGTACATCACTCGATACGGTCTGGGACCTTGGCCATTCGGCGGTGCCAGCGACACCGCGGCGTTGGACGACTCACCGGCCGGCGTTCAAGTTCTGGGCCAATACGACGTTGCGGGCTATGAAGCATCCGTGCTCAAGGCAGAAGACGCCAATGCGTTGAAGAAGTGGTTGGACGACCACGAGTATCCGACCAGTGATTCGCTGGCCGAGTGGCTGCAAATCTACACCGACCAAGGGTGGATTATTACCGCCTTCAAGTTGTCCAAGAAAGGCGAGTCCGAAGGCTTGAGTACCAAGGCTGTGCGTTTGACGTTCGAGTCGGAGCAACCATTCTATCCGTATCGCGAACCCAAAGCTGAGACGAGCTCTGCGAACGGGGGACCGCGGGAGTTGAAGGTCTTTCTCCTAACCGACGCACGATACGAAGGACATGTTGGCGAAAATGGTAGTTGGCCGGCCAAGACGCTTTGGTCTGGTCCGATGAATGAGCACTATCTTCGAAACCTGGCCGAAGCAATGGATGTCGAGCTTGAAACGCTGCCCACGTGGTTAACCGAGTTTGTTGATCGTTCGTCACCTCGTCGCGGCGTTGACGAACTTTACTTTGATCGTTCGACTTCTCAGGTAACGGTCGAAAGGCCGGTGAAGGTAATCACGAGCAACCGAGATCGATACTTTCCCGGTTGGTACGGTCTTTTCCTTGCCATGGGTATTGCCGTGCCTCTGATCGTGTTGGGCGTGATGGGCTATCGGATGTTTGGGCGGAAACCGTAGGACGGATTGCCAATCCGTCCCGCAACATACGTCACCGCGCAAATAAATCCGGCCGTGCGAACAATCGTTTGACTTCGTCATCAGAAAGCGCGTGGTTGAGAATCGCCAACTCATCCAGCAATCCAATGTAGCTGACCGCGACGTAAACGCCCGTTTTGTCCAGCTCCCATTTCATCGCAATGTCACGCTTCCTTAACTCTCCCATCGGCTTGCCATCGATGTACAGTTTCGCGCTGGCGTTCTTTTTTCCGGAGTCAAAGTTCTTCCAGGTCATCGCCAAATGATGCCAGTCGTTCTGCTTCATCCAACTGACGTCTTTGACAATGATGAGCGGCGCGTTGGGATCTTTTTCGGGGACGGACTTTTCGCCTTCGCCAAGTGCTCGAAACGCCCCCAATCGCAAATCGTGCGGCTTGACATCAGGAAAGTCGATCCACAGTCCACCGTCACCCGCACGCCGCTGCGTGATCTGAATCGGGTCGCAGTATTTCGTCTTCAGCATCGTGTTGGGATCGGTGCTAATCCAAAATGAAACAGTGCCGCTCCAACCGTCTGCCTTGTAAGGCAAGTTGCCGAGTGCGGGAAAAAAGACACGGCCACGTTTCGACATAACGTCGGTCACTTGAAGCGAACCGCCCGAGACCCCTTTGTCTTTGACGATCGAAAAGACGTCTTGGCGAAATCCTTCTTCGAAGACAAAGGTTCCCTTCTCTTCGCCGTCGTAGCGCGTCGAGAGTTCGTGCGATCCTTCGCCGACGTCTGCTTTCACTTCTTCGTCAAACGATGCGTAGAAAGCGACGGCTTTTTGAATGCGCTTGTCGTTCACTTCGTCCGCGAAAGTTGCGCTGAAACAAAGGATCGAGAGGAGACATAGAACGAAAAGTTGGCAATGGTGATGCATGCGTTACTCCTTTGGCCAATTCAAATGTTTGTGTAAAAACTCGAATGTGCGTTGGCCGTTGATGCTGTGGCCGCCTTGAAAGAATTCGATTTCAGTTTTGTCCGCGAGACCCAGTTGGGCGTAGAGCCAGCGGACTTTGCCGTATTCGTGAGCCACCCAGCGGTCGCGTCCAACCAAGTCGAGATGGCCGCGTTCGACCATAAACGGCCGTGGCACCATCAAGTACGCCATCTCGGCATAGTCAAACGTGTGCCCCAAGTTCCAGTACGGCATTTCCCACTCGATCGTCCGCATGAAACTGAACGGTTGGTCGGTGGCCGCAATCTTACGCGTCCATTGATTGAAATCACCGGAACAAATTGACAAGCAGTACTGTTCCAAAATCGTTGGCACTCGCACGGCTGTCTCGCCGCCGTAACTCAACCCGTAAAAAGCGATCCGATCGCCGTCGACTTGCGGCAACGTTTCGAGCCAACGCAGGATCTGGTCATGTTGACCGATGATGAACGAAAACAACGTCGCTTTGACCGTGTTCGCTTTGCGATCCAGCCAGCGATAGCGATCCTCGCCGCGATAAAGATTGTGCGGGGCAAACGTGATGAAGCCACGATTGGCCAGTTCCGCCGCAAAGTTGTTGTATGCCGGCACATCACGATCGATCGTGTCGCGAGGTACTCCGTTGCGTCCGTGCTGGCAGACGACAACCGGCCGCTGCTCACCGGACTTGATGTCTTTGGGAATCAACAGCACGCCCCACGCAAACAATTCAGGGTAAACATCGAGCACAACGTCATAAGCTGTCCACTGTTCGGTATCCAGAATCTCTCGGGTCCGCGCATTTGGCGGCAAAAGCTTCTCGCCGAACTTCCCCATGCCCTCTTCGTGGAATCGTTGGCGAAATGTCTTCGCACCCTCGACGAATTTTTCGGCTGTGTGAACGGGATGTTTTTTTTTCGTGCTCCATTTTCCACCAGCGAGTTCCGGCACCACTCGGTAAAGGAAATTCAAGTCGCGAACATGTTCCGAGCGGCGTACCATCGCCTGGACGTAACCCTCTCGTTGCTTTAACAGCCGGAGTTGTCGAGCCTGCGGCGAAAACGTCTTGCGGCGATCGATCGGCAAAGCTTCTGAAATCGAACGCGGTGTCTTCACACCCAGCTTCTCTTCGAAAACACCTAGTGCGGCCGGCGACCCGGGACCAATCGTCGCATCGTTCGGCCCCGCAACGACAACTGGCCGCGGAAGACCGGCCATGACCGGAATCCTGCGAGCTTCGCTGAGAACGCGTTCGAACGGTGGCGTTTTCAAGTCACCCTTGTGACCTGTCGCATTCGGCACAGCGCTATATTCAATGACTAATTCGCGCGGCCTGACGAGCGATGCGATTTCGGCGTCGCCAAACTCGCGCAACAAACTCCACACGTTACGATAGATTGGTTCCGACCAAACTTCCTGTCGCGAATCGAAGTAGCCGCTGAGGCATGCCGCGTCGATCCGAGTGTCGATGGCCGTTGTGTAAAACGCGACCAGCCCGCCTTCTCCATAACCCACAACGCCGATCTTGTCGCACTCGCGTTTCGCAAACCAATCGACTGCCGCGCGCACCGTTTGCACATCGAACCCAATCACGTGGCGGCCCATTTGAAACGCCTGGCGATAGATCCACTCGCGATGTGTTTGATCGCTTCGCTGTGTTCGGCGATCATCCGTTTCCAGCTTGTCGCGACTGATCAACGTGGGAATCACCAACTCGAAACCATTCTCTGCCAGACGACGTGCGACCTGTTGTTCGGCCGCGACGCCTTCGGCCAATCCCATTAATTGCTCCGGCGTTTGATCGACGTCCGGAACAACGACCAGATGTGCAACGGGCTTTCGTTTCGGTTGAACCAACAGACCTTCGCCAACGACGTCTGGTCCGCCGTGCCCAGGAAGCACGGGCCAGCGAACTTGATGAACACGGTACATCGCCGTCTCCGCCACAAGCGCAGGATCTTCATCCGTGCCGAATCGCTCCATTGCGGGCGGAAGCCGATCATCCAACGCACCGATGATCCGCCCAAGGTTCGCTCGAT
>CAYFJO010000619.1:0-5626 GCA_964343305.1 uncultured Pirellulaceae bacterium | reverse complement strand
CTCAACGGTGAAATCGTAAAACGTTATTTCGTCCTCTTTGAATCGCGCGTAACCAAATGGAGTAAGTGTTTTGACATTTGCTCGATGGGCAACACAGCTCCGGCCAAGCCTTCTTTTACGGCGACGCCCGGCATTCCATACACCACGCTGGTCGCTTCGTCCTGGGCGATCGAAATTCCGCCAGCTTGTTTGACGCTGCGCAGGCCTTCCACGCCGTCGCGTCCCATCCCGGTCAAAATCATAGCGATCACATTTTCACCGAACGCCTGTGCCACCGAATCGAACAAGGAAGTTGCCGCTGGCCGGAAACCGCCAACGGGTGGATCGTCTGAGAGTGCAATGCGTCCACCCTGCGTCACGCCAAGGTGATGATCTTGACCAGCAACGTAGACGACGCCGGGCTTCAGATATTCACCGTCTTGTGAAATCTTAACCGAGAGCGGTACCACGGAATCGAGCCATCGGGCAAATCCAACATCGAAGCCACTGGCGATGTGTTGCACCAAGACGATGGGCACTGGGAAGTCCTGCGGCAGACTTCCCAGCACGCAACTCAATGCTGGCGGACCACCTGTCGACGCCGCAATGGCAACGACGCGGAACGCCGTACTGATTCTCTTTGCCAACTCGGGTTGTTTCGTAGGCGCGGTGACCGTCGTTTCAGAGCGTCGACGATGCCTGACGACTTTGACATCGGCCATCGCTTTAACGGTCTCGATCAATTCATTTGCCGCGCGATCAAAGTCCGGCGAACCAGGTCCAGGTGGTTTTAGCAACAATGTCAACGCACCAGCTTTCAGTGCCTGCATTCCGGCCGCGACTTCGTGAACCAACGTGCTGGCCGACACGATCACGATCGGAGTGGGGCTCTCGATCATGATTTCCTTGGTCGCCTCAAATCCGTTCATGCGCGGCATGTGAACATCCATCGTGACCAGGTCGGGACGCAATTCCTTGGTCCTCTCTACGGCTTCGCTTCCGTTCTTGGCCAGACCAACCACTTCAATCTGCGGATCGCTAGACAAAATGTCCGAGATGATTTGTCGGGCCGTGGGCGAGTCGTCAACAGTCAGCACTCGGATCATTTGGATTTCCGATTTGCGATTTGCGATTGCCGATGTGTTGCGGCAATTGAAGATCGGCAATCAAATTAGTTGTTCGATCGTTTCCAGCAAGTTGCGTTGGTCGAAGCTGCTTTTGACCAAATAGGCATTCGCACCAACTTGTATTCCTCTTGCTTTGTCTTCATCCGTGCCGCGGGCTGTCACGAGGATAACTGGCAACTCGTTGAAAGTTGCAACTCCTCGTATCGATGACGTCAATTCGAATCCATCCATGCGTGGCATCTCAACGTCGCTCACCACCAGATCGAACGAATCGTTTTGCATGCATTCCCATGCATGTTGCCCGTCGACCGCCGCCGTCACATTGTAGTTGGCGGTTTCCAGGATGCTTTTCATCAACGTGCGCGTGGTGACAGAATCGTCGACAACGAGCAGACGAGTCCTTGTCTTGACCGTTTTCTCACCTTCGGTGGCAATGACATTGGAGTGCGTTGTGCTGCCCAGTGCCGTGCGCACGACGTTCGGCACATTCAAAACCAAGGCGATGCGGCCGGAAGGCAGCAGTGTCGCGCCAGAAAAGTGCCGCGCGCGGCGAATCCTGGCACCGAGGTTTTTGATGAGGACTTCCTGCTCGGTCTTCAATTCGTCGACCACAAACGCCGTCGACTGTTCTCCGGCCGAGAGGATAATCGCCAAGATTTTGCTGTCCCGTCCCAGCGGTTTGAGCTGCCGTTTGCCCAACGTGTCGGACAAACTTGCCAACGGAATGGGCGAGCCGCCAAGGAGCAGCATTTCGCGACCACCAACGCTGCCAACATTGTCGGCACCAAAGCGGACGATCTGCTCGACGGTCGACGTTGGAATGGCAAATGTCTGGTCGCCGACAACCGCCGTTAGGCAACGGATCGTCGTCAAGGTCAGTGGCACGGTAAGAGTGAATCGCGTTCCAGCATTTGGTCCAGACGTAACATCAACGCCACCATGAAGTGACTCGATCTGGGTTTGCACGACGTCCAGGCCAACTCCGCGCCCGGAAACATCGGTCACGATTGGCGCGGTTGAGAAACCCGGCGCGAACACCAATCGTGCCAACTCGCGTTCGTCATCGGGTACCGCCCAGCCTTTGCTTTTGGCCTTCTCACGAATCCGCTCCAGATTGAAGCCACACCCATCGTCCTCAATCACCACTTCGACTTGTCCGCCCCGCAGCTCCGCGGAAACGGTGATGCGACCTTCCGCCGCCTTCCCAGCCACCGCGCGTTCGTCGGGCATCTCGAGCCCATGATCGATCGCATTGCGGACCAGGTGTATCAACGGATCTTTCAAGCCTTCCAATACCGATCGGTCGACTTCGACGTCTTCGCCAAGGATTTCTAACACCACGGTTTTGCCCGTTGATTGAGCCAAATCGCGCACGGCACGCTCCAATCCGCCGCATGCCTCGGCGAACGGCAACATTCGCACGTGATGCACTTCGTCGTCCAACGCATCGCATGTCTGGCCGAGCAATCGACCGTCGGCAACCATGTTCGAATGGAGCCCATCGGCATCTTTTTCAAGCTGCTTTACCACGCCGCTCATTTGTTCAAAAACACCTGCCGCTCGGCGTGGCAGCTTCGCCCATTGATCGTTGCCACTGATGTCGACTCGGTCGGCGCCGCCGAGCAACTTGCGAAGTGGTTTCTCCAAATCGGTCCATTCCGTTCGCAGACGAGAGAGCGAGTCGCGCAGTGCCACGGCGTCCGTCGAGCGGAACTCAACGCGACGTCGCGCAACAAGCAACTCGCCGCTTTGAGCCAGCAGCCCGTCGAGTTTCTCAGCCGCCACTCGGATCGTCGCTGGACCGGTTGATGTCGTGACCGCGGGTGCCGGTGTCGGAGCCGCCGGTGCTGACGTCTGGGCCACGGCGGCAACACCTTTGTCGGACTCGGTCTTGTTCGTTTCGTCGGTGGCTTCCGTCATGTCCGGCGTAACGGTTTCTGGTTCGTTCGGCATCTCTGGCGCGGGCACTTCGTCGTCAGTCTCGGTTGCGAGATCAACGGCAGGCACTTCGCCCTCGGCAGCTTCTTGCAACAGAGGAATCAGGTCGAACACCGGCGCGTCCGACAAATCCTGTTCGTCACGGAGCCGCATGCCGACCTCTTCGATCCCGTCAACGGTTTTAAACATCAGCGAAAAGAGTTCCGCCGTCGGTTCGCAACCACCGTCGCGCAGTGCGCAAAAGATATCTTCCAACACATGACACACATCGGCGATCGGCTCGACATTCACCGCGCGCGCGGCACCCTTAACACTGTGCGCCGCGCGAAAGAGCGTTTTCAATAACTCCGCGCAATCATCTCCCGACGGATTCTTTTCCAGCATGAGCAAATCACGGTTCATCGAATCCACGTGCTCGTGCAATTCTTCGAGAAAAGTTGCCATTAATCGTTTTGCAAGTTCGTGCTTGTCCATTCTTGATCTCTGATTTCTGATTTCTGATTTGACCTGTGACTGCTGACCGTCCCATGAATCAGCCGTCCAAAGCCATGAATCGAAATTCAATTCAACAGTTTGCTTAGTTCGCTACTTAAGTCACTGAGGTTTTGAGCTTCTCTTTCGATTTGTTGGATAGCGGCCAGATTCTCCTGGGACGCCCGTTCAATTTCCTGGATTGCGATATTTAGTTGTTTGACGCCGGCCGCTTGCTGAGACGATCCGGCCGAAATCACATTCGCCATCTTCGCCGACTCGGCTATGCTCTGGCTTAGCTGGTTGATGGTCTCGCCAGCTTGCGATACGATCTCGCTCGCTGCGCCCGCCGATTTCGTTCCTTGTTCGGTGGCCATTACGGCGTCGTTGGTGGCTTTCTGGATTTCGCCTAGGATTCCGCGAACCTGTGCCGTGGCTTTCTTGGACTGGTCCGCCAACGACTTGACCTCGGACGCCACGACTGCAAATCCCTTGCCGTGTTCGCCGGCTCGTGATGCTTCAACGGCCGCGTTCAATGCCAGGACGTTCGTTTGTTCTGCAATGTCGCTGACCGTAGCGATAATCTCGCCGATCGCTTGCGAACGCTCGGCCAACGTTAAAATGTTTTCGGCGATTGCCTCGACTTGCGTCTGGACATCCGACATCGCGTTGACGGAACTGTCGACCGCATCGCAGCCGGCCACTCCGACTTCTTCCATCTGCTTGGATGATCGCGCAACCGAATTGGCCTGCTCGGACGATTGCTCCGTCGTCTGGGAAACTTCAGCTACGGTGCTGGTCGTTTCGGCAACGATGGTGGTTTGCTCCTGCGCCTCTTTGGACTGCTGAGCCGTGCTGTTGAGGATTTCACAGCTCGATGCGCCGAGCCGGTCTGCCGCTTCGCGAATATTCTTCAATAGGATTTCAATTTGCTGCCTCGCATCTCGTTCAGTTTGAGCTGCGATTTCCAAGTCAGCCGCAGTTTGCCGCATCGCTTCTTCTGCGTGCTGGCGCTCGGTGATCTGTTCTGCCAGTTCGACGTTGACTTGTTCCAACGTCTCGTTTGACTGCTGGATGGCCTGCACGCTTTCGTCGGCCTGTCGGAAGGAACGAAACATGCTGATCAACAGCCCGATCAGCACGCAAACATAACTTGTTTTCTTCAGTAAATGGGCGGCATCGAACATTTCGTCGAAGGGGACCTTGTCGCCGATCAACCGGCCGGAGAACGTCATGAACGGAAACTGGCACATCAGACCGACGATCAACGAAATCACAATCCAATGGATGAACACATCGTGCTTCCAATCGGCGTGGCGCAGAAACCCAATGAGTGCGAACAAGAACAGAAATCCAGCGATGAGTTCCTGCGGTCGAAATTTCTCCGGCGAAGCCAGAAGCGTGTTTTGAAAATAGGCCGGCCCCAAGTGAACGAGATAGAAAAACAAAAAACAAATCAGAGTAAAGCCGCTCGCGAACAAGTAAATCACCCCTTCGCTGACTTGACGAGTACGCTTGCCGCTATCGAGACGCGGCAGCGTTAAAGCGCAAAGCAACATTAGTGCTCCGAGGAAGATTCGTGACGCTAGCCAACTCCAGGGAATCAAGTTTTGATTTTCCGTGGCAAAATACTCTTTGAGATCCGCAGATGTCACCACCGCGTGGTATCCGTCGAGCAGCGCCGTGCCAATGAAACCGGTGCCGATGAATAAATGCAAATTCGATTTCTTGCTGTAAAAACGCAGCAACGCAATGACCCCAACAATCAAGGCCAGCAGCATTGCAGCAACTTCCATGTTGGTGTGAATATGAATGTGGGTTTTCCAGGGAGTGTTTCGCACGAAAAAGAAGCCTGCCAGCAACGCGGCAATCACGACGATATAGATCGATTTCCGTTGTGCAGCAATTTGTTCGTTTTCGTGGCTCATGGCATTAATCCTACAAGGATGGTGATATTCGTTTGCAAACTTTTTTCCACCCGTATGGAGTCGGCGGGTTCAAATCGTGGTTCAACTACTCCGCGCGCTCGTGCAATTCTTCCAGATAAGCGGCCTTGAGGCGTTTGGCACGTTCGTGTTTGTCCATCATGAGATTTCCGATTGTCGATTTCC
>CAYFJO010000618.1:0-5680 GCA_964343305.1 uncultured Pirellulaceae bacterium | reverse complement strand
CATATGGCACACTTCGATGCCGGGGAATGGGGCCGTCCACACCATCATTTGATGCCGTGACCAGTGGCGCGGCGGATATGTACCACGCATCGGAATATTATTGGCAAGGAAAATCCAAGGCTTTCAATTTCTTTGCAGCCGTGCCATTTGGCCTTACGGGCTCCGAGCATGCGGCGTGGATTCAAGCAGGGGGTGGCCAACAGCTTTGGGATGATCTTTACGACGGCTTCAACCTCAAACCCTTCTTGGCAGGCAACACCGGCGTTCAGATGGGAGGGTGGGCAAAAAAACCTCTTCGCTACTTGGACGATTTTTCAGGCCTGAAGTTTCGCATGCCCGGACTGGGAGGCGAAGTGCTTCAACGCATTGGTGCGACCGCTGTTAATATTCCGGGGGGTGAAATCTATCCGGCTTTGCAATTAGGCACGATAGACGCAACCGAATGGGTAGGGCCATGGAACGACCTAGCTTTAGGGTTCCATAAAGTTGCAAAATTTTATCACTATCCGGGCATACACGAACCAGGCACAACGGTTGCCGCCGTCATCCGAAAAAACGTGTGGAATACCCTGACATCAGATCAGCAAGCCACCATTCAGGCCGCAACACGAGCTGAGAACAATGACATGTACGCTGACTTCAACGCCAACAATGGGAGAGCGCTAGCAACATTGGTAAACCGTCATCGCGTGCAGCTCGTAAAATACTCGGATGAAATTTTAGGGGCGCTGGGCGATGCCGCAAAACAGGTATTAGTTGAAATCGGTTCGACGGATCCAATGACCAAGAAGGTCTTCGACAGCTTTATGCGATTTCGCCGTGATATCATAACTTGGACATCTGTTTCCAATGAGGCGTTTGCCGAGACGCGAAGAAAGCACGGCATTCTCTAATAGCCTATGATGGTGTCCTGACTTCAATTGCCGGGGGCCGAAATCATCGTCGAAGGTCATCGGGGGTAAGCGGCGGATAATGGGCCACTGAGGCGGTCGTATAATGCGGCTGCGGACGGAGTAAAATCCGCCACTTGATAGCCTTTCACCGTATCTGGGCTGGCCGGCGGGAGTTTGTACTCAGTGGACCTTTACCAAAGGATCAGGCTTGCATGTCATCATGAGAATTTGAGCTGTCGTGAAGCGGCGCGTCGATATGGTGTGGACCGAAAGACGGTTTCGAAGATGGTTTCGATGATGCTTGAGCAATCGAACCCGGGTGCGATACAGTGAAATGCACGTCCACCTGCGGAATGTGTCGCCCAAGCAAACGCCGCCCATGAAAACGGCCATCTCATGACGCTCAAAGTTATCCCAGATGCCGTCAGAAACCAGACGCTTCGATGCCTGAGTGCGGAAGACAAGGTGATCGATGCAGCGCGACACATGGATGCGCACGATATTTCAGCGATTATGATCGTTGACGAAGGCGGCAAGCTCGTCGGGATCGTGACGGAACGCGATATAACCCGGAAAATAGTTGCTGCGGGCCTGGATGCGAATGCCGTCTCCGTCGGTGACATCATGATCGCCAATCCGTACGTCATCGCGCCGACCGATACGCCCCAATTCGCCCTCGATCTCATGCGGTCGCGGAAATGCCGTCACCTCCCGATCATCGACGGCAGCGAATTGAAAGGCATCGTTTCAATGCGGGACTTGAGGGCCGTTCTCGCGCGGCGATCGCTAAAGCGCAAGCTGAATATCGGGCGATTGGTGGGCAAGCATTAGCCAGTTTAATACCGCTGGCCGGTGCCGGCGCTCATTCGCCATCGCCGCCAACATGAAACCACCACCCGTCTTCGCTCTCGCGTCTTTTATCCTCTCGTCTACGCTCTGTGTACGAGTTCCTGTCGAACGTAAGCCGTTCATCCACGCTGGCGCCGGTCACCGACATGAGCGGCCCCGCAGGAATGACCGACAGGTCGGCACCCATATTTGCGGGAAGCCCTTTTACGGCCTCGTCGATGCCTTCCATTTCCTCCGGCGCCAACGGCCTGATCATGGTCTCGAACAAGTGAAACTGATCCGGAAGCAAGCCGAGGTCGAGCACCGCGGCGGCAGCGTGCCCGCCTAACCAGCGGCGGTCCGACTGAACCTCGTCTACAAATTTGACACCGCGCGGCGTGGCGTCGTGAACGACGAATACATCTAGCTCCGGCTTTTGTTTCAGTTGGTCCAGCAGCGCGCGTCCGTCCTCGGTTTCGATATCGTCGGGGCCCATGACATGGCAGGCGTGATGAAGATGGAAATCGTTGGCGATGTAAAAATCCCGGTACTCGGGATATTCGCAAACGAGGAGGCGATCGAATGCCGCTTTATGCGAAAACATCGCTGGTTCCGAACCTGTTTCGATTTCGACCAACGCCGCGTCGCCCCGCTCGTCCGACGGGCTTTCCTGTAATTTGGTTTCGCGCCCGCGATCAGGCCTGTAGGGGCCGGGGCCGAGTTTGTCGGTGGGCGGATTGATCGCTTCGTAGCGCCGAAGCGCCGATTTGGGATTCCTTGGTCTGCTGTTTGACACCGGAGAGGCTTTGTAAACCCCTGCCAAAGAAAAGAAGATCAGGAGGAACGTCAGAAAAAATAAAGGGTTGTCCGAATCCGCCATCAAAAAAAGAACCAGACCACCGGCAACTAGCACAGCGAGTAGTATTAATGATAGGAGCAATCTTTGTTCGGTTGTCGGCGGTTGCGAACGGCGCCAGACCTCGTAGTCGAGTTGCGCCGGCAGGTATTTGAAGGTGCCGTTCGAGGAGACCGCGTCAACGGCTTGTTTCATGAAACCGTCGGCGATGCCGTCGACTTTCAGATCGAGCGCGAATCGATGCCCGCATTTTGGGCATAGGTCTTCGACTTTTTGGTCTTTTTTTTTCGAGTTGTGATCGCAGGCAACGCATCGCATGTGGTACGTTTCTTTCCGATTCCAACTTCGCCCACGCGCCCAAATTTTTATCATGTTGGTATCAAATGCCATAGCGCTACAATGGAGTCCGCAATCGCTATGGCAAACTTAATTGGTGCCTATTCGTTGTCGGGAGAGGCCGTATCCGATAGGTTGGGCGCGGCGGAGAAGGCTCGCATGCTGGAGCACGCGGCCGGCGCGCCCGACGGTCTTTCCGAGTTCGACATTGGCCGCCTGTGGCTGGTTTCCGCAAAGCAAAACTTCGCCGCCGACAATCAATCCTGCCTCGCCTTCGAAGGCTTCATCGCCTTCGGCGGGCTCGAGCCGGAAAATCCGGCAGACCTGCTTCGGCGAGTCAATCAATCGCATGATCCGAAATTGAGGCCCGAGGGTCACTATTCCCTGGCATTCGGCGCGCCGGGTTCCGGGACGTTGACTTTGCTGCGTGGCCTGTCCGGGGGCGAGAGACTCTACTACGCGCGTATCGACGATGTGCTGCTTTTTTCGTCGTCGGTGCGGCCGCTACTCGCGCATAGTCGCATCGTTTCCAAGCTCGACCGCGCAAAAATCCCCGAAACCCTGCTGAGCGGTTTGATCTTGTTTGGAAACGGGACTCTGTTCGACGGCATCGAGGAAGTGCTGCCCGGCCACATTCTTCAAATTGGCGACGGCATCGGCAGCCAGAAATGGAATTGGCCCGACCTTCTCGAGCCACCCGAGGGTGACGTGCAATACTTGGCGAAGACCTACCGGGAGGACTTGACCAAAGCCGTCGAAATGGCGATCGGTACGGAACGGCCGGTCGCCGTCTCGCTGTCCGGGGGCATTGATTCATCGGTCATCACGGCGCTCGCCGCCGAGGTGGTCGGCGCGGCGAACGTCGAAGCGTTTACTTACGAATTCGATGATCCGACCCATTCGTCCGAAACACCCTACGCGGTCGAGGTGTGCGAGCGCCTTGGAATCACGCGCCATCACATATTCTCGCTGAGCTTCGCCGATTATCTCGCCGCCATCCCGGAGACCGTGTGGCGGGCAGAGCATTTCGTTCATTGGCCAAAGGCCTTCATGCTTCCCGCCGCCCGCCGGATAAGGGAATTCGGCTACAGCCGGTTTCTCTCCGGCTTCGGGATCGGCAGCCACATGGGATTTATCGAGGAGTTTTCCAGGACCCTGCCATTCATCCCGTTCCCCGCGCAGACGCTGCTCTACTGGAAGCTCGCGAGAACGCCGAATTGGGCATGGCTCCGGCATATGGAAAAAATTCATCCGAGCCTGGAGCCGCCTCATCCGCGGCTGTTCTACCTACTGTTGGCGGCGTTGCAGTCCCGCGGAATCATTGAGGATCTGTCGCGGTTTTATCCGTCGTCGATAGAGCCTTTGATATCTTGGGGCGGCGCGGTCGCGGTGAAACAACGCTTCGTCGACATGAGCTTGCTCGAGCATCTTCGGCACCACAGCTTTGCTCATCTGATTTCCTGCATCGACGTGACGCGCTGGGAAAAGGTGCTACGGGAGATAGGCATTCTCAGATTGTCGCCGGCGCATTTCGCCGTCGCGCTGCCCGGTTCCTATCTGCCGGTCCGGCTACAACCCGGTGCGTGGAGCGCGGAGCGACGGTTGAGGCCCGGCAAATTGCTTCTGCGCGAGGCGATGAAGGACATGCTTCCCGAGTCCGTGCTATACCGTAAGAAATTCTGGGCCGACGCGGTGGTTTCGCCAAGTTGGTACAGTGCCGGCGTGCGGTGGATGAGCGGCACCCTGCAGAAATCCGACGGTTATTTGGGAATCGATGACCCGAATTTCCTGGAGGCGCTCCGCGAATGGGCGCCGATATCGCCCCAGTCGTCGGTCATTGGACTTCAGTTCTGGCATAGGATATTCGCCGAAATGCCGCAAATGACCGAACCGCCTAGATGGGAAGAGCTTCGTGAAAGGGCTTAACAATTTCCATTTGACACTTCTGGTCGGCGCGATCGTCTCCGGAATATTCGCCGTTATCTGGGCCCTTCAGCCAACGGTCGCGACGCGGGATTCATCCGGTCGCGTGGTTGCAGTGCCGCAATTGGATTTCCGCTCCGCGCCGCCGCCTGAAGCAGGCGCTCCCCGCGCAGGACGGGACCCGCGCTGCTTCGTGTAGCGCTCCGCGATACGCGAAGCGAAGCAGCGTGGGAGGTCCCTGTGTTCCTCGAAGATATAATGGGACTGGAGCCCGCTGAACGCCCGCGTCCGTTGCCGCGTGCCGTCCGGCAATATGCGGGCCACCAGGCAAGTGTCGTTGTCGTACAGGACCGACCGCAGGACGCCCTCGAAGAAGGCAAATGCCGAGTTATGACCGCCCAACCAGGCTTCCGTCGTAGCCGCTGGATAAGCCTTCACGAAGCACGCGTCGCTGTGGGGCAGATCCAGGGCAAAAAAATGTGCCCGCAGCTTCACGCCGGCGATGTACGCATCTGCTTCACCGAAGTCCGCCTGGGCATGGCCTGGGGGGTGTGCCACCCACGGCATTTGCTCGCAGGCCGCGCTCGGCAGATTCTCTGCCGTTGAGTCGCCGTCCGAGATGGTAACGACGTTGATCACCAACTTTGTCAGGGGTTTGTCGAAGGCGCGGACAGTGTAGTCCTCCAATCGTTGCGGGAGTTCCACAACTGCGGGAAACTTGTTCAAACCATCTTAGCGCAATAGTGACTACCAATGATCGCTCTGGGTGTGCGCCGTGGTAAGGCGGCTCTTTTCCAGTGGGTGCAAGTCCCACCCGGCCATCGCTCCAGCCGGAAGCAACCGG
>CAYFJO010000617.1:0-5704 GCA_964343305.1 uncultured Pirellulaceae bacterium | reverse complement strand
GCTGCACCAAGATTTACGAGATCGGTGTCGATGGCAAAGGGCTGCGCAAGGTCTCTGATCCTTCCGATCTGGTGTCTTGTAACAACGGCAGAGGGGCAGGCATGCACGACCTCGCGCCATCGTATCTTGCCGACGGACGCATCATCTTTCTTTCGACTCGTCCGGCGGGGCTGGTGCCGTGCAACAATACGGGAGTTGCAATTCTGCACGTCATGAATGCCGACGGCAGCGATATTCATTCGATCTCGGTCAATTCCGAAAACGAATTCGATCCGTCGATAATGCCGGATGGCCGCGTGCTGTTTGGGCGCTGGGAATACGTCGACAAGAACGCCCTGACCATGCAGGCGCTGTGGTCGATCCATCCGGACGGATCGGAAGAGACCGCGGTCTTCGCCAACAACATGGTTTTGCCCGAAGCAATTCTGGATGCCCGCCCCGTGCCGGGCTGCGGTTTGATCGCCGTGACTCTGGCCAAGCACAACGCACCGCCGCGCGGTTCGATCGCCTTTATCGATCCCAGCAAGGGCAAGAACGGAACTGAGGCTCTGTTCAACTTCGAGCATCACGACCAACCGGACTACGATCGCGGCAACTCCTGCGAGCCGTACCCGTTGAATCGCGACACCGTCATCTTCAGCGGCCGGTCACGGGGAAACCGCAACGCCATCGAGATGATGGATCGCCAAGGAAACCGTATCGTGGTCCTCTCTGATCCCGACATCGGGTTGCACGCGCCCATGCTGGTCAAACCTAGGCCGCTTCCGCGCGTGGTCCCCGAACGCGTCGATCGCAGCAAGAAGACTGGTGCCTTTTTTGTTCTGGATGTCTACGAGGGACTCGAGGGGATCAATCGCGGCGAAGCGAAGTGGTTGCGTGTGATCGAGGAGACGTCTCGCATCAGCGCCAGCCCCGGCACACCAAACCCGTTCAACCAGACATTTCTCGTCAGTGCTTCGCTCTCGTTCTCAACGAAAATCTATCACGGTCTTACTCCTGTCAACGAAGATGGCTCGGTCTACTTCAACGCGCCATCGGGCCGGGCCCTCTACTTCCAAGTGTTGGACGATGACAAACGCCTGATCCAGAGCATGCGGACCTTTATTCAGGCAGCCCCGGGAACAACGCGTTCTTGCATCGGATGTCATGAGAAGAAGTCAAGCGTGACGACCCGGGCCTATGCCACGTCGGCAAAGGTCCCCGACGGCGGCCCGAAAGACCTCGTGCCTGAGTCGTGGGGAACTGGATTCATGGACTACCCTTCGATGATTCAGCCCATCTGGTACAAGCACTGCGTCTCTTGTCATGGTGGCGAAAAGGGTTTCGCGGCCCGCTTGGACCTGTCCGGGGGATGGACCAAGCACTTCAACATCAGTTACGAGAACCTGGTCGACCGCAGGGAGTCGCAACTTACGGCACATTTGATCGCTGGCATCGACACGATGAACGGCACGGCATACTGGTCGGCGCCTCTGAAGACGCCGCGCAGCCACGGCTCGGGCGTGGCCCCCTTGGCCGAAGTTATCATGAGTGGGCATCAGGGCATGATCGACGAGCTAACCCAGACGGAGCGAGAATTGATCATGGCCTGGATCGACAGCAACGGGCTTTACTCCGGCACCTGGCACTACACCAAGCACGGATACGGTCTGCCTGACTGGGACGCTTTGCGCGGAGAGCTTGCCGCGAAAATGTCTGAAACGGGCTGCGGCAGTTGCCATGGCAAATTCGTTGGCAGTGACTGGTTCAATCTCCAGTCCCCCGAACTAAGCCGAATCCTCAGGGCACCTCTGAAAGAGGGCCAAGACGGGCGCGGTTTGGCCATCTGCCGAAACCACAAGATGGATCCCAGACGTCAACGGACTCGTTTGCTGGTCCAAGGCTACGCCCATGCTGTCAAGCCTTTGTCCGACTTCGCGCCACGACCGATGCCGCCAATTGACGAAGCAGGCCAGCCGCACGTTACCTTCGCGTCCGCAGAGGACCCTCATTATAAAGCGATGCTCGCAATCATCCGTCGCGGCAGGAAGAGAGTTCTCGCTACGCCGCGGATCGACATGCCGGGCGCAGAGGCGATTGTCGGCGAATGCCGCATGTTCGTTCCGCCGGATCTGCCCAAGCAGACACCGCGGATAAAAGCGTATGTGGACGAGCTTGGCCAGGTACACCTGCAATGGGAACACTCGGCAAACACGATCGGACTCGGCGCGGAAGTTCATCGCAGCGACAAGAAAGATTTCACCCCGGGCAAGGAAACGCTTTTGACCGAGACGCTTCTTGCCAGCTATGTCGACAGCAGTGCGCCCGTGGGCGAGCAACACTATGCTCTGATTCTGAAATCCCTGGAACAGCGGAGCCAGCCGATTCGTGCCTCGCTGACAGTCCCCAAGCCCCCCGTGCCGCCGCGTCCAAAGAGCGTGTCGGCCCAGTCAGCCCCTGGGCACGTGAAACTGCAATGGACTGATGATAGCCCCTTCAGCCTGCGTTACCACATCTATCGAGGCAAGGCGGGAAACGATCAATTTGAGCGCCTGACCACCAAGCCAACGTCCAAACTGCGGTATCGTGATGTGCAGGCCAACCCGAGCGTCGAGTATGCCTACATAGTTCGGGCCGTCAACCGTCGGGGCATCGAGAGTCCTGCTTCAGAGGCTTCCAAGGCGGCAGCCCTGCCCGAAATCAAAGAGCCGCTGTTCGTGGCAGCCTTCACAAAGGACGCCGATGCCAGCTTGCGCGGGGGAAATGTCGCGAAAGGGACGCTGCACGCAAAATCGCGTGTCGGCGGCGGAGCGCTCGATCTGTCGGCTGGCGGACATGCCACGTTCGCGCACCAGGAAACGTTTGATTTGGATCGCTCTCTCTCGGTCGAATGTTGGGTGAACATGACCGAGGGCGGCCAGATGCCGGTCATCGTCAGTTGCGGCCGGTGGAAAGAGGCCGGCTGGTTTCTTCAGCGTTTCGGTTCTGGTTGGCGCTGGCACGTTGGCGGTATTGACTGCGATGGTGGTCGCCCGGCGGCGGGCCGTTGGACCCACTTAGTGGGAACGTTCGACGGTCAGGTGACGCAGCTCTACCAGAACGGTACGCTTGTGGCCGAGAAGGCCGGCGCTGCGGTGCGCAAGCCATGGTCCGGGCCATTGATGGTCGGGCAATATAGTGGTGGGCCAGCCGCCCCGTATCAAGTCCATGGAAGAATCTCAAACGTGCGGATCTTCAATTGCGCCGTCTCGCTGGAAAACGCCGCCGCCTCGTTCAAGGCAGGGTCACCGAGACCGTAGCACCAGAATGTCCCACCCCGATTGTTACGTTATGCCTTTTGATCCTCTCATTGCGTCATGCCTATTGATCCTCGCTGGGGGTCGTTGAGCGAACGTAGAAAAGAGTCCGCCATGTTACGGAAGATGTCGGTCGTCGTTATCGTGATCGCGCTGGTCTCTCTAACGCTGGTCCGCGCAGACGCCAAACCGCCCCAGGACGCGACGAGTTGGTTCGTCGAAGCTGCCAGTTGGCAAGAGACGTTGCGGCAGTCGCGGGAGGCCCTTGCCAGCTATGTCGAGGAGGAAACGGAGCCGGAAAAGCCAAAAGGGGACGTTCCCGCCGGCGTGACGTTGGGAGCGTGGCAGGCGATCGGTCCGTTCGACGTACCCGAGGGTGCCGAGGGCTTGCATACCGAGTTGCCAATCGAGCGCGAGACGGATCTGACGAAAAAATACGGCAAACTCTCCTGGCGACGTTTTCCCAATCTCGATGGCGTGGTCCACAAGGACATCGATCTTCCCAATCATCATGTGATGTACCTGACGCGGACGATCACGTCGGCCAAACGGGCGACCTTCACGGGCTACTTCGGCAGCGACGACGGCATAGTGGTGTGGCTCAACGGCAAGAAGCTCTTTTCCACTACTGCCGTGCGGTTGCCGCCCGGCTCGACTGCGTTGAAACTCGAACTCAACGCGGGCGAAAATCGCCTGTTGGTCAAGGTGCACAATATCTCCGGCGGCAAGGCGTACTATTTCTCGACGGTGAAAACGGCGAAACAGCGCAAACGCGACGACCCCGTGACTTTAGCGTGGAAACTCACTGAGAAGAAGTTCAAGGATTCGACCTCGCGGCGACAGATGGCCTGGGAACGCGACGACCGGATCTGGCAAGCCGACTGGAAGCCGGGCGACTTCCGCGATCTGGCCAGCCGCTACGCCGAGGCAACGCGGAAAATCGCCTCGCTCGACGTCCAAGCGCGCCGCCTGGCCGACAAGGCGAACAACGCGGAAGACCTGGACCAGTTGCGGAAGATCTACTACCGTTCGCGGACAATGCAGGTGACGGTCGCGCGCGCTAGGGAGACCGATTTTGCCTCGCTTCGCCGCGCGATCGAAGATCTTTCGAAGACCTACGGGAAACAGTATCCCCGCGCCTGCCAGTTTCTCGACCGCCTGGCGAAGCTCGAGGCCCAGCGCGAGCCGGGTGCCGATGCCGAGGCAGTGTTGCGATTGGCCGAGCAATATTCGGCGCTGCAACACGAGGCCTTGTTGGCCAACCCGCTGTTGGATTTCGAGAAGCTGCTGCTCGTCCGCCGCCGCGGGCATTTGGGCATGCCGCAAAACTGGCAGGGCAACTGCGCCTTACCTAGTGGCGCGTTCGACAACGAGATTGCCGTTCTCTCTCCGGTGCGTGCCGACGGCAAGTTGACGACGGTGTACCGGCCGCAGCAGGGTCTGTTCGTGGGCGACGTCGACCTGAACTTCGACGCGCGGCGGATGCTGTTCTCGATGCGAGGCGAAGATCGGCGATTTCAGATTTACGAAATCGACGCCGACGGCAAGAACCTTCGTCAGGTCACCAAGAGTGAACCCGACGTAGACAACTACGATGCGTGTTACCTGCCCAACGGCCAAATCGTGTTCGGCTCGACCGCCTGTTTTCAGGGCGTGCCCTGCGTGGGAGGTGGTAACCAGGTCGCCAATCTCTATCGCATGAACGCCGACGGTGAGGGTGTCCGCCAGCTCTGTTTCGACCAAGACCACGATTGGTGCCCCACGGTGGACAACGACGGTCGCGTGATGTTCACCCGCTGGGAATATACCGACACGCCGCATTATTTCACGCGCGTCGTGATGCACATGAACCCCGACGGCACAGGGCAAACGGCCCTTTATGGCAGCAACTCATTCTGGCCCAATTCGACCTTTTTCGCTCGGCCAATTCCCGGCCATCCCTCGAAGTTCGTGGGCGTCATTTCCGGGCATCACGGTCCGGCGCGGATGGGCGAATTGATTATCTTCGATCCCGCCGTGGGAACCCAAGAGGCCGACGGGGCGGTGCAGCGGATTCCCGGATACGGCAAAAAAGTGGAACCCGTAATCCGGGACGGGTTGGTGAACAGTTCCTGGCCGAAATTCCTGCATCCCTATCCGCTTAGCGAGAAGTACTTTCTCGTCTCCGCTCAGATGGACGCCAGCTCGCCCTGGAACCTTTACCTGGTCGACATATTCGACAACATGGTCTTGTTGTTTGAAGATCCGGACTACGCCGCGCTGGAACCGATTCCGCTTCGGAAAACACCCAAACCGCCGGTCATAGCCGAGCGAGTCGATCTGACGCGCAAGGATGGCGTCGTCTATCTCTCCGACGTCTACACCGGCGGCGGGCTGAAAGGAATACCGCGCGGCACGGTCAAGTCGCTGCGGGTATTCGCGTTCGACTA